>NZ_JBIAJC010000003.1:0-411395 GCF_042871745.1 Streptomyces sp. NPDC005576 | reverse complement strand
GGCACCTCTCCCAAACACGGCCCAACCACAACCGCAGCGGAGAGGGCAGGATTCGAACCTGCGCAGACCCAAAAGAGCCCGACCCAAGAAACCTCAGGCCCCCGATAAACCACTCCGGGCACCTCTCCCAAACACGGCCCAACCACAACCGCAGCGGAGAGGGCAGGATTCGAACCTGCGCAGACCCAAAAGAGCCCGACCCAAGAAACCTCAGGCCCCCGATAAACCACTCCGGGCACCTCTCCTTGCTCCCGGCCCAGTCTCCCGCGCCGTTCACAAACACAACAGTGCCAGAGGCTTCTGACGCAACGCTGACATCTCCCTGACGCTATGATGGCCCTTTCCTTTCTCGCTCGCCGATGCTGTAATTCATCGTCGCGATTTTTCGAGAAGGGAACGATCGTGTCTGCCGTATCGACCGAAGATCCAGTTCTGCGAGCCATCACCAAGCACTCCGCAGCCGAGAATCCCAGCTCTTTCCTCGCGCTCAACAGCGGCAACCTCACGTTCACCGCGCCCGGCCACGACGGTGTGATCGTCTACCGTCGCACCGGCAGGTTCGCCGTGCAGTTCGGCGGCCCGTTCGCCGGCACGGACGACTACGACACACTGCTCGGACTCTTTCTGGAGCACGTGCGCGAGCAAGAACTGCAGCTGGTCGGTGTCCAGTTGCAGCGCACGGACGGGGAGGCGTACGCGCGTCGCGGGTTCACCGTCAACCAGATAGGCGCCTCGTGGGCGGTCCGGGTGCCTGATCTCACCCTCAAAGGGACGCGCTTCATGCAGTTGCGCAACAAGATCTCCCGGGCCTTGCGCAACGGGCTCCAGGTACGCGAGGTCGATGCCGACTCCTACGGCGAGGCGCTCAGCACCATCGACGACGCCTGGCTCGGGTCCAAGGGAGGCTCCCCTCAGCTGGAGTTCCTGGTGGGACAGATCGGTGGCTCCGTGCAGAAGCTGCGCCGGCTGTTCGTCGGGTCCATCGACGGCGCTCCGGTCGGCTACATCTCCTACTCCCCCGTGTACGGCACGCGGACCGGCTGGATGCACGACCTCAGTCGGCGCATACCCGCGGGCTCACCCGGACTGATGGAAGCGATCAACGCGCACGCCATCGAGGTGTTCCGTGGTGAGGGGGTCGAGTGGCTGCACTTCGGTTTCACCCCGTTCACCGGCCTGGACGAGAAAAACGAACTCCCAGGCCACAGCACGTCGTTCCAGTGGCTCATGCACTTCCTCTGGGCTGAGGGTGCCGCACTGTATCCGGCACAGACCCAGCTGGCGTACAAGCAGAAATGGGCGCCGGATCTGGTCATCCCGGAGTACGTCGCCTTCCAGGACGGGCCCTCGCTCGCCGGCTTCGCGCACATCTTCCGTGCCTGCAAAGCCTTCTGAAATTGCCTCATGCCGGGCCGTCCACCTGCCGCCGCCCGGTACACGCCGTACTCGTCCGCAGTCGACTCCCTACCGAAGGAGATCACAGTGAGCGATCTGTACCTCAACACGGACGCCCTGAGGCACTCGATGGTCGAGCTGCTCATGGGCATCATAGGCAGCCCCGACGACGAGGAACTCGCCCGAACCGCCGACCAGGCGGTGCGCGACCTCGACCGACGTCTTGCCGACGAATCCCCCGCTGCCTGAATCGAGGGCGCATCCGCGTCGCGCCGAGGCCGGGCCTCCCCCGCCCGCCCGTCGGCGACGACCTGCCGTCTTCCGGCGGCATCTCCCCCTCGGGCAGCATCGAATCAGCTCAAGGAGAATTTCCCATGCAGGATCCGTATGTTCCCCTGGCTGTGCAGAAGCCCGGCGCTTCCGCCACCTTCGCCGAGCTCCTGAAAAGGGTCAAGGCTGAGGGGCTGCTTGATCTCGCACCGCGGTACTACATCGGTCGCCTGGTTCTGAACACGGCCCTACTGGCCGCCGGCCTGGTGGCCTTCTTCGCCCTCGGGGACAGCTGGTGGCAGTTGCTGGTGGCTGTGTGGATGGGGCTGTGCGGTGGCCAGAGCGCCTTCATGTGGCACGATGCCGGCCACAAGGCGATGTTCCGCAACAAGGGACTGGCCTCCGCCGTGGGCTACTTCCACGCCAACTTCGTCAACGGTGTGAGCTACGGCTGGTGGGTCAACCACCACAACCGCCACCACAGCAACCCCAACCACCTCGACAAGGACCCGGACATCGGGCGGCGGACAGCGATCTTCGACCTCAAGCAGTACGAGAGCCGGCGCGGAGCGAAGCGGTTCATCGTCCGCTACCAGTCCACGCTGTTCTTCGTGCTTCTGGTGCTGGAGTCCCTGAAGATGCACAAGACGGCGGTGATCGCCATCGCGGGCGGGCAGACGAAGCGCCCCGTGCTGGAGAGCGCCCTGCTGCTGCTGCGGCTGGGGATCTATCTGACCGCCGTCTTCGCCGTGCTCCCGCCGCTTATGGGCGTGCTGTTCATCCTGGTGCAACAGGCCGCGCTCGGGGTCTACTTCGGTCTCATATTCGCCCCGAACCACAAGGGCATGGATATCCGGGACGGCGAGGAGGAGACGCTCGACTGGCTGGAGCGACAGGTCCTCACCTCGCGCAACATCCGTCCCTCGCTGGTCATCGACTTCCTCTACGGCGGTCTGAACTACCAGGTGGAGCACCACCTGTTCCCCGCGATGCCGCAGAAGAACCTGGCCAGGGCCCGCGTTCTGACCCGTGCCTACTGCGAAGAGCGCCACATCCCGTACCACGAGGTGGGCTTCTGGGCCTCCTACCGTGAGGTCGCCTCGTTCCTGCACACCGTCAGCGCGCCGATCCGACGCGGCGAGGTCTCCGGACGACCCCAGCGCGTCGGCTGAGGGCCGGCCGCACACGAGGAGGAGGAGTAGGCCCTTCCATGTCCCAGATTCACGCGACCGCGAATCCGCCCGCCGGTTTCGCGTCGATAGCCGACCGGCTCGACCGGATGCCCATCACCCCGATGCACCGGCGGCTGACCACCGTCATCGGGGTCGGGCTGCTGTTCGACACGTTCGACAACAATCTCTCCGGGACCATCTCGAAGGTCCTTCAGGGCGAATTCGGCTTCGGGGGTACGACCCTGAAGCTGGTCATCGCCTCCGCCTTCCTCGGCCAGTTCGTGGGTGCGATCGTGCTCGGCCGGCTTGCCGACCACATAGGACGACGCCGGGCGTTCCTGGTCAACCTCGCTCTGTACTCGGGATTTTCGCTGGTCTGTGCCTTCTCTCCGAACGCCCTCTGGCTGATCGTGGCCCGCTTCCTGGCTGGAATCGGCATCGGGGCCGAGCAGACGCTGTCCGACTGCTACCTCGCCGATGTCCTCCCCGCGTCAAAGCGCGGCAAGTTCACCGCATGGGCCTACACGCTGGCCTACTGCGGAGTTCCGATGGTGGGCTTCGCAGCCCTGTGGCTGGTTCCGCTGTCGCCCCTGGGGATCGCGGGATGGCGCTGGCTGTTCGTCATGGGCTCTGCGGGCTCCGCGGTGGTGTGGATCCTGCGACGGCAACTCATCGAATCCCCTCGCTGGTTGGCCTCTCGCGGACGTGTCGCGGAGGCGGAGCTGCTGGTGTCCCGGATGGAGGGGTCCGCCACCGCCGTCGGATCCGCCGCCCCTTCACCTGCGGCCTCCTCTGCTCCGTACCTCGACCAGGAGGACTCGTCGCGGCCCCAGCAGGGTCTGCGCATGATCCTGCGACCGGAGTACCGCCGACGCACCTTGGTGCTGTGGACGGTATGCGTTCTCTCGGTGTTCGGCTACTACGGTTTCGGCTCGCTCGCTCCGCTGATCCTGGCGTCGAAGGGTTACAGTGTCATTCAGGGGCTCGGGTACACCGCGCTTTCGTTCCTCGGCTACCCGATCGGCTCCGCCCTCACGATTCCACTGATCGAGCGTTTCGAACGGCGGACCCTCATCGCGGTGACGGCTTGCCTGATGATCGGCCTCGGGATGGGTTTCGCGCTTGCCCAGTCCTCGGTGCAGCTGATCGCCTGCGGTATCGGCTACACCCTCGTGAGCAACATCTTCTCCAACGCCTCACACGTATACATGGCCGAGCAGTACCCCACGTCCATCCGCTCGACCGCCTCGGGTCTGGCCTACTCCCTGTCCAAACTCAGTGCCTCAGCCCTGCCGTTCGCGCTCCTCCCCGTGCTCACCTCGTACGGGGCCGGTGCGGCTTTGGCGGTCGTCAGCGGGGCGATGGCCCTGCTCGCACTCACCGTCGTCACGCTGGCGCCCCGGTCCACGGGCACACCGGTGGACGCGGTTCCCCCGCCGGTCTGATCGTCCACCGGCGTGGCATCGCGGCCGTGGGCCCGTCGGCCCATCGGCCGCGTGCCGCACCACCCCGGTTCCGTCCGACCACGGCAGCCCGTCGGACTCGGTGTCGAGCGGGGCCGGGAAAGTGAGGCCCCCGGAGATCTTCCGCCCCGGGAAGGCGGTACTGTGCCCGGCTGCTCCGACATGACCGACTACGTGTACGAGCCCTCGGACCAGAAGATGCCCGACGCCGGCCCGCACCCGGTCATCACCACCGCACCGGACTCGTGGACGACCGTGGGGCAGACGCGCGGTGTCCACGACTGCGAGTTCTGCTCCAGCTAAGGGCTGTCCCGCAATGCGTGGTGGATCTGTGCGCGGCGTCGGATGCGGTGCATCGCAAGGCGGAGGGGCGTCCGCATACCGGATGTATGGGGACGTTCCGACAACGCGGCGAGGTGCCGTAGCTGTCGTCGCGCACCCGCCAGGAATGGCGGGACAGCCCTTGGGGCCTGCACGGGGTTGTCGCGCGGAAGAAGGAGCGGGGCTTGGTGCGTGCGACCGCAAGGCGCCGGAGCGACCTTGTAGCGGAGCTACCAGGGCGTTTTGGCAACGCCGCGAGCGCGCGTGCCCAGCCCCGCGACGCCGCGAGCCAACCCGATACAGGCCCCAGCAGCCTCATTCGCCACACGCTCGCCGGGACAGAAGAACCCCGCACCTGGTACCAGGTGCGGGGTTCTTCTGTGGTCTTGGGATGCTCAGCTGCACCAGGGGAACAGATCACGGGCGTTCCTGGTGGCTGGCGCATCTTCCGCCCCGGCGAGTGCGAGCGCCCCGCCCACAGCGTGAGATACAGGGGCGAAGCGCTCGTTCACCTCAGCTCAGCTACCGACGAGCTCGCGGAGCACGTACTGCAGGATGCCGCCGTTGCGGTAGTAGTCCGCCTCGCCGGGGGTGTCGATGCGGACGACGCCGTCGAACTCCACGCCGGTGTCGGTGGTGACCTTGACCGTGCGGGGGGTGGTGCCGTCGTTCAGCACGGTCACGCCGGTGAAGGAGAAGGTCTCCTCGCCGGTGAGACCGAGGGACGCGGCGGTCTGGCCCTCCGGGAACTGCAGCGGGAGGACGCCCATGCCGATGAGGTTCGAGCGGTGGATGCGCTCGTACGACTCGGCGATGACGGCCTTGACGCCCAGCAGCGCGGTGCCCTTGGCGGCCCAGTCGCGGGACGAGCCGGAGCCGTACTCCTTGCCCGCCAGGATGACGAGCGGGGTGCCGGCGGCCTGGTAGTTCTGGGAGGCGTCGTAGATGAACGACACCGGCCCGTCAGCCTGGGTGAAGTCGCGGGTGAAGCCGCCCTCGGTGCCCGGCGCGATCTGGTTGCGCAGGCGGATGTTGGCGAACGTGCCGCGGATCATGACCTCGTGGTTGCCACGGCGCGAGCCGTAGGAGTTGAAGTCACGACGCTCGATGCCGTGCTCGGTGAGGTACTTGCCGGCCGGGGTGTCGGCCTTGATCGCACCGGCCGGGGAGATGTGGTCGGTGGTGACCGAGTCGCCGAGCTTGGCGAGCACCCGGGCGCCGGTGATGTCCTCGACCGGGGTCGTCTCCATCGTCATGCCCTCGAAGTACGGGGGCTTCCGGACGTAGGTGGACTCGGAGTCCCACTCGAAGGTGTTGCCGGTCGGGATCGGCAGCGCCTGCCACTGGGCGTCGCCCGCGAAGACGTCCTGGTAGGACTTGTTGAACATGTCCTCGCCGATGGAGTTGGCGACGACGTCGTTCACCTCGGCCTCGGTCGGCCAGATGTCCGCCAGGAAGACCGGCTTGCCGTCCTGGTCGACACCGAGGGCGTCCTTGGTGATGTCGACCTTCATCGAACCGGCGATGGCGTACGCGACGACCAGCGGCGGGGAGGCCAGGTAGTTCATCTTGACGTCGGGGTTGATCCGGCCCTCGAAGTTACGGTTGCCGGAGAGCACCGAGGTCACGGCCAGGTCGTTCTCGTTGACCGCCTTGGAGACCTCTTCCGGCAGCGGGCCGGAGTTGCCGATGCAGGTGGTGCAGCCGTAGCCGACGAGGTTGAAGCCGACCTTGTCGAGGTAGGGCGTCAGGCCCGCCTTGTCGAAGTAGTCGGTGACGACCTTCGAACCCGGGGCGAGGGTGGTCTTGACCCACGGCTTGCGGGTCAGGCCCTTCTCGACCGCCTTCTTCGCCACGAGCGCCGCGGCGACCATGACGTACGGGTTCGAGGTGTTGGTGCAGGAGGTGATCGCGGCGACGGTGACGGCGCCGTGGTCGATCTCGTACGTCGTGCCGTCGGGGGCCGTGACCGTGGTCGGGTTCGACGGGACGCCGTTCGAGCCGGCCGGGGCGTCGGAGGCCGGGAAGGACTCCTTGCCCGACTCCATGTCGTCCACGACGTAGTTGCGCACGTCCTGGGCGAACTGCGCCTTGGCGTTCGCGAGGACGATGCGGTCCTGCGGGCGCTTCGGGCCGGCGATGGAGGGGACGACCGTGGAGAGGTCGAGCTCCAGCTTCTCGGAGAAGTCCGGCTCGGCAGCCGGGTCCAGCCAGAGGCCCTGCTCCTTGGCGTACGCCTCGACGAGCGCGACCTGCTGCGCGTCACGGCCGGTCAGGCGCAGGTACTTCAGGGTCTCGTCGTCGATCGGGAAGATCGCGGCGGTGGAACCGAACTCCGGCGACATGTTGCCGATGGTGGCGCGGTTGGCGAGCGAGGTGGCGGAGACGCCCTCGCCGTAGAACTCGACGAACTTGCCGACGACGCCGTGCTTGCGCAGCATCTCGGTGATCGTGAGCACGAGGTCGGTGGCGGTGGTGCCGGCCGGCAGCTCGCCGGTCAGCTTGAAGCCGACGACGCGCGGGATGAGCATGGAGACCGGCTGGCCGAGCATCGCGGCCTCGGCCTCGATGCCGCCGACGCCCCAGCCCAGCACGCCGAGCCCGTTGACCATCGTGGTGTGCGAGTCGGTGCCGACGAGGGTGTCGGGGTACGCCTGGCCGGCGCGGACCATGACCGTACGGGCCAGGTGCTCGATGTTGACCTGGTGCACGATGCCGGTGCCCGGGGGGACGACCTTGAACTCGTCGAAGGCGGTCTGGCCCCAGCGCAGGAACTGGTAGCGCTCCTTGTTGCGGCCGTACTCCAGCTCGACGTTCTGGGCGAACGCGTCGTTGGTGCCGAACTTGTCGGCGATGACGGAGTGGTCGATGACCAGCTCGGCCGGGGCCAGCGGGTTGATCTTCGCCGGGTCGCCGCCGAGCTCCTTCACGGCCTCACGCATGGTGGCGAGGTCCACGACGCAGGGAACGCCGGTGAAGTCCTGCATGATCACGCGGGCCGGCGTGAACTGGATCTCCTGGCTCGGCTGGGCCTGGGAGTCCCAGCCCCCCAGCGCCCGGATGTGGTCGGCGGTGATGTTCGCGCCGTCCTCGGTGCGGAGGAGGTTCTCCAGCAGCACCTTCAGGCTGTACGGGAGGCGGGCGGAGCCCTCCACCTTGTCCAGCCGGAAGATCTCGTACGACTCGTCGCCCACGCGCAGCGTGCTGCGGGCGTCGAAGCTGTTCGCCGACACGACAGTCTCCTTCATCAATGTGCGCGTACTACCGCGCCGCGCCTCACTCACGGCGGGCGCCGTGTGGTGCCGCCTGCGACTTCTCGCCGATCCGCTGGGGTCAGGATTACTTAGGTAACCCTTGCCGAGCGGCGACTGCGGTGCGCCTCGGCAGATATCTCGATGTCGAGATAACTCTAGTACATCGCGGTCGAACGGTCATGCCCGGGAGCCGGTGTCCGCCACCATCCGGTCGAGGCGCTTCGCGGCGAACCCAGTCGTTCCGGCTTCTTCTGCCGACGCGCCCGGCCCCCTCCGGGACTGTGCCCCGTCGCGGCGGCCGGAAGCATGCGGCAGATCCGCTCGGGGACGGCGACGGTCCCGACTGCGCGTGTCACCAGCCGGACGATCCCCATCAGCAGGTGGAACCCTTCCCCGTCTCGGTCAGCGACCACGTGCGCCCTGGGCGCCACCAGCACCTTCGCCGGGAGGTTCGGTCAGCGGTCCAGGAACGCGATGTGCGACCCGTCCTCCACGTACCTGCCCTACCCCAAGTCCGCGGTGCCGCAACTCGGCGGGTCGCCACGGAGTCCACGGCCGAGCCCACGGGGCCGGGACACGGACCGCCGATCCGGCGGCATTTCCGCACGGGGCAGGTGGCCATGCGTTCATGGAGCGATCGTGCAACCCTGACGTCAGGTCACCGCCACGCCCGGGTGACCGCACCCGTGCGGCCGGACCCCGGAAACCCTGGCCCGCTCGCCCCCGTGCCACGAACGGTCGCGCGGCATCCAGGTTGCCCTTTCACCCGAACGCACCGCCCGAACGCACGCACATCTCATATGTGAGATAGCCTGCCGGTATGTCAGACGACTACCTCGTACGCATCGGCAAGCTCATCCGTGACGCCCGTCAGCACCGGGGCTGGACACAGACGCAGTTGGCCGAGGCTCTCGCGACCAGCCAGAGCGCCGTCAACCGCATCGAGCGCGGCAACCAGAACATCAGCCTTGAGATGATCGCCCGCATCGGCGAGGCCCTCGACAGCGAAATCGTGTCGCTCGGCTATGCCGGCCCCATGCACCTGCGGGTCGTCGGCGGTCGACGCCTCTCGGGCGCCATCGACGTCAAGACGAGCAAGAACGCCTGCGTCGCCCTGCTCTGCGGCTCCCTCCTCAACAAGGGCCGCACCGTGCTGCGCCGCGTCGCCCGCATCGAAGAGGTCTTCCGGCTCCTGGAGGTCCTCAACTCCATCGGTGTACGCACCCGCTGGATCAACGAGGGCGTGGACCTGGAGATCGTGCCCCCCGCACAGCTGGACATGGAGGCGATCGACGCCGACGCCGCGCGCCGCACCCGCTCGATCATCATGTTCCTGGGTCCGCTGCTGCACCGCATGGACCAGTTCAAGCTGCCGTACGCCGGCGGTTGTGACCTCGGTACGCGCACGATCGAACCCCACATGATCGCGCTGCGCCGCTTCGGCCTGGAGATCGCCGCGACGGACGGTCTCTACCACGCGCAGATCGACCACTCGGTCTCCCCCGGCCGCCCCATCGTGCTGACCGAGCGCGGCGACACGGTGACCGAGAACGCGCTGCTCGCCGCCGCCCGTCACGACGGCACCACCGTCATCCGCAACGCCTCTTCCAACTACATGGTCCAGGACCTCTGCTTCTTCCTGGAGGCCCTGGGCGTACGGGTGGACGGGGTCGGTACGACGACGCTGACCGTCCACGGCGTGCCGCAGATCGACGTGGACGTGGACTACTCCCCCTCCGAGGACCCGGTCGAGGCGATGAGCCTGCTGGCCGCGGCGGTGGTCACGGAGTCGGAGCTCACGATCCGCCGGGTGCCGATCGAGTTCCTGGAGATCGAGCTCGCCGTACTGGAGGAAATGGGCGTGGACTGCGCCCGCACCACCGAGTACGCGGCGGACAACGGCCGTACCCGGCTGGTGGACCTGACCGTGCGCCCCTCCAAGCTGGAGGCGCCGATCGACAAGATCCACCCGATGCCGTTCCCCGGCCTCAACATCGACAACGTGCCGTTCTTCGCGGCCATCGCCGCCTCCGCGCACGGCCAGACGTTGATCCACGACTGGGTCTACGACAACCGCGCCATCTACCTGACCGACCTCAACCGCCTCGGCGGCCGTCTCCAGTTGCTCGACCCGCACCGCGTCCTCGTCGAGGGCCCGACCCGCTGGCGCGCCGCCGAGATGATGTGCCCGCCGGCGCTCCGGCCGGCCGTCGTCGTCCTGCTCGCGATGATGGCGGCCGAGGGAACCTCCGTGCTCCGCAACGTCTATGTGATCAACCGCGGTTACGAGGACCTCGCGGAGCGGCTCAACTCGGTGGGCGCGCAGATCGAGATCTTCCGCGACATCTGACATGAGGATGCCGCCGCACCCATCCGACCTGCGACTTAGTGGGTCAGGGAGGGGTGCGACGGCATCTCTGGGATTTCTGTGGGCCTTTGGGCCCGCGGTGGGCTGCGAGCCACGCTCCCCAGGTCCTGCCGACCGGCCACGGCTACGCCGAAATCGCGTCGATGGCGGGACCGATGGCCGGTGGGAGGCCGACCGGGGGCCGAGCCGGTCCCCGTGCGGCTGGCGTACTCACGTGGAGCAGGAATCAGGCACCCGAAGCACCGTCGGACGCACCCTGATCGCGTACCGCGAGAGCCCGGACACCGACCCGTCGGTGCCACACCGCAACCGCGACGAAGGTTCGGGCACCCGTGTACATTCCCCTCCTTCTGCGCATACCCTGTACCCGCGTACCAGCATGATCGTTACCGCCGTCCGTCTTTCACGCCTCAGGGCCGCCCCGCAATTCCTGGCGGATCGGCGCGCGGCGTCAGATGGGGTGCATCGCCGGCGGAGAGACGTCCATGCACGGGATGCAGGACGTTCCGGCGACGCGTCGCGCGGTGCAGTAACCGTCGTCGCACGCCCGACGGAAATCGCGTAACAGCTCTGGCAGTTGTACGGGAAGCCACGTGTCACATCGAGCTGATTCAGGCGCAGAGGGACGGGACACAGGGGGTCGGGTGAGCAACGTGAACGGGGTGGGGTTCGGGGTTCTGCTCAGGCAGTTCCGTCTGGAGGCGTCGCTGACGATCGAGGCGCTGGCCGAGGTTTCGGGCGTGAGTGGTCGCGGGATCGGGGATCTCGAGCGGGGCATCCGGGCGACCCCTCAGAGAGGAACGGTCGCCGCACTGGCGAGTGGGCTGAACCTGCCCGAGGCCGAGCGGGAACGGCTGCTGGCCGCAGCCAGGATCGGACGCAACCCCCGCCACAGTCTCGCCGACACGCGCGCCTTCCCGCGAGGCATCGACGACTTCGTCGGTCGGGAGGAGGAACTCGTACAACTGGCTGCGCTGGCACAGCAGGCGTCCTTGGGACGATCACAGGTGGTATCGGTGTCCGGGCCTCCGGGGGCGGGCAAGACCACCTTGGCGCTGCACGCGGCACGCGGGCTGGCAGATCGTTTCTCCGACGGACAGCTGGTACTCGATCTGCGTGGCATGGACGACAACCCGCCCTCGCCGACAGAGCTGATGCTGCGCATACTCAAGGCTTTCGGCGTGGCTGACGTGGACTTGGCCAAGGTCGGTCCGCAGGGGCACCCGGAGCTCTACCGGCAGGTGCTGGCCGAACGTCGCTGTCTGCTGATGCTGGACAATGCCCGTGATGAGGCCCAGGTCCGCCCACTCCTGCCGAGCACCGGGGCGACGATGGTCCTGATCACCAGTCGAAGGATGCTCACAGGGCTGGAGGATGTCGAGCGCCTGCCCATCGGCGAGCTCTCCCCCGCTGAGGCCGACGTCTTCCTGGCAGGTGTGATCGGCCAGAACCGTGCGGACACGGATCCGCACGCGCTCTCCGAGGTCGCCCTGCGATGCGCGTACTTGCCCCTCGCCCTGCGGGTGGCGGGCAACTGGCTGGCGACGCGCACGGGCTGGACCGTACGCCGCCTGGCCGATCGTCTGGCTCTGGAGGAACGCCGTCTGGCCACCTTGGCCGCCGGAGATCTGCGCCTCGCCGCGGCGTTCGACCTGTCCTACCGCCAGCTCACCCCCAACGCTGCCCGGCTCTTCCGCTTCCTCTCGCTGGTCGACGGTCCGGATGCCGGCGTCGCGGCCAGTGCCCAGCTCACCGGACTGGAGTTCTTCGATGCCGAGGACACTCTGGAGGAGCTGGTCGAGAGCGGGCTGCTGGGATCCGACCGAGATCGCTACCGGCTCCACGATCTGCTGAAGCTCTACGCCCGCGATCGGCTGAAGGCCGAGGAGTCCGAGGAGGCGGCTGCGGCGGCCCAGTCCGCGCTGCACCGCTGGCTGCTGGATACCGCGGTCGTGGCCGGCCGCTGGTTCGAGCCCGACTACGGTGCGCCGCCTTCCACCTGGCAGGGGACCGTCGATCTGTCCACTGCGGAGCACGCCCGTCGATGGCTCCAGGCAGAGGGCGTCAACTGGCTCGCGGCCTTTCGTTCCGCCGCCCGCGACGAAGACCATGCCTCCGTGATCGAGGTCGCGGAAGCCCTCCACTGGTTCTCCGACCAGTGGATCTTCTGGGGACACTGGTCGGAGGTCTCCGCCACTGCCGTCAAGAGCGCTCAAGCTCTTGGCGACCCCCGTCTCGAAGCCACTCACCTGAATCTTCACGCCTGGGCTCTGCTGGTCTGCGAGGGCCGCCACCACGACAGCATGGACCGGGCGGCCGAGGCACTCGATGCCGCCCGGCGTGCCAATGATCCTGCCCAACAGGGCTGGTCCCACAGCTATATGGCCTGGGCCCTCAGCCAGCTCGGTGACTACGCCGCGGCAGCACCGCACAATCACGAAGCAGCTCGACTCTTCGAAGCGGCGGGTGACCTGCCCGGGACCCTCCACGCCATGGGCAGCCACGCCGACACCCTGCTGCGAGCGGGCCGTTACGAGGAGTCCGTAGCCGAGCACCTCCGTACGCTCGCCTTTCTCGATCGGGCCGGGGATCGCATCGAACCTCACAGTGCCGCTTTCAACCGCACCAATGCGCAGACCTCCATCGGCCAGGCCCAGACCCTCCTCAAGAACTGGGCAGAGGCTGCCGACCACCTGCGTACCGCGGTGAGCCTCGCCCGTGCGAGCGCCAACCCGGGGCTCGAGAGCCGCGCGCTGATCCACCTCGCTGAAGCCCTGGGTGCCGGCGGCCATCAGGAACAGGCCCGCGAGGCCTACACCCAGTGTCTGAACCTCGGGAAGTCCGCCAACCCCCAGCATCTGGCGACGGCCCGGGAGCGCCTGGCCGACTTCGGTCTCCGTTGAAACTTCCCTCCCTGTCCCGATCGCGCCCGTGCCGTCTCCGTTCCGGCACGTACCGCGGGACGCGCGGATCAGGTGGCAGCGGTCGAGTGGGAGGCCGGACGCGCTCCATTCCCACTCGACCACAAGGGGAACGTTAGGGGTTCGAGCCCCGTACTTCGCGTCCCTCAGTGCACCTCGAATGTTCCAGGAGTGCACTCGGCCGAAGCTCCGAGGCGCGGAGGCGATGGCCGGCCGGCCATCGCCTCCGCGCGTCGGACAGATGATCGGCGGTCACGGAGCCTTCCGCAGGGTGAAGTCGCCGAGAGTCGACTTCCCCTTGGCCGGCTTCACCCGCGTGGTCACCGGCTCGTAGCCCTCTTTCGACACGGTGACGCTGAGCGGGCCGCCACGGGCATCGAGCCACAGGGCGAAAGTGCCGTCCTCGGCGGTCGTCACGGTATGGCTCGACTTCTTACCCTCGAGCCGAACGGTGGCTCCGGCGAGGGGTACGGTGCCGCCCGTGCCGTCGGCACCACGCACGGTGCCGGTGTAATTGCCCCAGCCCTTGGGCGGTCTGACCGTCATCGTCACCGGGATTGCGGCAACATGGTAGGGCGTGTCGGTGTGCACGCCCACATGCGCGAGATAGTCGCCTGCCCGAGTGACCTCGGAGACGGTGGCATCCAGCGAGACCGTCACCGTGGCACTGGCCCCGGGAAGCAGGGTCACCTTCTGGCGGTCGAGGCCGAGCCAGATGACGTCCTCGGTGCTGTCACGCTGGTCGTATCCGGGTAGCACCTGGACGGTGGCGACCGGCGCGGCACCGACCTGGTTGCTGCGCTTGCCTCCGACGCTGTAGAAGCCGGGAGCTCCACCACCGCGCATGACCGGCAGGTCGGCGTTGGGCAGCGCCATCCACGTGCCGGCCCGGGGATCGAAGGCGAAACTCTGGTTGGTGACACCGAGCGCGACCCTGCCGCCGACGGTCAGAAGCATGTCGTTCGCCGCCGCATGGGCCGATCCCCACAGAGGGATGGGCATGTCGGCGACCGGCGCCCATGCGTCGGTCATCGGATCGTAGGCGTACGTGTGCCGTGTGGTGCCGCTTTCCGTCAGGCCGCCGGCGCAGTAGAGCACGTCGGCAATCGCACCACAGGCGGTCCAGGAGATGGATTCGGGGTACGAGGCCATCGCCGACCACTGGTCGGTGGCCGGGTCGTAGGCGTACACGTCCCTGGTGACGCAGGCCGTCGCGGTGCAGCCGCCGACGACGTACAGCTTTCCGTCCAGGACCGCGCTCCCGGAGGCCGCGTACGGCTTGGGCGAGGGCGCCCCGGTGGTCCAGGCGTCCGAAACCGGGTCGTATATCTCCAGCTTGGCATCGGGTGTGCTGTTGATGTCCCATCCACCCACGGCGTAGAGCTTGCCGTTGATGAATCCCTTGGCCGGTGCGTCGCGGCCGTCGACTGCCGAGGCCAGCTGCGACCAGGCACCACTGTCGGGGTCGTAGACGTGGAGGTCCGAGGTGTAGGTGCTGCCGTCGAAGCCGAAGGCGGAGTAGAGCTTGCCGTCGTCCACGGCGACCGCGCTGTCCATGATGCCCGTCGGCAGGTCTGCCACCGACTGCCAGGCGTCGCCGCCGACGGCGCTCGTCACAGCAGTTGGTCCCACCGACCGGGTCGTCAGTGGACCGAACTGCTCGCGCAGCGACGAGGTCGTACTGGGGGTCACCTGGAGGGGGGCGCCCTCACGTGCCTGCGTCTGAGGAAGGCCGGACTGTTCGGCGAGGGTGAACGTGGCGGGGGCCTTGCCGGTGTTTCTCACCTTCAGCGTCTTCGTACTTCTGGCGCCCCGGGCCACTGTCTTGTCGACAGCTGCCGGGGTGATGGTGAGTCTTCCCGCCTGGAGGCTGCGGTCGGCCTCGGTCACCCGGTCCGGTGCCACCCGCACTGCCTTGGTACCGGAGGCGTACCTGATCTTGCCCGCCGTGAAGGAGTGTGTACCAAGGGTGTTGGAGAAGAGCCAGTAGAAGCCGTCGTCCAGATGGGGGTCGTCCGGCGTGGGCGCCGATATGGCTGTCTGATCGGTGGCGTCCGCGTTGCGGACGGCTGCGCCGACGACTCCCTCACCGGTGTTGGCGTCGGTGACGGTACCGGCCACCAATCCGCCGCTCACGGGAACGTACGGGCGGTCGCCGATGAAGATGTTGTCCAGTTCCCACCAGTAGCCGAAGACGCCCACGAAGCGGAATCGCAGTTGGACGGCCTTGGATCCGGAGTAGGCGGCGAGCGGGATCTCCATGTGTCCCGTCTGGGAGGCGGTCCACGTCCGCAGTGTGGTCCAGGTGGCGCCGCCGTCGGTGGTGATGTCGGCTGTACCTCTCTGGCCGGAGAAACCTCTGTAATCCGTGTCGAAGGAGATCCGGGGTCTCGTGTAGTCGCTGAAGTCGTAGACCGGGCTCATCAGGGAACTGTCCTGGTATTTGCCCGCACCTATGTGGTCGCTGTCGACCATGGCGAAGCCGCCGTCGCCTCCGGTGCGATTGGTCCGGTTTCCCGGGTCCGAGAACTCCCAGCCGCCGTCGGTTCTGTCGCCGTTGACGATGCTCCAGCCGTCCGGCTGAGAATCCGTGAAGTCGAACGGTTCGGTGGGGCCGATCGTCCTCAGTTCGTAGCCCGCGGCGGTGTCCGTCTCGGCGTCGACCGGGACGGCGACCTTGACCGCTGTTGGGGAGGATCCGACAGTGACGTTCTTGGTCACCGTCCGGTACCCGGGGTACTGGGCGACGATGCTCAGTGTGTAGTCATGGCCTTCCGGCAGTCTCAGCTTGAAAGTCCCCGTGTAGGGGTCCGTGTATACCGGTACGCCAGGCACGTCTTCGACGGAGACCGAGGCGTAGAGCGGCCAGCCGTGGCCGGAGCCGTCGGTGACCTTGCCCTTGACCGTCTGGGAAGGCGCCGGGTCCAGCGAGAAGTCCTCCGTGACCGAGTCACCTTCGGCGACCTTCACCGCCGGGGTGGTCTTCCCGCGGTAGCCGTACGCCTCGACGGCCAGATCGTAACTGCCGGGCGGCAGCGTGAAGGAGTAGTGCCCGCGCGAGTCGGTGGTGACCTGGTATCCGTTGGCCTTGACGGTGGCCGTGGCCAACGCGGCTCCCTGGGCGTCGGTGACGGTGCCGCTGAGCTTGCCGTTCGGGTAGCTGCGGAAGGCGTCCAGGCCGTTGGGGCTGCCGAGTCCGGTCGGCCCGTCGTAGCCGGCCCCTGCGGTGCAGAGGTAGTCCGGCTCGCAGGTGCCGTTGGCTCCGCCGGTGACGTCGTTGAGAGCGGACGGCTTGAAATAGGGGTAGGAATTCGGGTAAGTGTCCTTGGCGGGGACGCCGGCGGACGCGTACACGCCCGTGATGATGGGAGCGGACGCGCTGGTGCCGCCCATGACCGCCCAGCCGTTGTATCCGTACGTCTGGTAGACCGCGACACCGGTGGCGGCGTCGGCGACCGCGGACACGTCCGTCACCGACCGCTTGTCGCAGCCGGTGTCCGTCTGGAAGCCAGGTTTTGGCTCGTACGCCGAACAGCCCGACCCCGGGGCGCCCAGGCTGTTGCTCCACACCGACTCGGTCCAGCCACGCGCGGTGGTCGCGTTCCGTCGGAGCGTCGTGCCGCCGACGGCGGTCACGAATTGCGAGACGGCCGGGTAGCCGACGCCATACCCGCGGTCGCCGGAGGAGGCGACCATCACGACGCCCGGATGGTTGTAGTGGGTGTCGAACTGAGTGGTCTGCTCCGGATACTCACCGCCGGCCGCGCTGCTGTAGTCGCTTCCATAGGAGTTGGAAACGTACTGGGCCCCCTGCGCGACGGCCTGATCGACGGCTGCGAACAAGTCTTCAAAGGCAGTGCTGTCCGCCTCGACCAGCAGGATGTGAGCAGCGGACGCGGACGCGGAGACCATGTCCAGGTCGAGCGAGGCCTCACCCGCCCATTCGGGATCCGGTTCGGGGTAATCGGTGCCGCCCCGCTGATCGATCTTGCGGAAACAGCCGTTGGCGGTGGTGCACTCGGGCAGACCGTACTGCGAACGGTAGACAGCCAGATCGGATTCCGCGGTCGGGTTGTCGAAGGCCACGACGACGGCTATCGTCCGGCCTTCCCCGCCGCCCGTCGGCAGGTTGTACGCGCTCTGCAGGTCCGCCGGCCCGTACCCGTCAGGTGTCTCGGCGGCCGACAGTGCCTGCTGACCGATACGGGCAGCGGGTTCGGTGCGCCGTAGGGCAAGACATCCGAACGTGCCTGGCTGCGGCAAGTCGCACACCGGCTCGGCGGACGGCTTGGTGGTCTGCACCGGCGCGGCGCCGCCGGACTCGGCCGTCGCTACCGCGGCCAGAGGCAGACCGGCACTCATCACCCCCATCACGAGGGACGCGACAACCGTCAGGCGCAGGGGTGTTGGTGTGGGTCTTGTAGTGAACAGCTTAGGTATTCGCAACGTACGACTCCTGTGCGCTTGCACCTGGGACCAGCCCTCTGAGCAGCCGGTCGACGCCGAACTCTCATTCGTCACAGATGTTTTTGCAGATGAACCGATGAATGGTCAAGTAAAATACGCTTTGACGCGTATGCCGGACATGGGTCACCTCATCGGCAGCCTCTTCGCGTGCGGGACGCACCGTCGGGCGGCGCGCACCTCTTCATCACACCCGTGAGTGGTGTGGTCTTGGCCGCCGGGGTGGCGTGCGTCGCCGGTGGCGCGGTTCACGCCATCCGTAACGCAGACGGCAGTGTCGCACACGGCCAGCGGGATGCGTGCCCCCAGACCATCGGCCCACGACATCCCTCGTGCCGTCGAGTTGGCCGGTAACCTGCTCAGCTCGGCGCCACGTCCGTCTCCGGATCCGGATCGGTCGTGACCTCCCACCGGCACACGCGGCCGCGTCGTCCCGGTCGGCAGACAACCTGCCCGCCGGGGTGCGTGTCGGCAGATCGTCGGTGCCGAGCCCGCTCGTCCCGGTCGGCCGGGCCTCGTCGGCACGGTCGTGGAAACGCTGGTCACAGACGATGCTGAGCGACGGAGCGGGCGTGGCGCATTCGTCGCCTTCACCGATGGCCGTCGGCGGTCCAGGTCCTCACCGAGCCGTGGGTGCGGTGGGGTGCGGACCCGGTCCGCACCCGTCAGCGGGCCATGCCGGTGCGGGGGATTCCGCTCCGCCGATCCCGGCTCGGCCCGGCGCCCGACCCTCCCGCTTCGCGGCACCAGGGCGGTTGCGGCCGTACGACCGATGCCGGACGGTCCTGCTGCGGCCCGGGGCGTCGGCAGCCGCCGGAACCCGCCGGCCGGTTCAGCCCGGCTGAACTCGTCTTGGCCCGTACCGCCAAGGTCACGCGGGGCCTTCAGGGCCCGCACCAGCCGGTTCGGCAACCGCGGGGAAGCCGGGGTCCGGCAGGGCCGACCCGGTCGGGCCGCGGGTGTTGACGGATCTCAGGGGAGGTCGACAACGGCTTCCGAGCGCGACCACACGTCGGGGCACCGCACCTGCGGGAAGCGTCCCGACCCCGGAGGCATCCGTCGCTCACGCCCTTGAGGGAACTCGGTCGCCAGAGTTCCGCTGTGCCATGAGAAGTGGAATCCGGCGAATTTCATCCAGTGTGAAGACCGCTCCTGCCAGGGCGCAGGCAGCACGCATGCCGATCAGACTGTCGACCTCGCCGGGTTCAAGGTCATCCCAATCGGCGATTCCGGCAGCCTCGAACGCGGTGGCCAGTTCGGCGGGCATGTCGGGAAGCCGTTCCTCAAGACTCATATCATCGATGATGACCTCTTCGAGTTCCTCGCCGTCCACCGCGTAGTGGAGGCTGGCGTGCCCGTTGATGGTGTACACCGTCGTGACGGCCGTTCGCCCCTCATCGGAAAGGGCATCCGCCGTACCGTCGAAGGTGTACCCCAAATCGTCGTAGACGAAGGTCCATTCACCGATGCGTCCGGCCAGCAGCGTTGCCGCATTTTCCGCGTTGCCTGCGAAGGCTGCACTCGGAAGCGACGTGTACGGGTCCGGCTTTTCGTCGGGCAGGACGCACGGTTGGATCGAACCGGGCTCGACGCGCAGCACCCTCAATGCCTGAACGGGATCGATGCCTTTGACGAAATGCAGGCTGTGGTTCGGATCTTCGCACGCCAAGTCACCTATCCATACCGGCAGCCCTTCCGAGTCGAGCGTATTTCGTGGAAATCCAGGCATAACCATTGCAGTCCTCTTTCCCGCTCTCTGTCACGTTCCGACTCACTCCGAATGGTGCCGCGGGTCGCCCTGGAAGAGAGGGTGCGCAGGATATTCGTGAGTAGGTTTGCTGGGGGGTATGGTCTGCAGCAATGTGATCGCGATCCTTACTCAGGTGCGGAATTCCGTCAACGCCAGGGGGCGAGATCTGCTCGAAGACGCAACCACGGTGGCTCGGGGAGCAGAAGCTGCTCCGCCTGACCATCCGCCGACCGTCCTCGGCTCCCGGGGTGCGAGCCTCTGCTCCCGATGAGGAAGTCGGCAAGGACGCCGGGGATGTGAGCGGGTCCTCCTGTACCGGTTGCGGGGCCCTGCGGAGCCTGTGGGACAGCGGTGCCGGCGCGCTCACGGGCCGGACACGCGGCGGGGGTGGACCGAGTTGACTGAAATGCCCGCAATGAAGAGCGCTCCGTCGATCCTTCCTGCATTTCTTCCTGGTACGCCCCGTGAAGCTGCGATGTGCTGGCACAGCTCGTTGTGAGCCCTCGAGCTGCTGCGTTCGTCGACAGGCCGGACGGCCTGAAACCGGCCCGCGCTCGACGGCCACGTCGGCTACGCGTCCGCACCGCCTCGTCAGGGAGTTGCCATGCCCGTGGTCCTGTCCACTGCTCTGCTACCCGTCTCGGACAGAGCCGACTTCTGGCAGAACGCCGTATCGAGAACGTTCGTCCCGCTGGATGTCGTTCTGCACGAGGAGGCGCCGACGTCAGCGACGATCGTCAGCCGGCAGGTGGGCTTCATGCAGGTCTCCACCGTCACGGCGGGGCCACAGACGGCTACCCGAAGCCCTCGGATGATCGCGAGGGACGGCAAGGAGACCCTCACTCTCACGCTCCAGCACCGCGGGGTCGCCGAACGCTCGCAGGACGGCCGGCACGCGGTCGTCCGCCCTGGGCAGTTCTCGCTCTCGGACTCCAGGCGCCCTTTCAGCAAGGCGCTGAGGCAGGAGTTCAGCCTCACCTCGTTCCAATTTCCCAGATCCGCCCTTGGAGTGACCGACGTCGAATTGCGAGGGGTGACCGCCACGGCCTTCGGGCTGGACGAGCCGCTTTCCGCCCTTCTTGCCGGGCACCTGGAGCGTCTTGACAGCGGTGCGGAATCGGTCGCTGTCGCACAGGCCCACAGACTCGCCACAGTCACCTGCGATCTGCTGGCCTGCCTGATCCAGGAAAGATATGGGCGGCTGCCCCCCCAAGAGCCGGCGGCGGTCCAGGCAATGCTCCTTCGCATCAAGGAGTACACGCTGCGGCATCTGTCGGATCCGGACTTGTCCCTCGTGGCGATCGCCTCCGCTCACCGGGTGTCGCTCAGGTATCTGCACAAGCTCTTCGAGACGGAAGGCCTCACCGCAGCGCGGTGGATCCTGCAACAGCGTCTGGAGCGATGCCGAAGAGAGCTGGTACGGACCGCGTCCTACGCACCGCCCGTGGCGACGGTGGCCCACAGCTGGGGCTTCGCCAGCGCCTCCCATTTCAGTCGCGCCTTCAGGCTCGCCTACGGAATCTCTCCCAAAGAATTCCAGGCGGCTGTCCGCGAAAAAATCGAGATGAATGAAGCCATGCGAATTCTTGCGTCAGCTCGCACGGTAAAGAAAACCAGCCCGACGACCGACAGACGGCCCATACGTCACCGCGTCCACTGATTAAGGCGCCCGGGGTGCTCATGAAAAGTCTCTGCGAAACCTCGTTGATACCTGTTGAAGAACCAGATGAATGCTGGCGTCAAGATCTGTACCGAACGCTTGGCGCGGTTGATTTCGTGGCGCCTGGAGCGCAGTACACAGGAGCCATCCAGGCGTCTCGACTGAGCCACTTGAAGCTCGCCACCATGGCGGGAAGCGCGATGCGGCTGTCGCGGGCTCACTCATCCGTCATGGAGGGTGACGAACTCCTGGTCATCATGCTGATGGTCACCGGATCCGCCACGGTCGAACAGTACAACCGCCGGATCGCCCTGAAGCCCGGGGAAATGGTCTTCTGCGACATGACACGGCCCATGTCGCTCGGATTCCCCGGCCCGTACCGCGTGAAGCTGCTCGCCTTCCCGCGCCGCCTCCTCGGTCTGCCGGAGGAGCGGCTACAACAACTCACCGCGACGCCGATCCGTCCCGACACGACCATGGCCTCGCTGGTTGCCGCACATCTGCAGCGCCTCGTCGACATTGCGGCGCGCTGCCCTTCCCCCTCCGGGGCGCCTCTGGCGAGCAGCACTCTCGATCTTCTGAGCCTCTTGGCGGAGGAGCAGGTTCCCCCGAGGCCCACGACCCCGGTCGGCCTCGACCGGCTACAGGAGATCAAGAGGTTCATCGAACAGAACATTGCCGATCCGGACCTCACACCGCAGTCAGTGGCCCACGCCAACTCGATCTCCGTCCGGTACCTCCACAAGCTCTTCCTGGCCGACAGCGGTACGGTCGGCCAGTGGATTCAGCAGTGTCGGCTACAAAAATGCCGAACTGAGCTGGCCCGGAGGGATGCTACGAAGCGCTCCATTGCCGGGGTAGCCCGTCAGTGGGGATTTACCAGTCCGTCCCACTTCAGCAGGGCGTTCCGGTCCCTCTACGGGGTCTCCCCCGCCGAGTGGCGAGGCTCCGACACAAAAGAGCCCACGAAGGCCGTCCGGGGTTGAGTCCTGCGGTGCGGTGGGGCGACCGCTTGGCCGCCGGACATCTGCCGCGGGCGCCGGCCGCGGCAGATGTCCGGCTGGAGGGCACCACCGGACGCCGGACGCCCCGAGGCGTCGATGACCACCAGGGCTCTCACCTCGTTCTGCGGTCGTGGCCGTCGGTGCCGGGCACGGATGTCGGTGACACCGATGACGAAGCTCCGTGCGCGCGCACCGAGACAGGCGACGACGCCGACGAGTGGGCGGAGCCGGATGCGCGTATGTGGTCGGGCCGGTGGTCCGCCGGCCGCTGACGAGCGCCGAACGGGCGACGTTCCTCATGTGCCCTCCACCCCCTGCCGAGGCGTGGATGCTCTGACCAGCGGCCGGAACATGCGCAGAGGTCCTGGTGCTCCGTCGTGGCCTCATGCCCTCATGCCCTCATGCCCTCATGCCCTCATGCCCTCATGCCAGGGAGTCTGGGCCAGTCTGGGCCGATCTGCAGTTCGGTGTTCGGAGAGCGGACGCGCCATACGTATCTGTGACCGCTGGGCCGTCGCAGGTGCACGCCGCACCTCGCGTCTCGCACCTCCAGGGTGCCGGTGCGAGGCGACAGCAGGGCTGGCCGAAGGTTCCGGCACCGTGACCACACCCTCCGCGGCGAGATCACCCCGTCCCGTGACCTGCGGTTACGAGGCGTCCTCTCCGGCAGACGTGCGGTGGTGCCGTTCGCCGTACGTCTCGCCGCGCCGGGCCGGCAGCCGACTGGTGCTCAGACCCACAGTTGGGAGACAGCACCTTCCAGCTCCGCCGATCTCGAGGAGACATGACCGTGAAGACTTCCATCAAGCCACTCCTTCGGATGTGGGCGTGGCAGAACGATGCCGCGTGCCGAGGCATGAACAGCTCCGTCTTCTTCTCACCTTCGAGCGAAAGAGGCCCGGCTCGCCGGCAGCGAGAAGAAAGAGCGCGAGCAGTCTGCCGGGAGTGCCCCGTGAGCGGTCCCTGCGGCCGATTCGCCCGGGCGTCACAGCAGGAGTACGGCGTTTGGGGTGGTCACACAGAGAGTGAGCGGCGTTGCTCTGCGGAAGCGTAGAAGTCGGCTGAGGACGTTTCTCCGACGGCGGGCCGTCCAGTGCGCTGCTGGGCAAGTGCCAGTGCGCTGAACAGACGTGACGGCGAAGCAGCCGTGGAACGCTCGTCGTGCACCGCGCCGCATCGCCTCGGGTCCGGACGCTGCCCGTGCATCCCACGTCGCACGCACCGCAGCAGGTTGTCGGCGCCCGCACCGCGGTCGCCGCGGGAGGCTGCCAGATCGACCCCGGCCCAGGCCGTGTCCGGCGCGGTGGTCGACCAACGCCCCGGACTGCCCGCGGGGCCTGGCTGAGTCGCCGTCGCGACGATCGTGATCGGCCCGAACAGTGGACTGCTCACTCGCAGGGTGCTGCGGCATCCCTCCGCACGCAGCGAGAAATCGAAGGAGAAAACGCCTCATGCAGAGTCTGCTGGCTGACCCCGCCCGGACCCTGGCCCCGCCGAAGGGAGACCGGCACGGGCCCCTGCCGCCGTTGCTGCTGGTGCTGACGGTGGTGACCGGGCTCCTCGATGCCGCGAGCCATCTGGCGCTCGGTCGGGTCTTCGTCGCGAACATGACCGGCAACGTCGTCTTTCTGGGCTTCGCTCCGGCGGGGGCGCCGGGCCTGTCGGTGACAGCTTCTCTGGTCGTTCTTCTGGGCCTCGCCATGGGCCTGCAGAACGCGGTCGTCCGACGTCTCAGCGTCCCGGACCTGACGACGACCGTTCTGACCCTCACCCTGACGGGCCTGGCAGCGGACTCCTCGCAGGCCGGCGGGGCGGCTCCCCGGCCCGGTCGGCGGATCCTCGCCGTTCTTGCCATGTTTCTCGGGGCCCTCGCCGGTGGCCTGCTCCTGCGGCACACCGAACTCTCCCACGTTCTCGGGGTGGAGCTGGGGCTGCTCGTCGTGATCTCGACAGCCGCCTACCGCCTGTCGGTCTCCGTCCCCGCCTGGACAGGGCCGCAGTCATGAGCTCCGTCAGCAGTTCGGCCTGGGCGCCGCTGGCAGCACGCGTCTTCCGCGCACTGTGGATCGCCCAGTTGGTGTCCAACACCGGGACCTGGATGCAGACGGTCGGCGCACAGTGGCTGCTCGTCGGTCACGGCGCTGCGCTGGTGACGCTCGTGCAGACGGCCTCCAGCCTGCCGGTGGTCCTGCTCGCCCTGCCCTCCGGGGTGCTGGCCGACCGCTACGACCGCCGGTCGGTACTGCTCGCCGCCCAGTGCGCCTTGCTCGCCGTCTCCACCGTGCTGACGGTCTGCGCTTTCCGCGGCGCGCTCACCCCCGAGCTTCTGCTTGTCCTCACCTTCCTGCTCGGCTGCGGCACCGCGCTGATGGGCCCGGCCTGGCAGGCCATTCAGCCCGAACTGGTGCAACGCGAGCAGTTGGGGCAGGCGGCCGCGCTGGGGGCGGTCAACATGAATCTGGCCCGCGCCGTGGGCCCTGCCCTCGGCGGCGTCGTGGTCGCGGCGGCGGGCGCCGGCTGGGTCTTCGCCTTCAACGCCTTGTCCTACCTCGGCATCGCCGCCGTACTGATGCTGTGGCGACGGCCGTTGACACCGCGGCCCCTGGGCAGGAGCGAAGGGCTGCTGGCGGCCGTGCAGGCGGGTCGCCGCTATGTCTGGCACGCGCCCGGTGTCCGCCGGGTTCTGCTGCGCACCGCGTTGTTCATACCCGGCGGGGCCGCGCTGTGGTCGCTGCTGCCGCTCGTCGCGAGCCGGTCGCTGGGACTGGGCTCGGGCGGCTACGGATTCCTGCTCGGCGCGGTGGGCGTCGGCGCGGTGGGCGGCGCCTTCGCCCTGCCGGCGATCCGCCGCACGCTCGGTGTCAACGGCACACTCGCCGTGGCGCCGGTGGTCTTCGCGGGAACGCTGGCGGTGCTGGCCACGACTCATCTTGCCTGGCTCGCCGGGGCAGCGCTGTTGCCTGCGGGCCTGGCATGGATCGGTGTGCTGTCCACCCTCAATGCCGCCGTCCAGCAGCGGCTGCCCGGCTGGGTCAGGGCTCGTGGACTCGCCGTCTACCTGGTGGTGTTCCAGGGAGGGCAGGCCCTGACGGCACCGCTGTGGGGCGCGTTGGCCGACGGGCTGGGCCTGACCACGTCTCTTCTGGTCGGCAGCGGCCTGTTGGTGGCCGGCGCCGTGAGTGTCCGCCGGTGGCCCCTGCACAGCGCGGACGGGATCGATTCGAGCCTTTCCGACCACTGGCCCGTGCCGCCGCTGACGTTCGAGCCCGGGCCGGCAGACGGTCCGGTCCTCGTCTCGGTCGTCTACCGGATCGCGGAGAAGGATTGGGCCGCCTTCACCGAACGCATGGCACACGTGTCCCGTTCCAGGCGACGCACCGGGGCCCTCACCTGGGGCCTGTACCAGGACGGTGGCGATCCCGGCCGGTTCGTCGAGAACTATCTGGTCGCGTCCTGGTCGGAGCATCTGGCCCAGCACCACAGCCGGCTCACGGCCACCGACCGCCGTTTCGAGAAGCGGGCCCGTCGACTGCAAGTGGCCGGTACCCAGCCGCAGGTGACTCATGCCTTCGATGCGGCTGCGGGGCCTGTGGTGACCGCCGGAGCGCCGGTTCCGGACAGCCATGGAACCGGGTCGTCACCTCGAGGACCCGTGCTGCAGCCCGACGTGAAGGATCCGGCCAGTTCCGGGCCGACACCGGCCAAGGGATGAGAGGCGGCAAGCCGAAGAGGAGTGCAGAGGTGCGGTACACAGCACGGCAGGGCCGCCCCGCTGCTTCTTCCGGTGCGTACGGCCTGCGGACGGGCCCGGGAAGAGGCGTGCCGGGCGGGGCCCACGTCCGCGCGAAAAGGGGGCGCCCCGACCGGCCCGCCGGGGGCCGACCGGCGTAGGACCGGCAGCGACCACCAGGTGGTGTGCGGCGGGAAGGGCGCCCCCGTCCAGGGTCACCCCCACGGGGCGGACGTGGACGGTGTCAGGCGGGCCCTCGCCCGTGGCGACGGCACCCCACCGGCGGTCGGGCACGCGCGCCGTCCCGACACGAGGCCGCCCCGCCCACCGGAGGGACCACCCCACTCGCCGTTCCGCCGGCTCGCACCCCAGCCCGCGACGCCCTGACCGGGCCCTGCCACGTGCTGCGGTGAAGCGTGAAGCCTGCCCGGTGCCTCACGAGCCGCCGCCGGGCGTTCCGCCGACCTTTCGCTGGGGCGGGAACGCCCACAGGGCCGTGGCCCCGAGGGCGAGGGCCCTCTTCGCGATGCCGTTCCTGCGCGCCCGCCCGCTGCGCCGGTCTCCGGCTCCGTCCTGAGACGTGGTCTGCGCGGTCCTGGCACTTCCAGGGCCTGTACCGGGAGCACGATGCCGACCGATCGATCCCGCACAGCACCCGATGGCCCAGGAGAGGGACGGGCGGGCTGCCGCCGCGAGGGACCAGTCGAGGTCGGGTGCGCCACGGCGCAGGCGCAGGCATGCCGGCAGCGGCGCGTTCCGTTCCTGCGTCGGGCGCAGGCTTGCCGGCCTTCTGCGACCCGGACGCGAGTGGTCCGGCCCCTCGGTCTCCCGGCCGCGCCACCCTCCTGGGCCAGGCCCTGATTTCGTGCAGCCTGTCATCGTCCAGCGGGAGTTGGCGCTCTGCTCCGGTGAGCGCTGCCCGGAGAAGCGCAGGTTCGACAGGTCCTCCGTCGAGGTTCACCCCAGTCCCCGGGGCAGTCGGTGGGCACATACCACTGGGGTACAGCCCCAGTGCGAACACCGCTCGTGCCGTGCTGTTCTGAAGTCGTCGGCGATGGACCGCGCCGGACACCGGCCGCTGATCCGACGCGACTTGTCAGACACGACCCAAGGGCTGCCCCGCAATTTTTCGCGGGTGCGCGACGCATTGCGGGACAGCCCCAAGCCCTTCGGGGAGTCGGGCCGCAGTCAGCGCTGAACGTTTCTGCCGTCCACGACCTCCGCGGCCCGTCCTGTCCGTCCTCTTCCGTTCTCACCACACGAAGTTCTCAAGACGAAAGGCGACCAGATCCTCATGTATCCCGAACTCCTGCCTCCGACCGGCCGCCGCAGGTTCCTCAAGGGTGCTGCCGGGGCCCTCGCCGTGCCGGCCGCCGCCGCTCTCCTCGGCACGCTGGCCGAGCCCGCCCACGCCGCCGAGGGGGATGGCCTGCCCGACTTCGCGCCGGTCCCGGCCGGCTCCGTCGGCCCCACACCGAACGAAGACGGCTACTACGTGGGCCGAATCGCCGGGAACCTCTACTGGGTCACCGACTCGTATTACCAGTCGATGTTCCTGACGACCACACGGGGCGTCGTCCTCGTGGACGCACCACCGACCATCGGGCACAACCTGCTCCGCGCGATCGACGACGTCACCCGGGCCAATGGCCGTCCGAGCAAGGTGACTCACCTGGTCTACTCGCACTCGCACGCCGACCACATCGGCGCCGCCGGTCTGTTCGGATCCGACGTCATCCGGATCTCGCACGCCGCGACGGCCCCGTTGCTGGCCCGTGCGGCGGATCCCAACCGGCCCGGGCCGACGGTCACGTTCCACGACAAGTACCAGCTCAGGTTCGGCGGAGAAACCCTGAACCTGGCCTACCACGGGCCGAACCACTCTCCCGACAACATCTTCATCTACGCGCCCGAGTACGCCACCTTGATGGTGGTCGACGTCCTGTACCCGGGCTGGGTCCCGTTCAAGGGCCTCGCGGTTTCCCAGGACATCCCCGACTGGATCGAGGCCCAGAGCATCGCGATGAGCTACCCCTGGCACTCGTTCGTCGGTGGTCACCTCGGGCGCCTCGGAGTCCGTGCGGACGGCGCCCTGCAGATTCGGTACATGGACGACCTGGAGGCCAGTACCCGCTCCGCGATCGACTCCGTCGACCCCACTCCGTACTTCGCCAAGTACGGCCCCCAGGGCAACTCGTGGGCGATCTTCAAGACCTTCCTCGACGCGGTCGCGGACACCGCGGCCGCTCCGGTGGCCGCTAAGTACGCCGGAGTCCTCGGCGCCGCCGACGTCTTCACCAAGGACAACGCGTGGGCGCTGCTGGAATCCCTGCGCATCGACGCGGGTGTCCTCGGACCGTTCGGCGTGCGCCCCTGAGACAACTGGGGTGCCACCCCGGTGCGAAAGGACCGGGGTGCGCGGTTCTGTGAGTACAGGCCGCGATGCCCCGTCCGTACGAGAAAGGCCTCATCATGAGCCTCACCCCTCCCGTGGTCTTCATCCACGGCCTCTGGCTGCACAGCAGTTCCTGGCAGCCCTGGATCGACCTGTTCCAGACCGAGGGCTACGCCCCGACCGCACTGGGGTGGCCCGGCGACGCGGACACCGTCGAGGAGGCGCGTCAGAACCCTGAGAGCGTCGCCGATTACGGCATCGACGACGTGGTCGAGCATTACGCGGCCCTGATCGCGGAGCTGCCGGCGCCGCCCATCCTGATCGGTCACTCCTTCGGCGGCATGATCGCGCAGAAGCTGCTCGGCCAGGACCGCGCCGCCGCCGCGGTCGCGATCGACGCCGCGCAGATCAAGGGCGTTCTGCCCCTGCCGCTCTCCGCGCTGAGGGCGACGTTCCCGGTCTTCAGGAACCCGGCCAACAAGCACCGGTCGGTCTCGCTGACCGCGGAGCAGTTCCGGTTCGCGTTCGGCAACGCCATCGCCGAGGAGGAGTCGGCGGACCTGTACGAGCGGTGGACGATCCCCGCGCCGGGCAAGCCGCTGTACGAGGCGGCCGCCGCGAACTTCAACCCTCATTCACCGGCGAAGGTGGACACGCACAACGGCGGGCGCGGTCCGCTGCTGCTGATCTCCGGCGGCAAGGACCACACGGTGCCCGAGACGGTCACCCGGGCAACTCTCAAGCAGTACCGACACTCCGAGGCCGTCACCGACATCCTCGGTTTCCCCGGCCGCGGGCACTCTTTGACGATCGACGGTGGCTGGCGCGAGGTCGCGGACACGGTACTCGGCTGGCTGCGGAAGCAGGATCTGGGGGGCGGCCGATGAGCTCACGTCCTCACGGGCCCGCGGCACCGGCCGGCGCCGACGCGGGTCTGGCGGGTCGGACCGTCGTGGTCACCGGGGCCGGGCGCGGCATCGGACTGGCCGTCGTGGAGGCATTCCTCGCAGCCGGCTCCCGTGTGGTCGCCGGATCGAGGGAACGTACCGAGGCGCTGGACGAGCATGTGAAGCGGGGGGCCGAACTCGCGGTGGTGGAGGTCGACCTGGCGACGCCCGGCGGTCCGGCCGCTCTGATCGCCGAGGCCGTCGCGCTCCACGGCGGTGTCGATGTCCTGGTGAACAACGTCGGGGCGGTGCGGCCGCGCGTGGGTGGATTCCTGAGTGTGACGGACGAGGACTGGGAGTGGACGTTCACGGTCAACTTCCTGGCCGCCGTCCGCGCCACCCGGGCCGCGCTGCCGCATCTGCTCGCCACCGGCGCGGGACGCATCGTCACCGTCTCGTCCGTCAATGCCCGCCTGCCCGACCCGCTGGTCATCGACTACGGCGCGGCGAAAGCGGCTCTGACCAACTTCTGCAAGGCCCTGTCCAAGGAGGTGGGGCCTCACGGTGTGCGGGTGAACACCATCGGCCCGGGTCCGGTCGAGACGGCGCTGTGGCAGGGCGCGGGCGGTGTCGCCGCGACAGTGGCCCAGTCCCGCGGCGTCGACCCGCGGGAAGTGGCCCGCGGGGCGGCGGGCCAATCCGTGACCGGCCGGTTCACCCGGCCGTCCGAGGTCGCCGACCTCGTGCTCCACCTCGCCGGTCCTTCGTCGGCGAACATCACCGGCGCCGACTTCGTCATCGACGGCGGCCTGGTCGACTCTCTCTGACCCCCAGCTACGACCCGGTGCGGCGGGCCCAGTTTCCGCCGCACTCCCCTTCCCCTCCCCTCCCCTCCCCGCTCTCATGGAGAACCTGTGAAGATCCGCTTGTCCACGTCCCACCGCATGGCAGCCGCGTTCTTCGCCCTGGCCGTCGGCCTCGGCACGACCACTCTCACGGCCTCGGCCTCCGAGCCCTCGGCCGCGGCCCAGCCCGCGGAGAAGATGCCCGCCGGTTTCAGCGAACACAAGACCCAGGCCGGCGGGATCGGCATCAACTACGTGATCGGCGGCCACGGTCCGACCCTGGTCCTCATTCACGGCTACCCGCAGACCTGGTACGAGTGGCACGACATCATGCCCGCGCTCGCCCAGCACTACACCGTCATCGCGCCCGACCTGCCCGGAGCCGGCCGCAGCGACGCCCCGGCGTCCGGTTACGACAAGAAGACCATGGCGAAGGAACTGCACGCGCTTCTGGAGAAGATCGGCAAGGCCCAGGACGTGAGAGTCGTCGGCCATGACATCGGCACGATGGTCGCCTACTCCTACGCCGCGCAGTACCCGGACAGCGTCAAGAAGCTCGTACTCAGCGAGGCGCCGATCCCGGACCGGAGCATCTACCAGTTCCCGGCCCTGTCGGCCAAGGGACCCGGGGTGTGGAACTTCGGCTTCTTCTCCGTGCAGACCGGTCTCCCCGAGAGCCTCATCCAGGGCCGCGAGTTCACCTGGACCTCGGGCTTCATGCGGAGCATCGCGGTGCATAAGGACGCCCTGCCCCAGGAGGACCTGCAGGTCTGGTCCTCCTACCTGCAGGACCCCGCCCACCTGGAAGCGAGCTTCGCCTGGTTCCGGTCGTTCCCGCAGGACATCGCCGACAACGCGAAGCTGCGGAAGACGAAGCTGACCATGCCGGTCCTCGCGATCGGCGCCGACGGCAGCCTCGGTGAATCGATCGGTACGCAGGCGAGCCGCTACGCCACCCACGTCACCCCGGTCGTCGTCCACGACTCCGGCCACTGGATCTACGAGGAGCACCCGGAGGAGATGACCGCCACGCTGCTGGACTTCCTGGCCGACCGGCGGTGACAACCGGTGCGGAACCACCCGGTTCTTCCCGGCCTTCGCCGCGACGGCCGAGCGTGAACCCTTCTGGTTCCTCGGCGGACAGGTGAGAGTCCTGTTCTCCGGGGCGGCGACCGACAACCCGCTCTCCGTGTTGGAGGTCGCCGCCCCCGCAGGACACACGCCCCCGCACCGCGTCCACGAGGACGAGGAGCAGATCGTGTTCGTCCTGGCCGGCGAGATGACGTTCTTCGTCGGCGACCGGCGCCACTACGTGGTGCCTGACAGCTAACCCACGGACCGCGCGGGGTCCCGCACAGCTGAGCAAGCGCTCTCCCCCGGGGCCCGGTTGGCGATGCTCTTCGCCCCGGCCTGCCTCGATGAGTTCTTCAGAGCCGACAGCACCCCGGTGGCAGAGGCAGGCGAGCTGCCGCCGCCATTCGATCTCTCGATGGTCATGGCCCGGCCGAAGCCTTCCACCTGCGTATCGCCCGACCGACGCGGCCGGCTGTCCGTCGTCGGTCAGGCGATGTGTACCGCACACGCCCTACCGCTCCGACAGGAGCGGCCGAGAAGTAAGGAGAAAGAGTTGTGACAGGTATCGAACGGGCCTGGTTCCGAGAGGGCGGGCACCTCCGCAGAAGGCTCGTGCTTCCGGCGCTGGTGGCCGGGACACTGTTCGCGGTCCCGGCGCTGTCCGCCGCCGCAGCCGCCGGCTCGGCGTCCGCCGACGGCACTACGAAGACGTCCAGCACCCGATCCGCGCCCAGGCCGACCGTCGTCTTGGTGCACGGGGCCTTTGCCGACTCCTCGAGCTGGGACGGGGTGACCTCTCGGCTCGAGCGCCAGGGGTACCCGGTGCTCGGTGTCGCCAACCCGCTGCGTGGTCTGAGCAGTGACTCGGCCTACGTGTCCAGTGTCCTCGACAGCATTCCCGGGCCGGTCATCCTGGTCGGCCACTCCTACGGCGGTGCCGTCATCACCGACGCCGCGGTCGGCCACTCCAATGTCAAGGCCCTCGTGTACGTCGCCGCGTTCGCACCCGGCGAGGGCGAGACGGGTCTGTCGATCCTCGACACGTACCCGGGCAGCGGGCTCCCGGCCGCGCTGACGGTCAGGGCGTTCCCGGGCGGGCAGGACGCCTACGTCGACCCGGCCGACTTCCGGCACATCTTCGCCGCCGACGTACCGGCCGGAAAGGCACGGCTCATGGCGGCCGGGCAGCGACCGGCGTCGCTGGCCGCGTTCGCGGAACCCAGCACCACGCCGGCATGGAAGACCATTCCGTCCTGGTTCCTGGTCGCGGGCGCCGACCAAGCCATCCCGCCGGCCGCCGAGAAGGCCATGGCGGACCGCGCCGGGTCCCACACGGAGGTGGTCCGGGGCGCTTCCCACGCGGTGCTCGTCTCGCACCCCGACACGACCGCGCGACTCATCGAGTCCGCTGCCCGCGCCACTTCCTGACCGGGCGTCATGCACGGTGGGTGCGGTTTCCGCCGAGTGACGCGGTACCCGGGTCAAGCAGGCCGGGCACCCGGAGCCGGCGGGTCCGCACCCCTCAGCGGCGAGCAGCTGCCGCCTCCGTCGCCGGCATGACGGGCACCATCGTGCTGTTCGTGTCCGCGGGCGCCCGGGCCGGTGGTGTCCCCTGGCAGGTGACGCTTCCAGCGGTCGGCTGCGGCCGTCCCCCGGGGCACCTCTGCGTGCCGGTCATGTCGACGAAGGCTCCGGTCACCTGCGCCGATCTGGTCGACGGGGCGCGGTTCGCCTTCCTGAACGCCTAGGCAGTGTTTTGGAAGTAGCACCGTCCGCCCGGCGGGCGGGGCCGGCGGTCTCTGGTGCGTGCGATCGCAAGGCGGAGGGTCGCCCCGATATTGGATGTATCGGGAGGATCCCGACAACGCGGCGAGCGTGCGTGCCAGACACCGCCGGACAGGCGGGACTTTCAAAACACGGCCTAGCCGCCCTGTCCGGACACTTCGGGTGCCGGTCCATGGCCCCGGTGCAGGTCCTCGCGGCTCCCCCCGCCCGACCTGCACCGGGAGTGGACCGCCGAGGCTCGCCGGAGGGGGTCGGCGGCCCCTTCCAGGCGCCGCGGGCCGGGTTGAGCGGATTCCACATGTGGGGGCGTACCGGCACCGGCCGCCCCGTCCTCGACAGCGGGGCGCCGCCTTCTGCTGCCGCCCCTTCGAGCAGAGGATCACGCCATGCCGATCGGAATCACCGAAGCCGCGGACAACGCGGCCGCCGTGGAGGGGCGTTTCGCCGCCACTGCCCCCGCCGGGCGCCTCCTGCGGGTTCTGACGGACGACCATGCCAAGCCGCTCCTGGCCTACGTCGAACGCATTCTGGGCGACCGCCACCTGGCGGAGGACATCGTGCAGGAGACCCTGATACGCGCCTGGCGCCATTCCGTCAGGCTCAGCGCCAACGAAGGCTCCACACGCGGCTGGCTGCTCACCGTGGCCCGCAACCTGGCCATCGACCGCATTCGCAGCGCCTATGTCCGTCATGAGTCCCCGGGCGCGGAACACCGCGGGCCGGTGCAGAGCGATCACGCCGACACGGTGACGAGCGCGGTCGACACCGTCAGCCTGCTGGGGCGTCTGTCACCGGAGCACCGAGAGGTTCTGCTGCACACCTACTTCTACGACAGGACCGTGCAGGAGACAGCCCGCGTCCTGGGCATACCCGCGGGTACCGTCAAGTCACGGCAGCACTACGCGCTGCTCCAGCTCCGCCGCCATGTAGGCACCCGTACGGCGTCCGGGACGGCAGCCGGGGCACATCGCCGGCTGAATCCCCGCACGCGGCAGTCGTAGTCGATGCGTCCGGAAAGCGCACCCGGTCACCGGTCCGTGCCCGCTCTCCGTTCCGTCGGAGAGGTTCCGTGGGCCGTCCGGAGCGCCCGGTTGCCGAGGCCACGATCGGGGCGCCTGCGGAGCGGCGGGACGGTTCGCTGCGGCTGTCCAGGAAGGGGAGGAAGACTTTGCCGAGTCCGTCGCCGGGACTCAGCGCTGTCGCCGTGACACTCCGGAGCTCTCCCCCGGACTGCGGGAGCGGCGTGCGGGGCACCAGCAGGACCTGTGTGCGGAATGGTGGCGGGAAGAGCAGGCGGTAGGGCGGGTGGTGTCGTACCACGCGACTTCCCCGCAGCCCAGTTCGGCACTTCTGTCGTCCTGGGTCACGTGGGAGTGACCGCTGCGCTGGAGGGCGACGTAGAGGGCGCCGGCGCCGGCGCGGGCGATCAGTCGAGGCGTTCGCCGACTCTGCCGCGATCGCAGTCGAGGGTGGTCCCCCGGAGCGCCCGCACTGGTCGCTGGTGATCGTTCGCGTGCAGGGTTCGCCTCGGGGAAGCGTGATCCGCAGGGGGACAAGGCACGGAAGACTTCTTCCTGCCCGTGCTCGAGGTCCTCGCTGCCGGGTGCTGATCCGCGCCGGGAACACACACCCATGCCACTTCCCGTGCTTCATGACGCAGGCACCCGTACGAGGTGCCCCGTCGCAGGACTTCCGCGGAGCCGGGCATCTCCGTACGAAAGTAGCGGATTTCACTGCGTGCCGATGCCGGGTTCCGCTCCGGCCGACCACGGCGAGTACACGGTGCGCACAGCCCCTGTGCACGATGGGGGGAGGCGGCCGACGCCCCGCTTCCTAGTCTGCGGTGTGTGACAGTCCGCAGACCGGGCTTCCGGGAAGGTTTGGCATGTCGTCGCACGCCGCTTCGCAAGGGATGGTCCAGGGACTCGTTTGTTTCCCTGTCGAACGGGACGGGCGCGGTCCGGCCGTCTCCTGGCCGGGGGGCAGCGGGGAGCGGGTGACGGTCCCGGTCCGCCCGCCTGCGTGCTGCCCGTCGCCGTGTGTCCGTGGGGTTCCCGGCCGGGACTTCGGCGTTGTCGTCACGCAGGACGGGCGGGTGGGGGGACCGGCGGGTGCCGGCACGGTGGTGGATGTCGCCGCCGGCGCGCGCTCGCCCGGGGCCCTCTCCCCGGTCGCGGTCGAGGAGCTCCGAGAGATCTGCCACCGGCTGTCCGGCGAGGTGGGAGACCGCCGTCCCGCCGGGATCTGGACGGTGGGCACGGAGCATGCCGTCGGAGGGGGCTGGTCGCCGTGCCGGTTCTGCCGGTCGAGGAGCTCGGCGGCGTCCGTCCCACCCGCAGGCGCCCTGACGGCAGGGTTCCTGCCGTAAAAGGGCCTGCCTCCATGCCTCGCCCTGCTGGACCGCAGCGGCTTTCGCCGGTGGGCTCGGGGCGCCATCCGTGCCGGAGCCGGCGGAACTTGACGAAGGAGAATTCCATGGCGTGGTCCGATGTTCAGCGGCCGGCCGGGCTGCCGATGGTCGGCCGGTTGGCGGAGCGGGCGGCGATCGGGCGGCTGCTGGAGTCGGTCCGTGACGGCTTCAGCGCTGTTCTGGTGCTCAACGGCGACGCGGGGGTCGGCAAGTCCCGGCTTCTGGAGTACGCGGCCGAGTCCGCCCAGGACCTCACCGTCGTGAGGCTGGTCGGTGTGGAGGCCGAGACACGGCTGGGTTACGGAGCCCTGCATCGACTCCTGAGGCCCTGTCTGAGCCGGTTGCCGACTCTGCCGAAGCGGCAACGGGATGCTCTGAGTGCCGCGTTCGGCCTCACCGATGCCCCACCGTCCGACCGTCACCTGGTCGGGCTGGCCGCATTGACGCTGCTCTCCCAGACTGCCATGGCCACGCCGATGCTCTGCCTGGTCGACGACGTGCAGTGGCTGGACCGCGAGTCGGCGGAGACGCTGGCGTTCGTGGGCCGACGCTTGTACGCGGACTGCCTGGGGCTGCTGTTCGCAGGGCGTGGGGGAACCGGGGGCCTGGAGGTCTTCGGAGACCTTCCGGCGCTCCGGCTGGACGGGCTGCCGGCGGCGGAGGCCACGGCGCTACTGACGGCCGGTGTGAGCGGACACCTCGCCCGGACGGTCGCGGAGCGGCTCGTCACCGGAACCGGAGGCAACCCGCTCGCGCTCCTGGAACTGGCGGTGACCCTGGACTCGGAGCAGTTGGGCGGGGTCGCACCGTTGCCCGAGCCGCTGCCGGTCAACCGGCAGCTGGAGAACCATTTCCAGGAGAAGGCCGCGCTGCTGCCCGCCGACACCCGAACCCTGTTGCTGCTGATGGCCATGACTCCGACGGACGATCAGGCAGCGCGGTGGCGTGCCGCCGGTGCGCTGGGGCTGTCCGTCCGGGCCGCCGCGCCCGCGGTCGCGGCCGGGATACTGCACCGGGGAACGACCGCCGATTTCCGCCATCCGCTGATCCGATCGGCCATCCATTCGGCCGCCTCTGCCGCAGAGCGGCGCCGTGTCCAGGCGGCGCTGGCCGCCACGAGCGCCCCCGAGCGCCGCGCCTGGCACCTGGCCGAGGCGACCGACGGCCCGGACAGCGACATCGCCACCGAACTCGAGGCGGCCTCCGAACTGGCCCAGGCCCGGGGCGGGTACTCCGAGCAGGCCCTGGTGCTGACCAGGGCGGCGGAAATGACCGTGCAGCCGGGCAGGCGGTCCGAGCGTTGTCCCGACGCCGCGGCGGCGCACCTCGCCTCCCGCGATCTGCCGAAGCTCCTCACGCTGCTCGAACTCGCCACCCCCGATCTGACCGGCCCCGCGGCCCGAGCGCGGGCGACACGGCTGCGGGCGTCCGTGGAGACGTTCTGCGGTCGTCATCGTGATGTGCCCGCCGTGCTGTTGGGCGCAGCGGCCGAACTCGGCTCCACCGATCCCAGGGCGAGCTGGGACCTGCTGCGCGACGCGGTCAAGGCGGCGGTCATCGGCGGCCCGGTGATCACAGGGGCATCGGTGTCCGAGGTCGCCGGGGCAGCGGCCGACGCCTGGCACGAGGTGTCCCTGTCGGGCGGTCCCGATCAGTTGATGGCGGCACTCTCGCAATCGATCGCCCACGGTTACACGGAGGGAGCTCCGGCCCTCGCGGCGGCGCTGGCACGCTTGCGCGCGGCCGACGAGCTCCATGGGCAGGACCTGTTCAGCGTCATGATCAGCCTCGCCGGCGACGAGTTGTGGGACATCGAGGCCACACGGGAGATCCTCGCAAGGCTGGTGGCCGCGGACCGCGAGCGCGGCGCGCTCCACAGTCTCAGCCTGGCGCTCCTCGCGTTCGCCAAGGTGGAGATCTGGAACGGCCGGTTCGCGGCAGCCGAGAGCTGCTATGTCGAGTCCGACCGCTGCATGGCCGCCGCCGGAGGTTTCAGGCCGGGGGACTTCCACAAGGTGTTGCTGTACGCCTGGACCGGGCGGGAGGCCGAGTTGCGGGCCGCGGTCGCGGCGATGCGCGCCATGTCCGAGGGGCAGGGCATCGGAGTGATGGACCGCCGGGCCGGTCAGGCGTTGAGCATCTTCGAGATCGGCCGCGGACACTACCGGGAGGCGCTCGACGCCCAGCTCGCGATGTTCGTCGACAACCCGGCGGTCCTGGGCGACATCAACCTCGCCGGAATGGTCGAGGCCGGACTGCGCTCCGGTGATCGAGCGGCCGCCGCCATGGCCATGGAGCGCTTGGAGGAACGCGCTCCGCTGGCCGGCACTCCGTGGGCTCTGGGGCTGCTCGCTCGCTGCCGGGCACTGATGACCGACGACGACGCGGCCGAGCGGCTCTACGAGGAATCCGTCGCGCAGCTCGAGAAGGTCCCGGTGGCTGTGGAACTGGCCTGGTCACGTCTGCTGTTCGGCGAATGGCTCCGCCGCCGCAGGCGCCGGGCCGACGCCCGGGTCCAGCTGCGGGCCGCGTTCGAATCCTTCGAGGCGTGGGGAGCCACTGCCTTCGCCAAACGGGCGAGGGTGGAACTCCTGGCCACCGGGGAGACGGCGCGCAAGCGAAGAGCGGACACGCAACTGGACCTCACGCCGCAGGAACATCACGTGGCTTCCCTGGCAGCGTCAGGCTTGACCAACGCGGAGATCGCGGGCCAGTTGTTCGTCACCATTTCGACGATCGAGTTCCATCTGAGCAGGGTGTTCCGCAAGCTCGGTATCACTTCGCGCAAGCAGATCGGGGCAAGGCTGCCCGAGTCCGACCGGTTCGGTCGACTGGCCGAGCTCAGGTGAAGAGCTCACAGGGCCTTGGACCGAGGACGCCGGTACCACGGACGCCCATGGAGCCCGGCCGGCCCGGAGGGCTCCGCGACTCCACGGGTCCCGGGCTTTCGGCACCTCCCTCCGGAAGAGCTGCGCCCGGATGGAATCATTCGGCCCTGCGCTTTCAGATCCTTGGGCCCGTCCGGGTCTGGCAGGGCATCACCGAGGTGAAGCTCGGTCCGCCCAAACAACGGGCCGTGCTGGCCCTGCTCCTGACCCACGCGGGTCGGCCGGTGGTGCTGCACACGATGGTGGACGCGCTGTGGCACGAGGATCCACCGGCCACCGCAGTGAACGTGATCCATCGCCATGTCGCCGCGCTGCGCCGGCTCCTCGAACCAGAGCTGCTCTCCGGTACCGCCTCACGCCGTCTCGTCCGCGCCGCAGGTGGCTACCGCCTCGACGTCACGGGGGACGAACTCGACCTGCTGCGGTTCCGGACGCTGCGTCAGGAAGCGTTGCGCCTGGAGCAGGGCGGTGACCAGGTGGGAGCCGTGGCGTTGCTGGTCGAGGCGCTGGAACTGTGGCAGGGGCCGGCGGCCTCCGGTATTCCGTCGGAGGTCAGGGCCCTTGCGGTTTTCACGGCAGTGGACCATGAGCGCATCGCGGCCGTGAAGGAAGCGGCCGGGTTCGTACTCGCCGGGGGCGGCGGACTCACCGAGCGTGTCCTCGTCGCCCTGCGCCGGGCCGCCTCCGAGCACCCGCTCGATGAGGGTCTGCAGGCCCGGCTCATCGAGGTGCTCGCCGGGGCGGGCCGTCAGGTCGAGGCGCTGGAGACCTATCAGGCCGTCCGTGCCCGGATCGCCGAGGAGATCGGCCTCGATCCCGGTCCCGAGTTGGAGGAGGCGCGGCGCGCCGCCCTCGGCCCGACCCCACCGCCGCGGAAGCGAGCGCTCCCGGACGGCGACGCCGGGGCAGGCTGGGACCGGGCGTCGACCCCCGCTGCCGTGCGGCCGACACACCTGCCCCGGGATCTGGATGCTTTCGTCGGCCGGCTGAGCGAACTCGACGTGCTGGAGACGTTGATTCCCGGGCCTGGGAATCTCGCGCAGACCGTCGTCATCAGCGGTATGGCCGGTGTCGGCAAGACCACGCTGGCCGTGCACTGGGCCAACCGGCTGGCCGACCGCTTCCCCGACGGACAGCTCTATGTCGACCTGCGGGGTTTTCACCTCACGGGGCCCGCCATGAGCGGCGCCGAGGCGATGCGGGGGTTGTTCGACGCGTTCGGCGTACCCGTGGGCCGTGTCCCGGCGGGATCGCAGGCGCAGGCCGCGCTGTACCGCAGCCTGCTGACCGGCCGGCGGGTCTTGGTCGTGCTGGACAACGCTCGTGACTCCGAGCAGGTGCGGCCTTTGCTTCCCGCCTCGGCCGGCTGCTTGGCCGTCGTCACCAGCCGCCACCAGCTCCAGGGGCTCATGGCCGTCGAGGGCGCACATTCCGTCACCTTGAGTCCGCTGGACGAGGACGATGCCTTCTCCCTGCTGGCCCGCCGGCTCGGCGCCACGAGGGTTGCCCAGGAGGCCGTTGCCACCGCCGAGATCATCGGCCTGTGCGGGCGGCTCCCGCTGGCCCTGGCGATCGTCAGCGCGCGGGCCGCGCTCAATCCCGGCTATCCGCTGGCCGCCATCGCGAAGGAACTGCAGACGAGCCACGGCAGCCTCGACGCCTTCACGGGCGAACCGCCGCTCGCCGACGCGCGCTGCGTCTTCTCCTGGTCGTATCGGGCCCTGTCGCCGCGGGCGGCCAGGCTCTTCCGTCTGCTGGCCCTGCATCCCGGCCCCGACTGCTCGGTCGCCGCCTGCGCGAGCCTTGTGGCCCTTTCCCTCAGGGAGGCCCGTTCCTGTCTCGCGGAGCTGGTCAGAGCTCATCTCCTCTTCGAGAACGAGCCCGGACGGTTCTCCTCTCACAGCCTGCTGAGGGCCTACGCCACGGAGCTGGTCGACGAGTTTGAGGCCGCCCCCGACAGGGAGGAGGCGAGCGCCCGGGTCCTGGACCATTACCTGCACAGCGCCCACGCTGCGGAGGCCGTCCTCGCCCCGCACCGGGAGCGGATCACGTTGCGGCCTCCGGCCGCGCACACCTTGCCCGAGCGGTTTCCCGATCAGCGCGCGGCGGCCGGCTGGTTCGACCGGGAGTGCCCGGTCCTGCTGGCCGCCGTGGCGCGGGGCGGCCGGTACGACGACGGCTCCTTCGGCTGGCAGCTCCCCGCGGTGCTGGAGCTGTATCTGGACCGCAATGGGCGCTGGCAGCAGCAGCAGACGGTGCAGAGGATCGCCATCGCCACGGCGCAGCGGGGGGGCGACGTGCTGGGCCAGGCTCACGGGCACCGGGCACTCGGTTTCGCCCTGAGCCGCCTCGGGCGGTGGGAAAGCGCGGACGCGCACCTTGAGTTGGCCCTGCGGTTGTTCCAGGAGCTCGGCGATCTGGCAGGCCAGGCACGCGTCCACCGTTACGGGGCCTTCATCGCCAACCAGCACCGGCGGCATGCCGATGCCCTGGAGCACTATCGGCACGCCCGGCGCCTGTACGAGGCGGCTGGTCTTTTCAACGGTGAGGCCAGTGTGCACAACGAAGTGGGCTGGACCCACCTGCTTCTCGGTGAGAACGAAAGGGCCATCGAGGAGTGCGGCCGCGCCCTCGCCCTGCACCGGAGGTCGGGTGACCGTAACGGCGAAGCGGCCGCGTGGGACAGTCTCGGCGTCGCCCATCTGCGAGTGGGCGACCACGAGCAGGCTCTCGACAGCTTGCGGCACGCGCTGGACCTGTATAGACGGTTGGGGGATTCCTACTTGGAGGCCGACACCCTCGTCCACATCGCGGACGTGCACATGGCCGCGGACCGGGCGGACGGTGCGGCCAAGGCCCTGCGGGAGGCACTGGACATCCTGGAAGTCATCGGTCACCCCGACGCCGAGGGGGTCCGCGCCAGAATCCTTCACCCGGCTGAACCGTGAGGCCGTCCTGCACCGGGTTCGGGGCGAGGAAGTCTGGGCGGCGCCGTGCGCGATGGGGGCGAGTAGCGCCTGCGCGTGGTTCGGGGGTGTGGAGTCGGATTGTTCCGGACGGGGTTTCGGGGATCGCGCAGCTGGTCCCACCGCCGGGGCGCGGTCGCGGAGCGGCAAGAGGACACCTCTGATTCCGGTTCCGGTGCCCCGGCCGCCTCCTACCTCGACGGCCTCGTCCGCGCATCATGGCCGCGCGGCCGTGCTCACGGACCTGACCTGCGGACACGGCCCTTTGCGACATGCTCGAGCCGAGCGCGGACGCGTTCTTCCCGCGTCAGGAAAGAGTCAGTTTTCCGGCGCCCGCCTCTGCCTACTATCTGCGGACGCGTCGCTTCCGACAGGAATCTTGCGGGAGCAGGCACGAAATGCACCGTGCCCGCCGACCATGTGCTGCACAGCAGTCCGGCCGACGCACCGCCATGCCCCGTCCTTCGGCGATCCCGCACTTGCCCGGCCTCACACGGCCGGATGCCGTGCAAACACCGCGGACGGGCACGAACTCGCCTCCATGGGATCGACATGACTTACGCAGCTGTTCCGGGCGAGCCTGCCACCGCCGGGTGCGGGCACCTTCTGCAGACGCTGACGTCCGAACACTCCAAGCCGCTCCTGGCCTATGCCGAGCGCATTCTGGGTGACCGGCACATGGCGGAGGACATCGTCCAGGAGACGATGATCCGGGCCTGGCGCCATTCCGAGCGGCTGTGCGCCAACGAAGGGTCGGTACGCGGCTGGTTGCTCACCGTGGCCCGCAATCTGGCCATCGACCGGGTCCGGAGTGCTTACTTCCGACATGAGTCCCCGGGTACGGAACATCGGGGTGTGCTGCAGAACGACCACGCCGACGGGGTCACGGCCGCGGTGGATGCCGCAGCCCTGCTCCGGCACCTGTCCGAGGAGCACCAGGAGGTTCTCGTGCACACCTACCTGCACGACAAGACGGTGCAGGAGACCGCCCGCATACTGGGCATACCCGCCGGTACCGTCAAGTCCCGGCAGCACTACGCGCTGCGTCAGCTCCGGCACCGGGTGCGCGTGCGCAGACCGGCCGAGGGTGCGGCGGAAGCCCGGCCGGCTTCCGTGTGACTCCGCTGCCGGGTGGTGGAGTCGATCACAGCACGCCCTGCCGCAGGGCGTAAGCGACGACGTGCACGCGGTTGCGCAGTCCGTGCCGCTCGGTCATCCGGTGGATGATGTATTTGACGGTCCGTTCGGAGTGGTGAAGTGCCGTCGCGATCTCCGCGGTGTTCAGTCCGGCGGCGAGTTGTCGCAGCACGTCGACCTCCCGTGCCGTGAACGCGGGCGACTCGTCGGCCTGTCCGGTGTGCCACCGGCGGCTGCGGAGCTCTTCCAGCAGCGATCCGAGCAGTGACGGTGGGAGCGACGCGGCGCCGTGGGTGACGGCGCAGAGCATCTGGGTGACGTCCTCGAGAGTCGTCCTCTCGCGCGGCATGTAGGCGACCAGTCCCATCCCGATCACTCGTAGGAGCTGCGAGACGGTGGGTTTGTTGGCGACCACGATCAGGCGGGGGCTGTCCTCGGGGTCTTCCTGGGTGAACCGCAGCAGCGATGCGATCGTCTTGTCGGTCAGTTCTCCGGTGATGACGAGCACGACGTCCGGTCTTTCCTCGGTGTCCGAAGGAAGCACCAGGACCCGGTCGTCCGCTGCCAAGTACGCTTCAATGCCCTGGGCGGCCAAGGTGTCCTCCGCGAGGACGACGATCTGTGTGGTGCGCGACGATCTGTGACCGATCACCGAGCTGCCTTTCCGGGATGACGAAATGTCTCGCGTCGCACGCGGGCGAACGCGTCACTCGGGGTGGCGGCGTCGGTGACGGCCGCCGCTCTTGAGAGCGTGGCGCGCCTGCGCGCCGCTGAGGAGCACTCACTCCGGGCGCCCCTCAGGCGGCCGGACGTATGAGATGCGTAGGACGTCCGCACATCCCCGCTGCTGCGAGGAGGCCGCTGCGGGGCGCCCTCGCCCCGCAGTGGTGTGCCCGTCGGAGTGTCAGAGGGTCTTGATCTGCCCGCCCAACGTCGGCGCCGCCGAGCCGCGGGAGTCCTTCCTCAAGGTCTCCGACGAGGACTGGCAGGCTTTGCTGGCTCCGGTGACGACGGCGACCTTGCCCTTGAGGTGCAGTTCCATGACACTCTCTTTTCTGGATTGATCAATACACAATTGGGGTACGACAGCGCCCCGCACGAACGCCGGAACCGTGGCACCGGCCAGGCGCGCCGGGGGTTGGGCTCACATCGTCGGCCTTCCCTGCGACGCGATCCGATCCCTGAGGGAAGAGTAGCAAATTTCATTTAATTTTCAACCATCTCCGGGGTGACCCCCGCCACCCCGAGCCGATCGACGTTCCACTGAGCCCGGACACGGCGACGCCTGCGACGGCATGACCGTCAGTCATGGCCCGCTGCCGGGTGGCTCTCCCGGACCGGCCGTTCGCCCGCCCCGATCACCCGCCGCCTCGCGTCCGCCGCCGATATCGGAGGATCGGTTGGTACCCCGTCGCGCACCGTCCTCGGCACGGCGGCCGGACAGGAATCCCCGCACCGGTGGACGACCACCGCGGAGCCGTTCTCCGACGTGTCGCCGTCCGCCGCGTACACCCGGTGAAAGCCGTTCTCCCCACGACGATCAGATCACGCCGTACGGCCTGTGCGGCCAGTTCGGCTGCCCCGGCCGCCGTCCGCGCGTCCCAGCGACGTGCCCCCGTCAGCACGGTGGCGAACAGACCGTCCGGGCCGCGTCCGACGGGCCGCCGTGACCGGAGACGGACCGTGTCCGGCCGGGTTCCGTAGGGGCCGTCTCATCCCCCTGCCGTCAAGACCCCCGCGCGTCCCATGTCACAGCGCGCCCACCCGCATCGCGTAGGCCACCGCATGCGTGCGGTTCCGCAGATTGAGACGTCGTGTGACAGCGAAGATGATGTTCTTGATCGTGCGCTCCGAATAGTTGAGCTTGGCCGCGATCTCGGTGGTGTCCATGCCCTCGGCGAGGAGTCTCAGCACTTCCACTTCACGGCCCTCCAAGCCACCGGGCAGGATCGATCCCCTCGGATCACGCAGCAGGGTGCGCAGCTCCTCCACGAGAGACCTGAGCAGTTCGCCCGGCATCTGCGCGCTGCCTGCCCGGCTGCTCAGCACGGCCTGCACGATCTCCGGGAAACCCGTCTCCGCGCGGGGCAGCACGCTCACGAGGCCGTGCCGGACGGCGCGGGTCAGGCGCGGTCTGCTGATGCGGTCGGCGACCAGGACGATGCGCATGTCCGGATTGACGGAGATGGAGTTCGCTTCCTCCATCCACGACATCGTCTCCTCCGCCACCTCGTTCGTCAGTACCAGGACGACATCCGCTCGTGCCGCTTGGTCGGCGGGGAGCAGGCTCGTCCCCTGCGACCTGCGCAGGAGCACTTCGGCACCCTGGAGGGACACCGGATCGGCCGCCCGGACGACTATCGATATCGGGGTAGGGGTCTTCTCTCTGTGAGCCAACGCAGGTCCTCCGGGATCGGCGCGACGTGGTCTCGACGCACGATCGCGATGATGTGGGGGTGGTTCTGAGGAGCGGCCTCGCCGTGGAACCGCCGGCCGGGCGGGAAGCAACGGCCGGATGTGCACTCCGGCACGGTGGCGGCCGCGCGGTGTGCCGCTGCAACCGTCCGTCCGGGGGGTCGTCCACCGCGCAGCGGCGGTGGTTTCGTTGTCTTCGGTTCCGCGTGTCGGCAGGTGATGGCCGTGGGCGTCTCAGCGGCCGAGGAACGGCGCCCGGGAGGGCGCCCTTGCCGTACCGGAGCGGGGCAGAGCCCGTCGATGTGGGGTCACGATCGCGGGCGCGGACCGGCAGCCCGCGCATGCTCCCGGGGAACGCCACCCGTCGCAGCGCCGCGTTCGAGCCGGACCGACGTCCTACGCATCCCGTCCCCGGTCACCGCAGCCGCTACCACGGCACGTCGGCGGCCGCGGGTCCCGCCCCGCGGGTCGGACGACCCGCGTCGGGGGCCACGCTCCGCGATGTCCCTCCGGCCTCCGTCGTACGACGGCAGCCGTGGGCGAGTCCATGCGCATCGGAGCGCCGTTGCACTACTCCGTGCGTCGCATTCCCGTACATGCCCACCGTCGTTCCGCGCGACAATTCTTGCTCGTTCCGAGGGACACTACAGCCGCTATTGGCCGACGTGACTCACAAGTCCGCTGCGGATAACGGAAGTGGCCCCTTCAGGCGATTCCGTTGCGCGATAGAACAATCGCCTGGGGCGGAGCGTGGTGCGAATTGGCAGTTCCAGGGCGGGATTCGAGGTGACAGAGACAGTGCAATCCTGACGGGCGCAAGGCTGTCCCGTGAATTCCTGGCGGGATCGGCACGGCGTCGGATACGGTGCGGCGCGGGGTGGAGGAGCGTCGGCCCATGGTCGCGGCCGGGCCCGGTTCGGTCGCGGTGTGGCCCACGGGTGCGTCGGGAGCACCGCGTCGCGCGGGCGCGCTCCTCGGGCGGGAGGTTCACCGCCCTCATGCTCCACGCACACACGCACACACGCTCACCGGCGTCGGTCGCGGTGATGCCCCCTTGTTCCTCTTGTCCCCCTTATCCCGCATGTCCCCCGTGGGTACTGAGCCGTCCGGCTCGTATCCCTCGCCGGTCGCGTCCCGCGCCGGTGCGGTGCGTGCCGTCCTCACGCCCCTCGTCACGTGAGACGGGAACCCTGGTTCCCCGAAGGGCCGTTGGGCCGCACGCAGAACACCACACCGTGGCATGCCTTGCCCCGGTGTGGTGCTGGGTGACGGGTGACTTCTCCTGAAAGGGCCGCTGTGTCAGCGCACCGCCTTCTGCCCCTTGGGGCCGACCGCGAACCACTTGCCGTCCAGACCCTGTCCGTTGAGGTCGCCCGCGCCGGCATCGCCGGAGAAGCGGTAGACGGGCCAGCCGCCGACCGTGACCTGGACCTTGCCGTCCGCCCGGCGGACGGCGGCGACGTCCTTGGGGTTCACCCCAGCCAGATAGACGTTGCCGCCCTCCTTGATGGTGACGGGCGGCCACTTGGCGGCGCAGGTGCCGTTGCAGTTCGACTGGCCCGAGTCGGCCCTGTCGCCGTCGAACCGGTACAGGACTGCCTGGTTGATGTTGATCAGATGGGGTGCCGCCAGTCCGGGTGAGGTCACCGCCGCCAGCTGCACCCACTGGGGCGGAGTCTCCTGCACCGCCGTGCCGACCACGGTGCCACCGGTGCCGTTGAGGCCGGCGTCCCGCGCGGTGGAATCGACCACCTGCAGAGCCGAGTTGCTCCCCTGCTGATCGGGGGCCGCGCTCGTGGGGGCCGCCGACGACGTGGCCGGTGCCGGTGCGGATGCGGATGCGGAGGTGGATGCGGAGGTGGGGGTGTCGCCGCTGCCGATCTGGATCGTCCTGCCGCACGCGGTCAGAGCCGCCGCAGCACACAGCGCTGTGACGGTGGCAAGAGTGGCGCGACGCGTTGCAGCGCCGAAGGTCGGCCGTCCGCTGAAATACGAGGTCATGCGAGCAACACGACACAGGGGCCGTCCGGGGTTCAACACCGTGCCCGGATCACCTCGGACGAGACGGATTGAACGTTTCTCCCCCGCGGCCTCGTGATCCTCCCGGAAACAGATCCCATCGCGCAGGAACGGGAGTCAGCAGTGGCGTCGGACGTCTACATCCCCGTCAGCGAGCTTCGACAGGCTCAGCAGATGCTGGGCTTCGTACACGACTTCATCGATATCGACCGCAACACGTTCGACTTCGACGCGGCCTTCGGTCCCGAACTGGCCCGGGGCGCGGCCCAGAATTTCGAGGACCGGTGGAACGACGGCAAGTCCCGGCTGCGGAAGCAGGTGGAAGGCATCAAGGACGCCATCGACAACATCCTGGAAACCATGGCCAAGACGGATCAGGACGCGGCGGCACATCTCAACGACGGTCACGGCAGATGATGTGCCCGACGGATGCACTGAAGGGTGACCGATGACCACGGCTGAGCGCTTCCTACTGGACATTCCCGATGGATGGCAGCAGATCGATCTGAGCGGCGAGGAGATGGCACGGGTCCGTGCTCAGGCACTCTCCTCGACCGACGACCCGCGGGAAAAGGCTCACATCAACGACATGTTCCGTCAGGGCCGCGAGGTGGCCAGAGCGGCCCGCCGCCACGGAGCGCTGCTGGCGACGGGTACGGCGACCCTGTACCCGGAGGGGCTGTTCATGGCCTACGGCATGGTCTTTGCCGTCACCACGCCGGCCGGGCAGGAGCTGACGCTGCCGGTGCTGTCCGCGCAGCTGGGTGTCTCCTCGGCCTCCGGTGCGGCACCGAAGGACCGTGTGATCACCTCGGTGAAGGTGCCTCACGTCGGCACGGTGGCCCGCGTCACGGGCACCGAAGTGACCCGGGTGACCGGTGACATCGACGTCAAGCTGCTGACGATGCACACCATGATGCCGGTGCCCGGCAGCACCCAGGATTTCCTGGTGGTCACCCTTGCCAGCCCGAACCTGCCGTTGAGGGACGAGGTGTACGACCTCTTCGACGCCATTACGGGCACCTTCAGGCTGGTCACCGCCGACGGCGTCCAGGTTCCCGCGGGAGCGGGCGGTGCCGAGGACCACTCCTCCGGCTGAACCCCGTACCGAGATCCATGGACGTGGTTGCGGGGCGGCCGTCGTGCAGACGGCCGCCCCGCATCGGCGCCGAAACCCCTCCCCCGCCCTGTCGCCGTGGGGGTGCGCCTCCCGGGGGAAGGGAGGCGCACCCCGGTCTCTACCGGTTCGTCTCCGGGTAGGGCACCTGTACGGTCCTGAGCACCCCGTCGCCCAGGTGCAGCAGCCCGCGCCCCGGTTGCGGGGCCTGTCCGACGACACCGCGGGTCAGCTTCACCCCGATGACCTCCCCATCGCTCAGTCCCTGCGGGGAGAGCAGCATGCCGGTGCGGTTGCGTTTGACCTGCCCCATCCACCCGGCCAGGCTCAGCGACAGCGATTCGGCGTTGCCGGCCGCGAGTACGCCCCAGCCGGTTCCCGCGCCGCCGCGGGCGAGCAGGGCGAGGTCGGGATCGATCTCGGCGCCCATGAAGAGTTCGGCGTCGTCGACGACGATCACTCCGTACTCCTGCGAGACGTTGTTCAGTGCCTTGCGGAAGTCGCCCACCGCCACCTCGGCGTCGGTGATGACGGTGACCACGCCGGGCCGGCCCTCGAGTCCGCGCAGAGGTGAGCGCCGCGGCGCCAGCACGATCAGGCCCGCGCCGGCCGCCAGCATGGACTCGGACGCCGTGAGCAGGGCGGTGCTGCGTCCGGTACGCGGCGGCCCGGCGATCACGAAGGTTGGTACGTCCGTGAAGTCGGGGCCCAGCGAGGTGAGGTCGTCCCCGCCGACGGCCACCAGGGGCCGCATCGGCCCGCCCGGCTTGTGCAGGGCGAGGGCCTCGCCGTACGTGATCCGGTCCGGCAGGACGTCCAGCCTGATCGCGCGACGTGCGGTGGGAACCGTGGCCTCACGCTCGGTCAGTCGTCGGCCCAGTGCGGCCAGGACCTCGGCCTGGGCGGTGCCCGCGAGGTCCTCGCCGAGTACGGCGATCTGGGCCTCACTGAGATCCTGGGGGCGGATGCCCCGGCCGGGCGCGGGGTCCGAGGGAGCGGACTTGGTGGGGATGCCGACGCTTGAGTAGTCTTGACGGTCGTTGAGCCGGAGGACGATTTTGTCCTCGGTGGTGCCGGAGAAGCGTCCGCCGCCGAGGACCCGGTCACCGGCCAGTACGACGTGGATGCCCACGCCGGCACCGTCGCGCAGCAGGCGCAGCAGGCGTTCCAGGTAGCTGCCGTTGTCGTACGCGGTGAATTCGCGTTCGAAGACCTCGAACCGGTCGACCAGCAGCACGATGTGCGCGAGGCGCTCGGGGGCGGGCTGGTCGCGGCGCAGTTCGGTCAGGTCGGCGGTGCCGCGCGAGCCGAGGATGCTCTGGCGTGCGGTGAGTTCGGCGCCGAGGCGTTCCAGCAGGCGGCCCATCCGCTCCGTCTGGGTACGGTCGACGACGGCACCGCAGTGGGGCAGCGCGGTGAGTACGTTGAGCGCGCCGTTGCCGCAGTCGATGCCGTACAGGTGGACGTCGTCGGCCCCGTGGGCCTGGGCGATCGCGGCGGCCAGGGTACGCAGTGTCTGGGAGCGTCCGCTGCGGGGTGAGCCGATGATGTGCAGGTGGCCCGTCCGGTCGAGGTCGAACGTCAGCGGCGCCCGGTTCTGCTGTGCGGGCAGGTCGACCATTCCGTAGGTGACCGGCGGCAGCGCGGCTTCGCGTTCGGGGGTGGGAAGGGGTGCGGGGGCCGCGGTCCACGGCAGCACGCTGGGCAGCGGGGGCAGCCAGGGGCTGGGCTGGCGCGGTACCGCGACGAGTGTGGAGGCTTCGGCCACGGCTTCGACGAGGACGGCGAGGTCGGTGATGGCCTCGGTCTGCGCCGCGGGGGATTTTCCGCGTCCGCGCGCACTCGGCAGGGGGCCTCCGAGGTCGTTCCAGGACACTGGCAGCGCGCTGACGGTCATCTCGGTTCCCGCAGCGGGCAGGCCGCCGGGACGGCGGCCGCCGACGCGTCCGGACTGGAAGGGCAGCAGCGCTGACGGGCCGAGGCGGGCGTAGGCACGGCCCGGGTTGGCCGGGGAGATGTCTCCGGAATCGGGGGCGTCGATGATGTCCCGGCTCTCTGCGGTGTCGGTGGTGCGCAGCGCGATCCGCAGGTTGGTGTTGGCGCGGATGTCCGGAGTGACCGCACCGCCGGGCCGTTGGGTGGCCAGTACCAGATGGATGCCCAAGGACCGGCCGCGCTGCGCGATGTTCACCAGGCCCGAGATGAAGTCGGGCAGTTCACGCGCCATGGAGGCGAACTCGTCGATGACCAGCAGCAGCCGTGGCAGCGGGGGCAGGGCGTTGCCGCCGCGCGAGCGCTTGTCGAGGTAGTCCTCGATGTCTTTGGCTCCGGTCTGCGCCAGTTGCGTCTCACGGCGGCGCAGTTCGGCGCCGAGGGAGACCAGGGCCCGTTCCACCAGCCGGGTGTCCAGGTCGGTGACCAGGCCGACGGTGTGGGGCAGGTCGGCGCATTCGGCGAAGGCGCTGCCGCCCTTGTAGTCGACGAGGACGAACGTCATCTCGTCGGGCCGGTTGACCACGGCGAGCGTGGCGACCAGTGTCTGCAGCAGCTCCGACTTGCCGGAACCGGTGGTGCCGGCGATGAGGGCGTGCGGGCCGTCGCGCACCAGGTCGACGGCGAACTCCCCGTCGTAGCCGACGCCGAGGATCGCTCGAGTGGAGCGGCCGCCCAGCGACCAGCCCGCCGCGAGGGCCTGCGCGGTGGGCGGCTCGATCTGCAACAGGTCCAGCAGCCGGACGGATCCGGGCAGCGCGCTCTCGTCGCTGTCGCCCACCCCACGCAGGGGGGCGAGTGCCCGCGCGAAGTCCTCGTACCAGGCGGGCTCCGGGAAGTCGCCGCGGACCTTCTCCAGGGCGGCGGCGGATCCGGTGCGTACCTTGGTGGTGCCGGTCTCTGCCTGGGTGACGACGACGGCACCGCATTCCTCGGGGAGCAGGCGCTCCTCCCGCTCGATGCAGATGGTGTGGACGCCCACGGCGGGGCCGTCGCGGAGCAGGGAGATCACGCCGGGCAGAGAGCGGGCCCGGCGGGCTTCCTCCAGGATGACGAGGATGTCGGGGTAGCCGTTGGCGCCGCCGCGTGTGATGTCGGGTCCGGCGGCGCCGCGGGCGGCGACGATCTGGCCGAGTTCGCCGATGCGGCGGGCCAGGGAGTCGGCGGTGCTGCCGATCAGGGCATAGGCGTCTTCGCCCTGCGCCTGGCTGTGGGGCAGCCAGCGGGTCCAGGACCAGCCGGGTTCGCCGCCGGGGCCGGCAAGGACGACGATGCGCAGGTCGGTGGGGCTGTGCAGGGCGGCGGCCTGTGCGGTCATCCAGCCTGCCAGGCGGGTGGCGTCCGGTCCTGCCACCCCGGCGACCCCCACGCGGCGCAGGGGCACGGCCACCGGCACTTGGTAGAGCCGGGGCACTGTGGTGCGGTGGTTCTCGTCCTGGTCCGGGTCGTCGACGCTGACCGACGACGGCAGATCGGCGGTGCCCGCGCGTATCGACAGGAAGTCGGGGTCGCGCCAGCGTCGTTCCCACAGCCGTTCCGACGGCTGGGCCGCCATCTGGAACAGTGCGGCCGGATCGGGCAGGGAGAGGCGGAGGTTGTGCTGTTCGTCCAGGACGGCGGCGTCGATGTCGGCGCGGACGGCGGCTGAGGACCGGTCGTACTCCTCCTTGTTCTCCAGGTACTTCAGCATCGCCTGCTTGCGCCCGCCGAACTGGGTGACCAGGGCCGCTATGGGTGAGAGAAGGGCGATGAAGACGAACGACCACCGGTGGGTGACGATGATGGCGATCGCTGCGCTGCCGGCCGGCAGCAGGAGGATCGGCAGCAGCGGGATGGGCCGCTTGTCGGGCTTCGTGGGGGGCGTGGGCAGCCGGAACCTCGCACCCGGTGCGGGTGGCAGGAATCTCGGCGGCCGGTTGAATTCCAGCCCCAGGCCGTCCTCCGCCGCGACCAGGGGTGCCCGCGCCGATCGCCCGGAGGCGATTTCGACCAGGACGTTGCCGGCGGCGAGCTGGCTGCCGTCGCGCCAAGGGGACGGGTCGAGCGGCGGTTTGCCGTCGAGCAGGGCGTTCTCGGTCTCGAGGAGTTCGGCACTGCCGTCGAGGTGGACACGTACCCGTGCCGCGAACATGGGGGCGCCCTCGGCCAGGCGTATACGGCAGCCCGGGCCGGTCCCGATGTCGTAGTCGCCCGGGACGAGTCGGTGGGTGGTGCCCGCGCCCGGCCCGGAGACGACACGGACCTCGGTGCGGCCCTCGGGCTCGGCCTCCTCGTGAACGGGAGCACCGAGCCCCAGGTCCATGCCGTCCCGCACACCCGCCGCCTGCAGGGTGCCGCGTGGGTCGACGAGCGTCGAGCCGATGTAGAGGTCCGGCTCCGGGGGTGTGGGTCCGTCGGCCCCCGCGTACCCGGCGGCCCGCGCCAGTTCGGATGCGAAGCTTCCCGCGGTGGCGGTGGGTTCCGTCTGCACGGCGACGGTGGTGGACACCCGTTCGGTCCGCGGGTCACGAACGCTGACGGTCAGTCGCACGGCTCATCGTCCTTCTCGGTAGCGGTGGGTGCGGGCCCGCACGCGCCGAGGCGGCGCGCCGGGCCGAACGGGGTCAGGACAGGGTGGAGCCGAGCTGGTTGTCGGTCTGGTCGAATGCCTCACCCACGGTCTTCACGTACTGACCGATGCCCTGCAGCCCTTGGTTGACCTGCTCGAATCCCTTGGCGAACTCGTCGAAGAAGGGCGAGAACTTCTGCTGGGCGGCCGGGGTGCTGTAGCCGTCGGCGAGCAGGTTGGTGATCTTGCCCCTGACCTCGTTCAACTTGTCCTGAAGCTGGGAGAAGTCGTTGAGGAGAGCCTGCGACGTCGATGCGGTGGTGTCGGAGTTGACGCTGTAGTTGGGCATGGGGGTACTCCTTGTTGGTTGGTGCCGTCCATCCGTTCAGGGATGGAGAACTGAAGGTGCGAGGGTGCCGGTTCGTGTCTGGCCCTTCGCGTCGGAGGGGCGGGCGGTGTCCCGGTGCGGGTGCGTCGTGAGGCGGGAGGATCGCCCGTGTTCGGGATGTGCTCGGGCGGTCCGACAACGTCGCGAGGTGCCGTACCGGGTGCTGTTGGCCCGGAGGGGCTGGTCGGGACAGCCCTTAGGCCGCGGGTGGCGGGGAGTCGGGTCGTGCCGGGGGTGTGTCCGGGAGAGTGGGTGATGGCGGAAGGGGGATGTCGGCAGGGTTCGCCGGCACCGGCGGTGTCACGGGCCGGGCATCCACCGGCGAAGCAGGTGGCAGGTCCACGGGGGTGGCGGGCCGGGTGTCCACCGGCGACCCAGGCGGCAGGTCCGCCGGGGTGGCGGGCCGGGTGTCCACCGGCGACCCCGGCGACCCATCCACCGGGGTGGCGGGCCGAGTGTCCACCGGCGACCCAGGCGGCAGGTCCACCGGGGTGGCGGGCCGGGTGTCCACCGGCGACCCAGGCGACCCATCCACCGGGGTGGCGGGCCGAGTGTCCACCGGGGTGGCGGGCCGGGTGTCCACCGGCGACCCCGGCGACCCATCCACCGGGGTGGCGGGCCGAGTGTCCACCGGCGACCCCGGCGACCCATCCACCGGCGGTGTCACGGGCCGGGCATCCACCGGCGACCCAGGCGGCAGGTCCACCGGGGTGGCGGGCCGGGCATCCACCGGCGACCCAGGCGGCAGGTCCACCGGGGTGGCGGGCCGAGTGTCCACCGGCGACCCAGGCGGCAGGTCCACCGGGGTGGCGGGCCGGGTGTCCACCGGCGACCCAGGCGGCAGGTCCACCGGGGTGGCGGGCCGGGTGTCCACCGGCGACGCGGGCGACCCATCCACCGGGGTCACAGGCCGGGCATCCACCGGCGACGCGGGCCGGGGGGGTGTAGGGGGCGGAGGTGTCACGTCGGACGGAGCCGGCGCCGGCCGCGGGCCGCCCTTGAACGGGATTCTGTCGGTGAGGTTGTCGACGTGGTGGCCCAGACCGGCTTTGCCGATCGCTCCGGTGCCGAGCTTCGAGGCGGAGTTGGCGATCTCACCGGCCGCTACTTCCTTGGGGTCGCCCCCCTGGGCCACTCCGACCCCGATCTTCGTACCGAGGGTGGCGCCCTCTTCGAAGAAGCTGCCCAGTTGGTCGGATGCCCGCTTCCCCGGCGGAGCGCTGATCGAGGGTTCGGTGGTGTCGCCGAAACGTCCACTCTGGCCTTCCCCGACCGGCGGGTTGCCCCGCCCCTTTCCGATGGCACCCACTCCCGACTTGAACAGGCCCCCGGCCACGGCACCCGCCGCGGCTCCGGCGAAGACACCGGCCGCTGTGACTGGGTCATGGTTGGCGGTCTTGGACACCGCCTCGATCGCGGAATTTCCCAGGAAGTTGCCCGTGACCTCCGCTCCCGTCTTGACCACGGGACTACGCAGAAAGGCTCCGACGACCTTGTGGTTGGTCAGCGTCTCGCCGACCTTTCCTATGAAGCCGTTGGACTTGGTGATCAGGCTGGAGTTCTTCACCAGGGACGTCAGAGCCGGACTGATGGCCTGCACCGCCCGGCCTCCGAGCTTGAGCAACGCACCACCCGGGACGATGCCGAGCAGACCGGTGAGGAAGTCACCTGCCTTGACGCCGCCGGTCTGACTCGCCACGACTTGGTTGAACAAGAACAGCGCACCGCCGAGCAGCGCTCCGACCAGCGGGAAGAACACCGCCACCACCGCGATCAGGATCGACAGCAGGATCTGCACGAAGGGAAATTCCTTGAAGAAGTCGGCGATCTTCTGGAACACGTTCCGCTCCGGGATCGCCTCCTCCGCGGCCCGGTCCAGGACTTCGGCGCACCGGCGCTGTGCACTCTCGCGCATGGTTTTCGCCTGCTCCGCCAGACTCCTGGCCGCGCTCATCTCGGCCTGACTCGCGTCGATCGAGTTCTGGAGCGTGCGCGCCTGTGCCCTCTCCTCGTCGGTCGGGTCGGCACCGACCTGCCGAGGAGTCTGGTTCGCCTGGGGCGCGGCGGCTCGCGCCCGGTCCACGGCACGGTCGAAGGTGCTCTGCGCCTCCTGCAGCCGGGGGATGTATTCGCGGTAGGCGTCGGCCGCGTCGTGGTACGACGTCTTCGTCGTCAGCAGCTTGTCCGGCAGATCGTCACCGATCTTCGCCGTGAGCTGGCTCATCGCCGAACCCGTGCCCTTGGCTATTCCTCCGTCTTTCTTCACCATGTTCTGCGCCCGCTCCGCGGCGTCGCCGATGTCCCGGTAGCGCTTCTCGATCTCCTGGATGCGATCGGGGGTGCCCGGTGTCGGGTCCGCATCCATGCCAAGCAGTTGGAAGTCCTCGGGGCTCGAGTGCCGACGTGCCATTTCGATCCCCCGGTCCGGTGCCTGTGACATGCGATCCACAGATACACGGAGCCGTGCTCCGGGAAGGTTCAACGAATTTTGCCGACTTCGAACGTTTCTGCCTCGCGGCGCCGTGTAGTCGATGCAAGTAAGTTCCGGACGACCATGGGCGGACACGATGAGCAACGGCGTGGGCAAGGTGCCCGAGCACCGGCCGGGGACTGCCACGGCACACCACATCCCGCACACACTGCTGTGTGCGCTGACAGCGCTGCTGACGGCGTGTCTGGTGGCCTTCGGCACGACTCGCCCGGCGGAGGCGGCGCCCGACGACGACCTGGTCAAGGTGTTCGTGGTGCCGGACCCCGCGCAGGCCGGCGGACAGCTCGCCACGCTGGGTTCGATCGCCGGCGCCACGCTGGGTGACCCGGGCCGGGCCGATGAGATCTTCACGTTGAACCGCGGTCTGGCCCAGAAGGACGGGGTGGCACTCGACAGTCCCGATGACCAGCTCCGTCCGGGCTGGATCCTGCGGCTGCCGCAGGATGCCGCGGGCCCCGCTGTGCAGCTGGCCCGGGACGCCGGCGGCCGGGGCAGCGCCGCCGCACCGCCCGGCCCCGGCTCGACGCCCGCCCCGGCACCGGGCGGGCAGTACACCGTGCTCACCATCCCCTTGGCCGCCGCACTCGCACTGCTGGGCGCGGTGCTGCTGGCACTGATCACCGCGAGCATCGTGGGCCGACGCAAGGTGCGGGCCGGGTACACGGCAGTGCGGCGCGGTGTCCACCGGCTGAACGAGCCCGTTCGCCGGCGCCGTAGTCAGGCGCGACGGCGGAGCACCAGCCGCTGGTTCGACACGGACCTGGAATCCGTCCGGCGCGCGTACGGCACGCTCGACGAGTTCGCCGCCACGGACCGCGAGCCCGCGAAGGCGGTCCACGCCGTGTGCGTGGAAGAGGCCGGGCTGACGGTGTGGCTGCCGGCGTCCGAGACGGCGGCCGCTCCGTGGTCGGGCATCGGCACCACACGCTGGCGACGCCCCGACCCTGCTCCGACACGGGCGAGCGGCTCGGCCTCCCGGACCCTCCCGGCCGACGCCTTCCTGGTGCGAGCGGGCACGAATACCGAGGGCCGTCCCGTCTTCGTGGATCTCAGCCGACTGGACGGTGTCCTGAGTGTCGGTGGCGACAAGACGGTGGCCCGTGACGTCGTGCAGAACCTGCTGGCGGAGATCGCCCGCACCCGCCCGAACACACCGGTGACCGTGCTGCACGGACCGGCCGGCACTCTGCCGCTCACCGTGCCGCCGAACCTCCGGCAACGGCCCGCGCTCCCCTCGACGGCGGCGGCCAGTCCTTTGGCCGCCCACGTAACGGTGAGCGCGGGCGCGTCGCGTCGTCCGGTCAAAGGGCTCGTCGTGGTCGCGGGCCCGCCCGGCCCCGAGGAGAGGGCCGAGCTGGCCGCCCTGTGCGGACCGGGCGGTGCGGGCTGGACGGGACTGGTCTGCGGCGAAACCCAGGACGCGCACTGGCGCTGGTACGCGGACGGCGCCGGTCACGTCGACATCCCGGTGCTGGACCTGCGTCTCACGGTTCCGGCGTGACGTGCGGGCCCGGTTGCCGGACCGCACGCTCCCGCCGCACAGTGCCGGCTGTTCAGCGGGGATCGCGACGGTGCAAAGGCGCCGAGGGTCCGGAGCAGCTCCGCTGCGCCCGTACGACACTTCGCGGGAGCGCCCGCGACCCTGCTTGATCGACTGATCCAGAAAGCGGCTAGTCTGCCCCTGTGGCACGGATCAGGGAGTTCGACATCGACCAGGCGGTTGACCGCGCCATGGACCTGTTCTGGCGCCGCGGCTACGCCGAGACCTCCTTGCAGGACCTTCTGAAGGAGCTGTCGATCGGCAGTGGCAGCTTCTACGCGGCCTTCGGCTCGAAGGAGCAGCTCTACATCCGCTCCCTGGAACGCTATGTCTCGCTGCAGCACGGCGACCTGGAGAAGATCCTGGACGAGACGCCGGAGATCCGGTCGGCCGTCCGCAAGGTGCTGGTTTCCCTGATCGAGAGGGACCTGGCCGACCCCACGCGCGGCTGTCTGGTGGTCAACACGGTCACGCAGTGCGGCAACCAGTCCGTCGCGGCGGACCGCGTCAACGCTGCGCTCGGGCACTTCGACTCCTTGCTCGCCGGTGCCCTGGAGCGGGCGCGGGTCCGGGGCGAGATCTCTGCCGGAAAGGACCCGAAGGAACTGGCTCGGTTCCTGACGACGTTCGTCCAGGGCATCAGGGTCGTCGGCCAGGCGCGGATGGGCAGAGACTTCGTCGAGGACGCCGTCTCCACGGCGATGCGCGCGCTCGATTGAGGACCTGCGGGAATCCGGCGCGTTAAAGCCTGTATGGGGTTGGCTCGCGACGTCGCGGGGCTGAGCACGCGCAACAACTTCATACACGCCCCAGCGCCCGTGCTCGCCAGGGTCCAGCGTCCTTTTCGTATCGGCTGATCCGTGACGCTGTCGTGAGACCGGAACTCGCGGACGAGGCCGGCGGACAGCCGCACGCCACCCCGGAGCGGCCACCGCCGGAGATCCTCCGGCCGTCGGCGGATTTCCGGATCGGTCCCCTCCGGTGCCGTCCGCACCAGCCCTGCCGATCAGTCGCCTGGAGCAACTTCCTCAACGGCATGAACGGCGTCAGCACCCCCTGGCCGCTGCGCCGGCCGCCGACTTCGGCTGGAGCAGCAGGCACCACGTCATCGACCTCGGCGGCGCCCTCGGTGCCGTTCCGGCCGCCGTGCTGGGTACCCACCCGCACATGACCGGAGCCGTCTTCGAACTGCCCCCCGTGAAGCCGGTTTTCGAGGCGTTCGTCGCCGCGACCGGGCTGAGCGAGCGACTCACCTTCCACGGCCGTGACTTCTTCACCGACGCTCTTCCCCAGGTCGACGTCTACGTCGTAAGGCCAGATCCTCCACGACGGGAACCTGGAACCTGGAACAGCGCCAGTTCCTCCTGAAGAAGGTCTAGGACCCGCTGCCCGAAGGCGGAGCCCTCATCGCCTACGACGCCGTGATCGACGACGAGCGCCGCCACAACGCCTACGGGCTCATGCTGTCGCTGAACATGCTCATCGACACCGAGGACGGCTCCGAGTACACGGTCCTGGATGCCACCAAGTGGCTCCGGACCGCCGGCTTCACCACGGTGGAGGCCCGCCACCTCACCGGCTGCTTCACCACCCCAACCGCAGCAGCGGAGTCGCGGAAAGGGGCATGCGCCCACTCGGACGCACACCCCCACCGGCCACCGAACCACCCGCACATCAAGCTCATCGACCGAACATCAACGCGGAACACCCCGCCGGCACGGTCGACACCGACGGGGCACCCCGGGGCAGCGCCCCTCACTCCGGGGCGGACAGATCCGCCCGCCGGAAGCGACGCCGCGCTCCAGCACTGCGCACGACCGTCGGATCAGACAGCCACAACGGCGTTCCCGGCCGAGGCGGAGGCAGCCAGAGCGCCATCGGTCCGACGAATGGCCGCTTCCAGCTGCTCCGGGGTGTAGCCGTGGACCGCGATGACTTCAACGTCCGTGATGCCGATCCAGCCGAGGACACCGCGGATGTACGGAGCATGGAAATCCATCGAGGCAAAGGCCGGGTTGTCGAAGTCGCTGCCGGACGCTCGCAGGACGACGGCCTTCTTGTCCTTCAGTAGCCCCTCGGGGCCGTTCTCACCGAAGGCAAAGGTGCGCCCGCCCCTGACGACCTGGTCGATCCACGCCTTGAAGGTGGCCGGGACGCCGAAGTTGTACATCGGCACGCCCAGGACCAGGACGTCCGCGGCTTCGATCTCGCGGATCAGACGGTCGGACGCCTCCAGGGCGGCCTTGGTGCCCTCGTTCGCCGCCTCGGACGGGCCGAAGACACCCGTGATCCACTCCGGGGAGACGAAGGCAGGAGTGTCCACGGTGAGGTCGCGGTAGGTGACCGTCCCTTGCGGATTGCCGGCCTTCCACGCTTCAACGTACTGGGCAGACAGCTGACGGCTCGCGGAGCCTTCGCCGCGAGCGCTGGAGTCGATGTGCAACAGGTGAGTCATGGGTGTACCTCAGATCTTTCTGTATCAATCAATCCACATTTTGGGCCACCGAATCACGCCCGTCAGCGGCCTGGATGCCAATCTACGAAACGTTTGTTGAATCGTCAACTATCAAGCTGGATCGCTTGCCTGACGGCCCAAGAACGGAGCAGGCGGCCTCCGCCAGGCAACCGGTGTCAGTCGGCCCAATCGAGAGCGACGTGGTGATCCCGGGCCGGCCCTCGACACCTGCGCGGCCCTACCGCGCGGACTCCTGGCTGGAGCGCACGCCGGTGCGTAAGCAGAGTTACGTGTGGTCGCACCCGGAGGCGGAAGCGCACCGCCAGGCCGACGACGCGACACCTCCCCGGACCGGCGACCCGAACTCGGCCTTCGCCGCACGCCGTCCGCCCGTAGAGGCAAACCGTCTCGTCCACACGGAATCCCAGAATCGGAACACCAGTGGCACCTTCGCGGTGAGGTGGTGACACCACCCCACCGCACATTCAGCAAAACTCACGTTCGACACGGGGCAGCGGAGGTCGGTCAGGGCAGGATCGAGTCGACATAGCCACCGTCGACACGCACCGCCCCTCCCGTCGTGGCGGATGCCTTGTCCGAGCTGAGATAGACCACGAGGTTCGCGACTTCCTCAGGTTCGATCAGCCGCTGGAGCAGGGACTGGGGACGGTACTCGCGCATGAAGGTGCGCTCTGCCTCGTCCCAGGGCAGATCACGTCCCACGAGATCGTAAACGAAGTCCTCAACGCCACCCGTATGGGTCGGCCCGGCGAGGACGGAGTTGACCGTCACGCCCGTGCCCGCCGCTTCCTTGGCGAACCCCCTGCTCACGGCCAGCAACGCCGTCTTGGACATGCCGTAGTGAATCATCTCGCTCGGGATGACCAGGGCCGATTCGCTGGACATGTACTGGACGCGGCCGAAGCCCCGGGTCATCATGCCCGGCAGGTACAGCTTGGTGAGCCGGACGGCGGCGAGGACGTTGATCTCGAAGTAGCGCCGCCACTCGTCGTCACTGATCTCCAGAGCCGGCTTGGCGCCGAAGATGCCGAGGTTGTTGATCAGGATGTCCACCTCCGACAGAACCTCCAGGGCACGGCCGGCGCCCTCCTCCGTGCCGAGGTCAGCGGGCACGGCGACCAGTTCTGCCTCTGGCGCTTCCTTCTGCACCTTTGCCATGGCCTCCTCAACCCGTCCGGGGTCACGCCCGTTGATTCCGACGCGGGCGCCGGCGCGGGCGAGCCCGAGAGCAATCGCCGCCCCGATGCCCTGCGTCGAGCCGGTCACAAGCGCCGTACGCCCTTCGAGATTCAGTTCCATCAGATCGCCATCCCGTTGACTGCGTGTCGGATCGGCTCATCGTCGTGACGAGTCGGGGCCTTCCCAAGGCCTCCTGAATCATTACGGATCGGCCGGATACCCGCGCGGCGTCCCACGCGCGCCAAGGGCTGCCGGTGCCGGAGTTACTCGACAACGGAGTAAGTCCGATGCCCGACCCGACAACTGAACGACCGGGCATCAAGAGGCGACTGGCCAGCAAGCGCCACACCCTCGCCGGCCCTCGGTCCACGCCGGCAAAGGCCGTGCTGACCAGCGGAATTGGAAACAGCAGCACACAATCGCCGCCGCTGATCGAAGGAGGCTGCGGCAGTCGCAACCCTCCCGGGCGGCGGTACCGACCTACTGGAAACCCGCACGTCGATCTCCCCCGGCGGGACAACCCGCGAGTGCACTCACAGACCATTTCCTGTGCACTGGCCGGAATTCGGGAAATGCGGCCGGTCCTCCGTTCGTGGCCACGGATGCGGCGGCATCTCCGGGACTTCTCTTCTCCGGGACTTTGGGCCTCGCGGCGGGCTACCCGGCCGCGCTCCAGGGGGTCTGCCGACTCGCCGTTGTTACGCGGAGATCGCGTCGATGGCGGTACTGCTCCGCGCGCCCGCGCGCGAAAGGGAGAGTGCTGCCGGGCGGTGCTCCGGACGGCGGGGATGGACACCGCCGACGAGACGGTCCTGGCCGACGGGGGCAGTTCCGTCATGTGTGGTGGATCAGTGCGCGGCGTCGGATGCGGTGCACCATGCGCGGTGATGTCGGCTGCCGATGCCCCTTCTCGCGGCTGAACGGATCACCGTACGAGAGCGAAGCGCTCGTCGGTTTCGTACAGCGGTGAGTCATGCGGATGACGGGACTCGCTGCGCCGAGTAGCGCGCCATTCGCGGGGGGTCATGCCGTAGTTGAGCCGGAACACCCGGCTGAAGTGGGCGGCGCTGGTGAATCCCCATCGGTGCGCGACCGCGGCGATCGTGACGTTTCCGTGGATTCCCAGGTCACGGCGGCACTCCTCCAGACGACGCCGCTGGGTCCACCGGCCGACCGTGACGTCCTCGCTCTCGAACAGCTTGTGCAGGTAGCGCAGGGATATGTGATGGGCCTGGGCGATCGCCTGCGGGGTCAGATCGGGGTCGGCGAGATGAGAGTCGATGAAGGCCTGGATCCGGAGCACCAGTGCCCGGTTCCCGCCCGGCGTGTCCGCCGCCGACCGCCCGAGGACCTCGCCGGCCAGCACACCGACCAGGTCCACGACGTTGCGGGCCATCAACTCGTTGGTGTGGGGCTGGTAGTTGCCGGCCCCGTCCACGAGCCCGGCCAGAAAGGGGGAGAGCAGACCGCCGAGTGATGTGCCGGGGCCGAGTGGGCAGGCGGTGATCCGCGCCATGTCGGACTCCCCCAGGCCGAGGAGATCTCTCGGCAGAACGAGGGACTTGGTCCGGAAGGGCTGGGGAAGGTGCAACGTGAGGGGGCGCGCCATGTCGTACAGGAAGATGTCCCCGACGCCGAGGAGCGCTTCACGGCCATCCTGTTCCAGGCGGCCCACTCCTTTTTCGAGCAACTTGACGACGACGTAGTCGATCTGGTCGTCCTGGCTGACGAGTTGGCGCGTGCGCACGGCGGAGAGGCCGTCGCCGTCCACCGTGACGGCCTGGAGCCGGCCCAGCGGTGTTGCGCGGATCGCTCCGGAGTACACCTCGTCGGGGACGGTCATGTTCACGGCACCGAAAGTCTGGGACAGGGCCTCACGCCAGTACGGCCGCCTCTCTTGGGTGGGCAGTGAATCAGTGGTGTGGAAGCTGCCCGGGGCGCTCCCCTCCTCGACGTACGGCGCCATGCTCTCTGCCCTTCGACCGGTGTTGTGCCTACTGCAACACCGTGCCAGCCGACCCTGGGGCGGCACATCGCGTGAACCCGCTAGATCAGCGACGTAGCCGAGGGAGGACGAGCAGCGGGCGGCCAAGGACGGATGCCCATGACCGTGCTCCAGGGGTGGGGACGGCTCAGTCGCTGGTCGCGACGTGCTGTGCGTCCCTGAGGGCTTCGTCCGGTGTCTGCTCCCCCGCCAGCGCCGACTGGATGGCGGTGTAGATGCCGGTCGCCGCTCTGGGCCACCTGACGCCGAGTACGCCGGTCCGGACGCGCGCTGTTCTCACGCTCTCGGCGAAGACCGTCATGGACGGGTTCCGCGCGGCGTACCGGGCGGCTACCGCCGCGCGGGAGGGCACGGTGAAGTGCTGCTCGGCCAGGGTGAGCATGTTCGGGGACTCGTTCAGGCAGGCGAGGACCTGGGCGGCCTTCTCCTGCCGAGCCTCGGAAGACGTCTGCGGGACTGTCCACACCTCACCGCCGAGTGGCGTGACCAGGGTCTGTCCCGCCCGGGGCACGGGCACCGGGGCCACTCCCCAGTGCAGGTTCTCGTCCTTGTTCAGCTCCGGAATCCGCCAGGGGCCGTTGATCATCATGGCCGTCCTCTTGGCGGCGAACTGGTCGTGGACGTCGGCCTGCGTCCAGTTCAGCACCGACTTCGACATGGATCCGCTCTTCACGAGGTCCACCCACAGCTGGAGCGCCTGGGCGGCCCGGGGGGAGTCCAACTGGTTCTCGTGTCCGCCGTTGGACCACAGAAAGGGCAGGAACTGCCACGTGCTCTCGAAAGTGGCGCTCGCGTCGACCGCGATGCCGTAACGCCCCGGGCCGGTCAGGCGCGCCGCCGCGGCCTTGAGTTCGGCCCAGGTTCTGGGTACGGCGACGCCGGCCTCGGCGAGCATGTCCTTGTTGTAGAAGAGGGCGACCGTACTCACGTAGGGGGCCAGCCCGTAGACCTTTCCCTGGTAAGTGCCCGCGGACAGGATTCCCTCGGCGAAGCCGCTGGTGTCGATGGCGTACCGGTCCAGCGGAGTCAGGGCGCCGGTCTGCGCGATCTGCTGCAGGTCGGGGTTGTCCAGCATCAACAGGTCGGGGAGGGTCCGTGAGGATGCCTGTCGCAGGACCCTGGGGACGAGCGACGCCGGCGGAACGCTCATGTGCTCGACCCTGACACCGGCCCTCCTGCCGCAAGCAGCGAGCACCTCGTTCCACTGGGTGTGCTCGGGTTCGTCGGTGTAGTAGTCGAGCACCGAGATGGAGTCGGCCTTGCCCCGGTCGGGTCCGGCACCGGTTCCATCGACACACCCGGTGATGGCCAGTGCCAGCGCCATGGCCCCGGCCCAGCGGACGGCCATGCGCCGGGGCGGTCGTCGGGCTGATGAGAACATGCGGGCGCCTTACCGAGTGATGTCTGTGGTGGAGGTGGATGTCGCGGACCGGCGAGGACCGGCGGCCCTCGGTAGGCCGTGGAAGTGGCCTGAATCGTCTTCCGTTCGCGTAAATCGTACGCACCCGGGTCGGCCCTTTGCCGGGAGGCCGTCGGAAGGGTACCCACCCGCCCAGGAGCCCGGCCTCGTGCAGCTCGTTGTCGCTACGGTCGCTGCCCCTGCCAGGACGCTTCGCGGATCATCGCCGCCACGCCGTCGGGCTGCGACAGCGCGACCGCGTGGGAACCGTCCAGCACGTGCTCGGTGGCCGCCATGCGTTGCGCCATGAAACGCTGAGCGGCGGGGCTGAGCATCCGGTCGGCGGTCGCGATGCCGTACCAGGACGGTTTCGACGCCCACACCGGCGCGCCCGATCTGCTGGTCAGCGCGGTGCAGGTGATCGGGCGTTGCGTCACCGAGAGCACCTCTCCGAGGCTGGGTGGAAGGTCGGCGGCGTACACCTGCGCGAATCGTTCCCTCCGGATGTACAGCTCGTGCTCCGGGCCGCCCGGCATCCCGGTGGGCACAGGGGTGGTGAAGGTCGCGTCGGCCATGGGAGTGGGGGCGAAGCGGTTCATGACGTCCAGAACGCATTCGCCCGCGTCAAGACCGAACGCCGCGACGAAGCACAGTGCCACGACGTTGTCGGCGTCGGCGGCGGCCTGGGTGATGACCGAGCCACCGTAGCCGTGGCCGACCAGCACGACGGGGACGTCCAGGGCACGCACCGTACTCCCGATGTACGCGGCGTCGTGCGCCAGACCCCGCAGTGGGTTCGCCGGGGCGCGCACGGTCAGTCCGGCGGCCTGGAGGAGTCTGATGACCGCCGCCCACGACGAGGCATCCGAGAACGCACCGTGCACGAGCACGATGGTCGGCGGTGCGAAGCGGGACGCGTACATGCCGGTGACCTCCGACTGGGTGGGGGAACGGCCCAGCCAAGCGCGTCGAGGTGGGGCGGGGCATCGCGTGAACGTACCAACGCGGCCCCTCAGTCGTCGGGCAGGGCCATGACCAGGTTGGCGAGCTGCACCCGGGAATTGATCGACAGCTTGCGGAAGACGGACGTCAGGTGGGTATTGACCGTGTGGGGGGAGACCACGAGCAGGTCCGCGGCCGACCGATTGGTGTGCCCCTCGGCCACAAGACGCGCGATCTTCTCCTCCGAGAGCGTCAGGGCCCCCCATCCGGCAACGGGGCGCTCCGCGGTCGCTTCCCGGCGACTGCCCGCCCCCACGCTGTGCAGAGCATGCTGCACACGCGCCGCTTCGGCGTGAGCACCCACCTCGGCGAACTCGTCACGGGCCTGCGTCAGTGCGCTCACCGCCTGATGTCTCCGGCCTGCTGTCAGGAGCGCCTGTCCGAGATCCGCGTACGCGGCGGCCCGGGCCAGCGGGCGGGGACCTGCGCCGAGAAGCTGCACGGAGCGCTCGAGCTCAGCCACATCGCTCTTCACCAGCCCGGCGGCTTGCGCCGCGATGCCGGTGGCGGTCGGCACGGCGGGGTTGCGCTCGGCGTGGGCCTCGGCCTGTTCGGCCAAGTGCGCGGCGAGCTCGTGCGCCCCGCCCCGCAGGGCCATCCGTACCGCGGAATCGACCCAGTTGCGCAGAAGCCGCCAGCGCATGAAGGGAGCTTCCCGCTGCACGTGCCGGATCTTTTCGACGGCGAGGCCGATGTCCCCGTCGGCCCCGGCGTGGACCGCCTCCAGGAAACGCACGGCGGCTGTGTTGCCCGGACTCGGTTTGGCCGCCAGCCGTTCCCGGGCCGCCTCCAGGTGTTCCCTCGCCCCTTCGCGGTCACCGCGCATCAGTGCGATCCGGGAACGGATCACGCGGCCGTTCACCTGCTGGACGGACACCCGCACCTCGTCTTCCAGCCGCTCCATGGTCACGAGGTCGGCGTCGAGGTCGTCGAGCCGGCCAAGTCCCAGGTCGTACTGTCCCTGGGCCCACAGCAGCATTGCCGGGCGGCTCGTCCCGGCGTCCGTCGCTTGCCGGACGAGCCGTTCACCGGACGCGAAGTCGTCGACGTGCAGGTGCGCGACGATCTCTTCGGGGAGGAAGGCGGAATCGATGGCGCTCAGCGCGGCGAAGCGCTCCAGCGCGACCGCGTTCTCCCCTGCGTTCTGCGCGATCTCTCCGAGCCCGGAGAGGGCCAGGACGTGTGCCTCCCGGTCACCGACGGCGGTGACCGCACGCAGCGCGGCCTCGCCGGCTTCACGCGCCGTGACCAGATCGGGCTCCCGGGACATGGCCAGGGTGCGGAGGCCGGCCAGCCTCGCCCCGATCTCCGGGGCGGCGCCTCCCGTGGCAAGAGCGGCCTCGACCCTCCGACGCAATTCGCCGGTGAGGTCCATGTTCCAGAGCGTGCCGCCCAGGGCGGCCTGCAGTCGGCTGAACGCTTCCAGGGGTGGCCGGCCGGCCAGTAGCCGGTCGCCCGTTTCCAGGGCCTCTCTGTTCCGGCCGGCCCGCGTCAGGCAGAAGATCGCCTGCTCACCCACGGCGAACCGCAGCGGATGTGCTGACGGCACAAGCTCCAGTGCGCGCGTCATCAGGTCGGCGGCGAGGCCGGGCGTGACCGGCAGCACGGCGTCGGCCGCTTGCCGCAGCAGCTCCACGGCCTCCTCGTCCCCGGGCAGGGCTCCCCTGAGGACGTGCGGCACGGCGTCGATCGGCTGGTGGCCCGCGCCGACGATGTGGCGGGCAGCCTCCCGGTGCAGAGCCTTCCGGGCCGAGGGCGGGATGTCGACGTAGACCGCCTGGCGCAGCAGATCGTGCCGGAAGACCAGATGATCACCGTCGTCGTCCAGGAGTCCGGCGCGCACGGCTTCCTCGAGTGCCTCGATCAATGTGGCGGCCGACCGGCCGCAGAGCGCGGCAGCGTCGTGGAAGGCGAACCGGCGTCCCAGTACCGCTCCCATCTGGAGGAAACGCAGGGTGTCGGGCTGCAGGGACCTGAGTCTGCCGCGCACACCCACCACGAGCCCCGGAGGCACGGGGTCGTCGGAGGTCTCCGCGGTCCGCAGCCCCGCGAGCATCTCGACAGCCAGGAACGGGTTACCGCCCGCACCGTCGAGCAGTTCCCGCACGCGTGCGTCCACGGCGGCGCCCAGGGTGTCACCGGCCAGTCGAGCGATGTCCGCACCGGACAGGGGCCCCAAGGAGACGGTGACCGTCGGCAGGTCGACGGGCGCGGCCGCGATGATCTCTTCCGCCGGGCCGCTGGGCTCGCGTCGGCTGGTCAGCACCCACAGTACGGGCGAGGTACGCAGGCGTGCCGGTAGCTGTTGCAGGGCGAATCGGCTCAGCGAGTCCGCCCACTGCACGTCGTCCAGGCTGATGAGTACCGGCACGCTGTCGGCTCTCGTTTCGATCGCCTCTGCCAGGCGCTCCACCAGCCAGATCCGCTGATCGTGGTTGCGGGCCAGATCGGCGAAGTCGTCGCCGGACAGCAGTGGCTGATCTCCCTGCAGGACGCTGGCCGCCAACGACGAGAGCGGCACGATGTGATGCAACTCGTCCGCTTTGCCGACGCCGACCGAGAATCCCGCTGCCGTGGCCTGGGAGACCACCTCGGCGAGCAGTGTGGTCTTGCCGATGCCCGGTTCGCCCTGGATGAGGGCCAGACCGCCGCTCCCGGTGCGGACCACGGAGTCGATCAGCGCCTCGAGTTCTTCGAGTTCGGTCTCTCGGCCGCGCAGACCGCTACGGGACAGCGGACCGCCCAACCTTGCCACTTGTGCCCCATTCCTCCTGCACTCGTCCGTCGGACCCGGTCTCCGCCCATGCCGGCAGGTGGCCGCGATCTTGGGGCCGCAGCCTTGGGGGACGCTGCGTCGCGTTCCCGGCGCGTCAGGGAAGTCCCGGCGACCCGATGACCGTCCAGCGACTCCAGGGAGGCGATGTACTGGTGGCCAAAACTTGTCCGTCAGTGAACTCTAACTGTTCTCTGCGTGCACCTGAACCGTGGTTGCCCAGGTCAGGCCGCCGACGCGAGGGCTTCAGACGTCGGCCATTCCGATCCATCGGAGGGAACCATGGAAGGGATCCACTGAGGGGAACAGGAATGCTCCGGTGCGGATCGTGCTCCTGCCTTCGTCGAAAGAAGGATCCCGTACCCACCGCACCCGGACTCCGGCCGTCGCCTCCACGTCCGCCCACCGGCCTCGCGACCGCGCCTCCGGTGTTGACTTCCGCGTCTAGTGCAGATTCACTAGGATCAAGCTGATGCTCTCGCACTATGGAAAAATCGGTCACCGCCAACGGAGGGTCCACGGAGAGCTCATGGAATCCCACGCAGAGGCACGTGCCGCACGTACGCAGGGAGAGGGCCGGGAGGCTCTGCCCGTTACGCCGTTCCGGTCACACACGACAGTCCGTTCGGGAATCGCACGCGTGACCCTCGTCGGTGAACTCGACATGGATACAGCCCCCCGTCTCCGGAGCGCGGTCTCCGACTGTCTGGGCGCAGCACCGACACGGCTCCGCCTCGACATGACGGGCGTCTCCTTCTGTGACTGCGCGGGCCTGAGCGCCCTGCTCGGGGCGCGGACCTCCGCTCTTCGGGTGGGCGCGGACTTCGTCGTGGAAGGGGTCGGGGCCGGGACGCAGGTAGCGCGCCTGCTCTCCTTGATCGGGGTCGACCGGTTCCTCACCGGCCAGGTCCCCACCGGCCAGGTCCCCACCGAACAGTGCCCGACCGACCAGTGCCCGACCGACCAGTTCCTCACCGGTCGGGACACACCCCCGTACGCGGAGTCGTTCCGTCGTCGCGCCGTGGGAGCGGCTGCTCCCTCCCGTGAGGCGGCTACGGCCACTGCGGAGCAGCAGTCCCAGCACCTGCTGACATGATGCTGGTATCCGCCACCTGCAAGGACGCACCGATGACCGCCCCGCCCACGGACCGCCGACCGGTCAGAATCCTGTTGGTCGAGGACCACGACATGGTGGCCGAGGCGATATGCCTCGCGCTGGAGCGCTCACCCGATCTGCGGGTCGTGGCGCGCGCGGCGTCGGTGGCGTCGGCACTGGCCGACGCGGTGCGGTGCGAGCCGGACGTCGTACTGATGGACCGACGCCTGCCCGACGGTGACGGGGTCACCGCCATCGCCGATCTGCTGGCCCTGCTCCCGGGCGTGCGGGTGCTCATCCTGGCGGCGGAAGGGAGCGGGTCCGTCGCTGCGCGCGTCGCGGAGAGGGGCGGGTCCGGCCTGATCCTGAAGGCCCACGGTCTGCGGGAGCTGGAGGATGCCGTTCGCCGGGTGGCGGCGGGCGAGATGGTGTTCAGCCAGGACGTCCTGGGCGACGTGCTGCAGCGGCTGACCGGCCGGACACCGGCGCCCGGCGCGGATCTCACTCCCCGGGAGCGGGAAGCTCTCGGCCTGCTGGCCGAAGGCCGCACCACCGCGGAGATCAGCGAACACCTGGGGGTCGCTCTCAACACGGGGCGCAACCACGTCCAGCGGGTGCTGCAGAAACTAGGAGCACGATCCCAGTTGGAAGCGGTGGCGATCGCGCGGCGCGAGGGTCTCCTCGCATGACGCCGGAGCCGGGACAGCAGCAGTGGGCGCGGAAGCAGGCGACTCCGCTGTCGGAAGAAGCGTTCACCCTGCTGGTCCAGGGGGTGCTGGACTACGGCATCTTCATGCTCGACCCGCAGGGCTACGTCATCAGTTGGAACGCCGGTGCGGAACGGATCAAGGGGTACGCGGCGGCGGACATCCTCGGGCAGCACTTCTCGGTTTTCTATCCGCCCGAGGACCAGTCCTCCGGCAAGCCCCAGTGGGAGCTCGAGACCGCCGTCGCCGAAGGCCGGCTGGAGGACGAGGGCTGGCGCGTCCGCCAGGACGGCTCCCGGTTCTGGGCGAACGTGGTCATCACCGCCCTGTGGGACGAGAACGGTGTGCTGCAGGGATTCGGCAAGGTCACCCGTGACATGTCCGAACGGCGGGCTGCGCAGCATGCTCTCGTCGAGCGGAGGCGGCTGTTCGATCACCTGGTCCAGGCGCAGGAGGCGGAGCGGCGCCGCATCGCCTGGGACGTCCATGACGACTCCATCCAGGCCATGGTCGCTGTGGGCATGCGGCTCGAACTGCTGGCCGATCAGGTTGCCGAGCCGCACTCCGCGGAGCTGCTCCGTCTCGACGCGTCGGTGCGGGAGGCGATCGGTCGCCTCCGCAGCCTGACCTTCCGGCTGCATCCGCCCGGGATCGACCGTCACGGGCTGGTCGAAGGGCTCTCCAGCCACTTGGACGACGTCGTGGGCATCTCGTGGGGAATGGCTTACTCGTTCGAGCACCTGTTGGAGCGTGAGCCCACGCCGGAGACGGCCATCACCATCTTCCGCATCGTCCAGGAAGCGCTGCTGAACGTGCGCAAGCACGCGCGTGCGAGCAGGGTCGACCTGCGCCTCTCGCCGGCCGACGGGGGCATTCTGACGCGGGTCGCGGACGACGGTACCGGCGCACCGATGTCGCAGGACGGCGCCCGCGACCACTTCGGGGTCGTCGAGATGCGGGAGCGGGCCGAGACGGCGGGAGGCTGGTGGTCCCTGCACAGCCGCCCGGGTACGGGGACGACAGTCGAGTTCTGGGTGCCCAACCCCCTGCCGCTCGCGGCATCGCCGGACGGTGGGCCGTGACCGCCGTGACACCGGACGGGCTCCCGGAGCCGCGGCTCAGCGTCCTTCTGTGCGATGACAACCAGATGATTCTGGAGATCCTGGGCGACGTCGTGCGGGCCCAGCCCGACATGCGGGTCGTGGGCACCGCGCGAGACGGGGCCCGAGCTCTTCACCTCGCGCGACAGCACCGGCCCGACGTCGTGGTCCTGGACGTGCGCTTCCCCGGCGGAGGCCCCTCGGTGGCCAGGGACATAGCAATCTGTTCACCCGGCAGCCGGATCGTGGCGTTCTCCGCGTACGACGACAAGGGCTCCGCCGAGCAGATGCTGAGCGTCGGCGTTCGTGAGTACGTCCTCAAGGGTGTGAGCAATCGGGAGGTCCTCGCGGCGCTCCGCCGGGCGGCGGGGCCTCGATGAGAGCCGGGTGGCGCGGGGCCGGAACCCGGTGGGGACGGACCGTCGTGGGGACGGACCGTCGTGTGGGCGGAGCGTCGGACGGACGGCCCGGCTCACTCCCGTCCCATGTGGAGCCGGAGGACGAGTCCCTGAGCGCCCGCGCGGATCTCGACCAGATCGCACAGCTGATGCATGATCCACACGCCTCGGCCACCGGTCGTCGCCCGGGGATCGGGCCTGCGGCGGCCCGTGAGGGGGTCGGTCAGCAGCCCCCGGTCGCGGATCTCCGCGACGAGTTCACCGTTCTCGCACCACATGCGCAGGACTCCGTGACCGCCTCCGTGGCGCACCGAGTTGCCGGTTGCCTCGCTGATGGCGAGGAGCCAGTCCGTACGCCGGACCGGCGGCAGGCCGGCGGCCTCCGCCCAGCGGTCGGCCTCGTCACGGACGAGCGCCAGACCCTCCTCGTCGAAGGGGATGACGACGGCGTCCGACGGCTCGGCCAGCGGGGTGTCGCAGTCGCGGCAGACCTCGTGCGGATCGGCGTAGCCGGAGCTGGCGCGGTACGCCCCCGGTTCGCCGACCACCGGGTGGGTGCGGTACGCCTGGGCCAGTACGTCCTCGGGCAGGGCCGTGTCGTAAGGGCACAGGATGCTGACGGGGCGCCCGGTGAAAGCGAGGTTGATCAACGCTTCGTGGCGAGTGGCTTCCAGTGCCTCCGCCGACGTGCGGCCGACCCAGATCGGCTCTCCCACGATGGAAGCCTGGGTGCAGACCTTCCGCGCACTGTCCGCGAACTCCTGGAGCATCGACAGGATGCGTCCCGGATTACGTCCCGCCTGGCGCATGTCCACCCACGTGACGCGGTCCGCCCCCTCGACGAAGTCGCGCAGCAGTGAGAGCTGGGGGCCGGGTACGGCCACCAGGACGGAGTGCTCGCGCTCGACGGCGTCCTGGACGAAGGTCCCGACTCCGTCGAGGTACTCGGCCCTGCTCCCGTAGAACAGTGCCGGATGGTAGAAGGCGGCCTGGGGGCCGGGGTCGGTCGAAAGAGATCCGTAGGTTGTCATCGGTCCACGACCTCCACCATGGAATCAAGCTCCGGGAACAGTCGCAGTAGTCGGCGCAGAGGAGGAGGGGCCTGCCGGATTTTCAGTGGCGTCCCGCCCGGTCGCCGGGCCGCGGCGCCGGCCAGCACGCCCAGGGAAGCCGCGTCGAGGTGACGCAGTGCCCCGAGGTCCAGCTCCATCGGCTGAGCTGCCGAGGCCGAGAGGGCGGCGGCTGCGGCCGCGACCACGTCCCGGGTGTCGTATCCGGCCGACCCGGACAGCGCCAGGCCCAGCCGGTCCTCCAGGGGGACCACCCGCAGAGCCGGTTCGGCGTACGGTTCCCCCTCGTGCGTCACGTGAGCGCTCGCGAGGACACCCACGTACGCCTCGGACAGCAGGCGGCGGTCGTAGAAGCACCGGGCCGTCAACGGCAGCCGCGCGAACACCTCGTGGTGCAAGCGCAGTTCGTACTCCAGCAGCCGGTCGGCACCGTTGATGTCCCTCGCTCCCCAGGACATCTCACCGATCGCGCGCAGTCCCTGGTATCCCGAGGCGCGGGCCGCTTCCGCCACGTCGAACCAGAGCCCGATCATGGCGTCGGGATCGAAGTGGGACCCGGCCAGATACGACTGCGTGGCGACCGACACGGACAACTGTCCGCGCGCCACGGCGCCCGCCGCGTCGATGCCGGCGTCGGTGAGGACACGCAGTACCCGTTCGGGGGCGGTGGTGTCCGCGAAGTACTGCACCTGCTCGCCCTTGTCCAGCCCGTCGCGGACGAAGGCGCCGAGGTGTTCGGCCCACTGCCGGTCGTCGGAGAAGACCACACTGGAGTGGCGTCCCTTCAGCGACTTCCGCTCCGGGGGCACCTGCACCCCTCCAGCCTTCGGCATACCAAGCCCCCTGGTCCCGTCCGCCCCACGGACTCTCGTTCGGATCATGCTGTGCTCCAGCCGATGCGAACGAAAACCGTCAGCGCCCCCGCCGGCGAGCGCTGCCCGGTCCCGGCCTGGCTGTCCCGACCATGGAAACACGGATTCAATGTGCCTGACGCGCCGGTGTCTCATGCCGGGCCGGGGCACGTCGAACGGCCGGGCATCCGACGCGGACACCACGCCCCGCCCGACCAGCGCCCGGAGCAGGCCGCGGACGCCGGGACCGCCACGACGGGTCCTCCGGCCGTCCGGTCGCGCATGTGGCGGGGATCTCTCTGCCTCATCGGTGAGCCTCGCGCGGACGGGGCGGGACAGGACGGGGCGCGGGGCACCCGGCCGGACCGGCTCGACCGGCTCGACCGGCTCGACCGACTTGAGGAACGGTTTGGCGCGACCGGCACGGGATCCCTCCCGGCAAGTGCGTCAGGGGGCGGCGGGGAAGCCCGGCTGGACCAGGGCGGAGTAGCCGGGCTCCGGGGCCGGGCGGCGGTGCAGGGCGGTCAGGCGTATGGCGAAGTACGCCGCGGCCCCGGCCGCGAGGATGTCCAGGCCGTCGCTCACCGCGGTCTGGAGGACGGCGGCCCTGATCTCCGTGAGCGATTCGGCGGCGTTGTACCGACCGCTCGTGAACCGTCCGGCGAGCGTCGTGAGGATGAAGAGGCTCCACCACAGCCTCACCGGCCAGGCGGACGGGTAGCGTGCCGGTTCGGCACTCCAGGTCCGGGTGGCGGCGTTCCACATCTGGAGAGCGATGCGGACGGGCATCCACAGCGCCCCGATCGGTATGAACCACGAGCCGATCGCCCAGCCGGCGCCCCGTTCGAAGGCGTCCTGCGCCAGTGCTCCGATGTACTTTCGCATCCGGAAGAACCAGACGAGGAAGACCACCACGCAGGCGATGTACGGGGTGAACCAGAGCGTCGCGGCGAAGCCGTAGAGGTTCTCGGCCGCTTCGAGGTCCCCGACGGGGGTGGCGACGAAGTTCGCGTCGTCACCGATCAGATTCGCGAGGTTCAGATCGGCGTACACGGCGAAGAGGTCGGCGAGCGCCACCAGGCCCAGCAGGGCGACGACGGCCTTCAGCAGACCCTCCGGAGCGCGGGGCACCGGGGACGCCGGGGCACTGGGCCAGGCTTGCTGCTCGGGAAATGCGACATCGGACATGACAGAGTCCCCCCGGACGGATGAAAGAGAATGTGGCCCGCTTCGAGCGAGCAGAGGGAACGTACGCCCTCCCGGAGCGGAACGTCCATTCGATTCGGAACCGAAGTCCGGGCCGGAACCACCAGAACCGCAGCTTGCGCCGGAGCCGGAGTCCGAGCCGGAGCCGTCAGGGCATGACGAGCGGGCGGATACTCGCCTTGATCTTGCGGTTCACGGAGCGGCTCTCCACGTCCACCTCCAGCCGGGGATTGTTGCCCGTCTTCGCAGAGACGGTCTGGTGGACGCCCGCACCGAACAGCAGGCTGCGCGCGGCGTCGCCCGTGTACGCGCGGGGTCGGTGGCGAGGCGACCAAGTCACCCGGCACCCGTTCCATCGGGTCCGACACGCTCGCGAGCAAGTGCTTCCCAGAGCCGGGCGACGTAGTAGTCCACGTACGGATGCGGTGGACCGCCGTCTTCCCGCAACTCGGAACCAATGCCGTACGGGGTGCTCCGGGCCCCAGGGTGCGATCTCCTCCCACGGCGTCAGTTCGAAACGAAAGCGGATCGCGGGGAGGGTGGCGGTGGCCGGGGCGGGGCGGGGTTCGTCATGCGTCCAGCATCCCGGTCCGCCCACCGGCCCTTGCCTCTCACCCCCGTTGCGCTGCCGGGAGCCGGGGACATCGCACCGGCGCACGGGGACCCCGACCGCGTTTCGGGACTGCGCCCCCACCGCTACACGCTCCGCCCGGGGGTAGACGGCGCAGATCAGCCCGATCTACAGGACGGAGCGGCCGGACGTGGCCATCACAACCACTGGTGCGGTGTACGGGTGTCTGGGCTTGGGGGCACTGCTCGCCGCGGTGCTCCCCCGGCTGCTGTCGCGCCGGCCCGTCTCCCCTCCCATGGTGTTCCTCGCCTCCGGCCTGATCGTGTACGCCCTGCCGCTGCCCCTCCCCCTGCCACAGGTGGACCCGACGGAGCACCGGGACTGGGCGGAGCACCTCACCGAACTCTGCGTGATCGCGTCCCTGATGGGTGCGGGACTCGCGATCAACCGCCCGTTCGGACGGAGGACTTGGCGCTCGACGTGGCGTCTGCTCGGCGTGGCGATGCCGATCGCCATCGGTGCCACCGCGCTGGTGGCCTTCCTGCTGCTGGACTGGCCGCCGCACGTCGCGCTGCTGCTCGCGGCGGTGCTGGCCCCCACGGACCCGGTGCTCGCCTCCGAGGTACGGGTGGGCGAGCCGACGGACGACGAGTACGACGAGGACGAGGTGCGCTTCGCCCTGACGAGCGAGGCAGGGCTCAACGACGGGCTCGCGTTCCCGTTCGTCCTCGGTGCGCTCGCCCTCGGAGCGGCGGGCCAGGTCTCGTCCACCGGCTGGATCGTGCACTGGGCGTGGAGCGACGTGCTCGTCAGGCTCTCGGTCGGGGTGGCGGTGGGAGTGGGGACGGGCCTGTTGCTGGGACGCGTCCTCTTCCACGCCGGTGCGAAGCCGCTGCGACTCGCCGAGCACGGCGAGGGGTTCGTGGCGCTGGCGGTGACCCTCACCTCCTACGGCCTCGCCGAATCGCTGCACGGCTACGGGTTCCTCGCGGTCTTCGCGGCCGCCTGCACCCTGCGCAGCCGCGAACGGGGGCACGAGTACCACCGGGTGCTGCACGAGTTCATCGAGCAGATGGAGCGGCTGCTGATGGCGGTGCTCCTCTTCGCGACGGGCGCCTTCATCGCGACGGGCGCCCTGTCCCACCTCACCTGGCAGGGTGCGGCGACGGGGCTGCTGCTCCATCTGCTGATACGGCCGCTGACCTCGTGGGTCGCGTTGCTGCGGGGCCCCGCCTCGCGCAAGGAACGGCTGGTCACCTCGTTCCTCGGCATCCGGGGCATCGGCTCGTTCTTCTATCTCGCCTACGCCTGCGGCCGGGGAGACTTCGGGCGCTGGGAGGACGAGTTGTGGGCCGTCGTGGTCTTCACCGTGCTCGTCTCGGTCGTGCTGCACGGCGCGTCGGCCACGCCGATCACGGCGTACCTCGACAGGAAGAACGGCGAGACCGGTACCGACGAGGAGAGGGCCGGCGAGGAGAGGGCCGGCGAGAAGAAGGCCGACGAGAAGGGGGCCGGCGAGGAGAAGGCCGACGAGAAGGGGGCCGGCGAGAAGAAGGCCGACGAGAAGGGGGCCGGCGAGGAGAAGGCCGGCGAGAAGGACACCCCCGAGGCCGGTCCCGAGCGCCTCGGCAGCGGCGGAGACGCGCCCCGCGAGCGCGTCTGACGCGCTGGGACGGCCCGGCGGGCGCACACCGCCTGCGGGGGGCCGGTTCGTGGCGCGCGGCAAGGCAGGGCACCCGGCCGTGGCGCCGCACGCGGGTCGTACCGCCGGTCCCCGCGCACACCAGTGGGGCGGGCCGCAGGGTCTCGGGCGGCCCGCCCGGTTCTCACTCCGAACCCGGGAGTCCTCAGGCGGAGCGCGTCAGCTTCCGGGCGGTGCCGCAGTGGGCGGTTCGTCCGTGTCGCCAGAGCTGCGTCAGTGTCACGCCCAGCAACAGGACGAACACCACGAGGAGCACCCCCGCGATCGCCGTCTGCCGCGGCGCCGATCCCTCCCCCTGCGTCAGGAGTCCGAGGAGGGAGAGCAGCGCACCCGCCAGGTAGACGGAGCGCACGCGCCGCAACTGTCGCAGCGCACGGGGAGCCAGAGCCACATGCCTCTTCGATGCCATGGACGGCTTATGCCCCCGAACATGGAGCCGCAGACGCCGCGTTGGCCTCGAAAAGCCCAGGGACGGCAACCCAGGACGACAACCCGGGAACGACAACCCCGGAAACGGCAACGTTGGGGACGAAAACGCCGGGGACTACGAGGAGCCGAGCCGGATCTGCAGGGCCGGGTAGCGCGGGGCCCCGAAGCCGAGAGCCTCGTAGATGCGGACCCCGTCCGGTGTCGCGTTGAGGCCGACCAGGGTCACTTCGGTCTCCTCGGCGAACCAGCGCAGCGCCTCCTCGGTACAGGCGCGGGCGTACCCCTTGCGGCGGGCGACCGGTTCGGTACTGACGTTGAAGAGGTGGCCGCTCACGCCGCTGGGGCTGTTGGGCCCGGGGGCGCGGTGCTCACAGCTGCCGACCGCGCTACTGACCACACCCAACTCCGGGTCGTCCACCACGAAGGCGGCGAACACGGCTTCCATCGGCAGCCGTTCGGCGAACCACCGGGTGGCGGTTCCCCGCCAGGGCGCGTCCTCGGGCCCGACCGCCATCCCCATCTCGGCCAGCATCAGGGCTCGGAGCCGTACGAGGGCCTCCACGTCGTCGGCCGTCGCGCGGCGGACCTTCGGGGCAGGGGCGATCCGTGGGCTCTCCATGTCGCTCATCGTGCGGACGATTTCCGGGCCCGGCAAGCGGATTACGCGGACCTGGCGGGGGAAGACGGTGCGTGCGTGTGCGCGTCCGTCCGTGTTCGTTCGTGTCCGTCCGCCGCAGGAGGGGTTCCTCGCATGGCAGTTCGCAAATCCCTGGTTCTCGTGCTCGACAGCGCCGATCCGATGGAACTGGCCGAGTTCTACGCCGCATTGCTGGGAGCCGAGTCCAGGCCGGGGCAGGGCAACGATTACGTGGAGGTCGTCGGGGAGTCGGGGGTGCATCTGGCGATCCGGAGGGACCTCGGGTACGCACCGCCGAGTTGGCCCCGGCCCGACGATTCGCAGCAGGCCCATGTGCTCATCCGGGTCGAGCGGGCGGACATGGATGCCGCAGAGCGGGAGGCGATCGGGCTGGGGGCCACTCCGGTGGAGGCGCGGAACAACGGTGGCCTCCGCGACACGCGTCACTATGCCGATCCGGCCGGGCACGGCTTCGCCCTCACCGCGGTGTAGGGGACGCTCCCGGTCCACGCGCGACCCACGCGCTCCCGCGCGCGCCGTCAGGTGTCCTCGACGTCCGCCTGACGCTCACCCCGTCCAACGGCGGCGGGGGTGCGTGGCGGACGGGCCGCGCCCGCACCGACCCACGCCGACGGTGCCGTCACCGGCTCACCCGCCCAGCACGGCCGTTCCTCAAGCGCGAGGAGCGGCCGTGCTGTTGCGTACGACCAGGCTGGTGGCCAGCTCCATCCGGGTGGTCATCGGGGCCTCGTCCCGGAGCCGTATCAGCATCTGGACCGCCTCCTCGGCCATCTGCCGCAGGGGCTGGTGGACGGTGGTGAGGGCGGGGCTGGACCAGCGGGCGATCGGCACGTCGTCGAACCCGACCACGGAGAGGTCGTGCGGGACGCGCAGTCCGCTGACCCGCGCCGCTTCGAGCACGCCGAGGGCCTGGAGGTCGCTGCCGGCGAAGATCGCGGTGGGCGGATCGGGCAGGGCGAGCAGCTCCATCGTCCGGTCGTAGCCGCCCTCGACGTGGAAGTCGCCGTAGAGCACCAGGTCGGACGAGGCTTCCAGGCCGGCCATGCTCATCGCGGAGCGGTAGCCGTCCAGCCGGGCGAGGGAGCAGATCATGTCCTCGGGGCCGGTGATGATGCCGATCCGGCGGTGGCCCAGCTCGATGAGGTGGCGCGTCGCGGCGAGGCCGCCGCTCCAGTTCGCCGAGCCGACCGAGGGGACGTCCGGTTCGGGGTCGCCGGCCGGGTCGATGATCACGAAGGGGATCGAGCGCGACCGCAGCTGCTGCTTGAACTCCACCGGCAGGGCCGAGAAGACGAGCACCACGCCGAGCGGTCGGCGTTGGAGCACCCCTTCGATCCACTCGGGGCTGGGCGAGTGGCGGGTGCCGCTCTCGGTGAGCACCACGCCCGCCCCGTGGAGCTTGGCGACGTTCTCCACGCCTCTGATCAGCTCCATCGCCCAGATGCTCTCCAGCTCGTGGAAGACGAGCTCGATCAGCGGCGCCTCACGGGCGGACCGCGTCGTCCGCCGGTAGGAGTGCGTCTCCAGCAGGCGTTCCACCTTGACCCGAGTCGGTGCGGCGACGTCCTGTCTGCCGTTCAGCACCTTCGAAACTGTCGAAATGGAGACGCCGGCCTGCTGGGCCACCTGGGCAAGGGTGATGCGGCCCACGTTCTCGTCATCGCGCATGGTGAGAAGCATAGGGCACGAACAATTGGCCAACAGAGATAACAAATCAGCAACTTGAGGCCCGAGGGTTGACCCCTCCTGCCGCCGAGCCCTAGCGTCCCGACGCATGAAGTTTCGGTAATGAAGCCGAAACATTTTCGAGAGGCGAGACCATGACGCGACGCACACGGCTCCCACGTACCGCTCTCGTCGGCGGGGCCGTCCTGGCCATGGCGCTGTCCATGTCGGCATGCGGAGGGGACGACTCCGCGTCCGGCGGCGACGACAAGATTCACGTACTGGTCTACGGGGACGCCACCAACAAGGTGGAGAAGCAGCTCATCGCCACCTTCAACAAGACGTCGAAGGTCAAGGCCGTCCTGGACACCATCCCGGGCGCCGACTACCAGGCCAAGCTCCAGACGATCATCAACAGCAAGCAGGCTCCGGACGTCTTCTTCAACTGGGGCGGCGGCAGCATCAAGCCCTTCGTGGATGCCGGGCTGCTCCTCCCGCTGGACGACTTCATCGCGAAGGACCCGGGGCTCAAGGACAACTTCCTGCCGTCGGTGTTCAACAGCACCGTGGTGGACGGCAAGGCGTACGGCGTCCCGATGCGCGGCACGCAGCCGGTGCTGATGTTCAACAACAGCAAGGTGCTCAAGGAGAACGGCCTCGCCGCCCCCAAGACCTGGGACGACCTGGTGAACGCGTCGAAGGTCCTCAAGTCGAAGGGCGTCACCCCGATCGCCCTCGGCGGCGGCGACAAGTGGCCGACGCTGATGTGGTTCGAGTACCTCTACGACCGTGTCGCCGGCCCCGAGCTCATCCAGAAGGCCATCAAGGGCGACAAGGACGTCTGGGCGACCGACGACAGCAAGGCCGCGCTCAACAAGCTCAAGGAGCTCATCGACGCCGGCGCCTTCGGCACCAACTTCGACTCCGTGAAGTTCACCGACGGTGGCTCGCCCACGCTGCTCGCCACCGGCAAGGCGGCCTTCGAGCTGATGGGTTCGTGGGAGTACTCGACCCTCCAGGACTCCCAGCCGGACTTCGCCAAGTCGGACCTCGACTACAGCGCCTTCCCGGCCATCGACGGCGGCAAGGGTGCCCCGACCGACATCGTCGGCAACACCAACAACTTCTACTCGGTGCTGAAGAAGACCAAGCACCCGGAGGCGGTCGCCGAGTTCCTGAAGCTCCAGTACTCCGACCAGTTCGTGAAGTCGCAGCTCTCCATCGGCAACCTGCCGACCACGACGAACACCGAAGCGCAGCTGGACGGCGCCGCGAGCCCCGACTACGCCCGCTTCCAGTACGACCTCGTCAAGAACGCGCCTTCCTTCCAGCTCTCGTGGGACCAGGCGTACCCGCAGACGGCCGGCACGGCCATGACGACTGCCGTGCAGCAGTTCTTCAACGGCGGACTCGACGTGGACGGCTTCATCAAGGCGATGCAGGCCCTGCCCACCTCCTGACCGCGCTCCACCACCCGACTTGGAACACCTCTCATGACCACAACTGCCACCGCGGTCCCCGCGGACAGCAAAGGGGTCGAGCGGAGCGGCCGGCGCCCCGGCCGCTCCCGTGAAGGCGCCGGTCGCCCCGGCTTCGCCTGGGCGGCTCCGGCCGCCGTCTTCTTCGGCCTCTTCGCCATCGTCCCGCTCGTCCTGGTCGTCGCCCTCTCCTTCGCGAGCTGGAACGGACTCTCCGACCCGGAGTTCGCCGGTCTCGACAACTGGAAGAAGCTGTTCGACGACCCGATCATGATCAAGAGCCTCTGGCTCAGCCTGCTGCTCACCTTCCTGGGCGTCGTCGTGCAGACCCCGCTCTCCATCCTGCTGGGGGTGTGGGCAGCCGGGCACCAGCGCAACCGGGCCGTGCTGTCCGCCATCTACTTCGTCCCGCTGCTGCTCTCCGCCACGGCCGTCTCCGTGCTGTGGCGGGCGGTGCTCGACCCCAACTTCGGAGTCCCGGCACACGCCAAGTGGCTGTTCGGCGACGGAAACCTGTTCGGCATGCAGAGCAGTGCCATCGGAGTCCTCATCTTCGTCAGCACCTGGCAGTTCACCCCGCTGCACACGCTGATCTACCAGGGGGCGGCCCGCTCGGTACCCCGGGTGCTCTACCAGGCCGCGGAGATCGACGGGGCGGGCCGGTACCGGCAGTTCTTCCACATCACCCTGCCGCAGCTGCGCAACAGCGTCGTCACCTCGATGATCCTCATGGTGGTCGGCGGACTGACGACGTTCGACACCGTCCTCATCCTGACCCAGGGCGGTCCGGGCACGGACACCACCATCAGCGCCTACTACATGTACCAGAAGGCCTTCAAGAGCTTCGACTACGGAGCGGCGTCGGCCATCGGCGTGATGCTGATCCTGGTCGCCACGATCATCTCCCTGGTGATGGTGCGCCTCACGGGCTACGCCAAGATGAACAGCACCATGGAGGGCATGTGAGCAGGCGCCGCCCCAATTTCCTCGCCGGCTTCGGCTCCACCGTCTGGCTCCTCGTGGTGGGCCTCCCCCTCTACGTGATGCTGGTCGCGACCTTCCAGAACCGAGCCGACTACGGGTCGAACGGGCCGTTCGCGCTGCCCGAGCACTTCACCCTCGACAACTACATCGACGACTTCAACAGCGGGTTCGGCCAGTATTTCGTGAACACCGTGATCGTCACCCTGTCGGTGGTGGCGATCGTCGTGCTGCTCGTGGCCCCGCTGTCGTACGCGATCGTCCGCAGTCGCAGCCGCACGATCGGCATGGTGTTCCGGCTCTTCCTGCTGGGGCTCGCGATTCCCTCGCAGGCCGTGATCGTGCCCATGTTCTTCGCGATGAGCGAGGCGGGACTGTATGACAACCTCATCGGCGTCATCCTGCCGACGGCCGCTTTCGCGATGCCGGTGTGCGCCCTCATCCTCACCGGCGTGATGCGCGACATCACGCCGGAGCTCTACGAGGCCATGACGATGGACGGCGCGACCCACCGGCGCGTCTTCTTCCAGCTGGTGCTGCCGCTCTCCAAGAGCGGGATCTCCACCATCGTCGTCTTCTCCGCCCTCCAGGCGTGGAACGGCTTCCTCTTCCCGCTCGTCCTGACGCAGTCGGCCGGGTCCAAGGTCATCACCATGGGCCTCTACGACTTCCAGACCGAGCACGGGGTCGACATGCCGGGGATGCTCGCGGCTGTCGTCCTCTCCATGCTTCCCATCCTGCTCGTATATCTGTTCGCCCGCCGAGCCCTGGTACAGGGGCTGATGGGAGTCGGAGGAAAGTGACCGACCACGTGTCCGTACAGACCGAACAGGCCGAAGAAGTGGCGCTCCCGCTGTGGCGGGACCCGTCCCGCACCCCGACCGAGCGGGCCGACGCCCTGCTCCGGGAGATGACCCTGGAGGAGAAGATCGCCCAGCTCTTCGGAGTATGGGTGGGCGCCTCCGACGAAGGCGCCGAAGTCGCCCCGCACCAGCACGACATGGAGGAGCCGCCGCCGCTGGCCGACCTGCTGCCCGAGGGACTGGGCCAGCTCACCCGGCCCTTCGGTACGGTCCCGGTCGACCCCGCGCTCGGCGCGCTCTCGCTGCTGCGCACCCAGAGCGCCATCACCGCCGCCAACCGCTTCGGCATCCCCGCCGTGGCCCATGAGGAGTGCCTCGCGGGATTCGCCGCCTGGGGCGCCACCGCCTACCCCGTGCCGCTCTCCTGGGGCGCGACCTTCGACCCGGTGCTCATCGGCGACATGGCCGGGGCCATCGGACGCGACATGCGCTCGGTCGGCGTCCACCAGGGGCTCGCCCCGGTGCTCGACGTGGTGCGCGACGCCCGCTGGGGCCGTGTGGAGGAGACCATCGGCGAGGACCCGTACCTCGTCGGCACGATCGCCACGGCCTACATCAAGGGGCTGGAGCAGGCCGGCATCGTCGCCACCCTCAAGCACTTCGCCGGTTACTCCGCCTCCCGCGCGGGCCGCAACCTCGCCCCGGTCGGCATGGGCTCGCGCGAACGCGCCGACGTCATCCTGCCGCCGTTCGAGATGGCCGTGCGGGAGAGTGGTGTGCGCTCGGTGATGCACGCCTACACCGACACGGACGGGGTCCCGTCCGCCGCGGACAGGGAACTGCTCACCGGACTGCTCAGGGACACCTGGGGCTTCGACGGGACCGTGGTCGCCGACTACTTCGGTATCGCCTTCCTCAAGACCCTGCACGGTGTGGTCGGAACCTTCGGGGAGGCGGCCGTCGCCGCGCTCCTCGCCGGCGTCGACGTGGAGCTGCCGACCGTCAAGACGTTCGGTGAGCCGCTCCGCGCCGCCGTCGCCGAGGGACTCATCGCGGAGACCGACATCGACCGCGCCGCCCGCCGGGTCCTCGTGCAGAAGGCACAGCTCGGTCTGCTGGACGCCGACTGGAACCCGGTTCCCGAAGCCCTCGCCGGCGCCGGACTCACCCCCGGGACGCTGCGCGGCACGGTGGTCCTCGACAGCGACGCGAACCGCGCCCTGGCCCGCCGGATCGCCGAGCAGGCCATCGTGCTGCTCCGCAACGACGGCACCCTGCCGCTCCGGGGCCGGAACGCGCCCGCGCGCATCGCCCTGATCGGGCCCAACGCCGACCTCGCCACCGCCGTGCTCGGCTGCTACTCCTTCCCCGTGCACGTCGGCAGCCAGCACCCGAACCTGCCCGCCGGTGTGGAACTTCCCACGCTGCGCGAGGCGTTGGTGGCGGAGTTCCCCGGCAGCGAGATCGTCACCGCGGCCGGCTGCGGCATCGACGACGGCAGTACGGAGGGATTCCGCGAGGCGCTGGCCGCCGCACGCGACGCGGACGTCGTCATCACCGCACTGGGCGACCGGGCGGGTCTCTTCGGCCGGGGCACCAGCGGCGAGGGCTGCGACGCCGGTTCCCTGACCCTCCCCGGCGCCCAGCAGCAGCTGCTGGACGCGCTCCTGGACACCGGCACTCCGGTCGTCGTCACCCTGCTGGCGGGCCGTCCGTACGCGCTCGGCCGCGCGGTGGACGAGGCCGCGGCCGTCGTGCAGACCTTCTTCCCGGGCGAGGAGGGCACCCACGCGCTCGCCTCGGTGCTGAGCGGGCGGGTCGCCCCGTCCGGGCGGCTTCCCGTCAGCGTGCCGATGAAGCCGGACGCGCAGCCGTCCACCTACCTCGCGGCCCGCCTGGGGCACGCGAACGAGGTCTCCAACATCGACCCGACGCCCGCGTTCGGTTTCGGCCACGGACTCGCGTACACGACCTTCGAGTGGTCGGACCTCGCCGTCGCGACGACGGAGATCCCCACCGACGGCCTGGCCGAACTGGAGTGCACGGTACGGAACACGGGTGACCGCGACGGCGTCGAGGTGGTCCAGCTCTACCTGCACGACCCGGTCGCCTCCGTCGTCCAGCCGGTGCAGCGCCTGGCCGGTTACGTACGGGTCGAGCTGGCCGCCGGCGAGGCCGCCAGGGTGCGTGTCGGCGTCCCCGCCGACCTCGCCTCCTTCACGGGCCGCGACGGCGCACGCGTCGTGGAGCCGGGTGCGCTGGAGCTGCGGCTCAGCGCCTCCAGCACGGACCCGCGCCTCACCGCGGAGGTGACGCTCACCGGCCCCGCGCGGAAGGTGGACCACACCCGCCGGCTGCACGCCGAGTTCCGGGTGGAGACGCTCACGGAGCACTGAACCCCCGGAACGACGTCCGAACGCCTCTCGCCGGAGCCCGGCCGCCCGTCAGTGGGGTGGCCGGGCTCCGGCGCGTCCGGAGCCCGGCGCCCCGTCCGTTCATGATCAATTCACTGGTGGACGTCCGGTCCCCCGCAGTAGGCTGCCGCCGATTCCCGCGCGTGACGGCACGGCGGGGCCGTGACCCCGGGGGCCACCATGAGCGGTACGAACGGTCGGAACGACAGAACCACCGCGGACGTGCCGGACCCGGGAGGCCGTCCGCAGGGTGTCGCGTTCCGGGCGACCGGCGGGGTGGCGACTGCCGCGCAGGCGCTGATCGCCGGACAGACCGTGTTGCAGCTCGTGCTGGCGGCGGCCGGCGGTACCGGTTCGGAGGTCTTCCGGGTGACCGCCCCGGCGCAGACGCTGGTGCTCTTCGGCTCGGTGATCGCCTTCCTCCTCTGGTTCCGGGCATGCCTGGCGAACGCGGAACTCCTCGCCCCGGGGTCGCTGCGGTACACCGTGAAGCTCACCATGTGGAGCTTCTTCCTCCCCGTGCTCTGGTGGATCCCGGTCCGGGCGGCCCTGGACATCCGCGACGCGAGCGGCTCGACGCGTGGCACGGCGCTGATCTACGCGTGGTGGGCCGCGTTCGTCGCCAAGACGATCGGTTCCGTGGTGGTGAACGGGACGGCGCCGACGAACGGCGGGTTCTCCCCGTACGACCTCGTGGTCGGCGTGCTCGCGACGGTGCTGGCGATCCTGCTGATCCGACGGATCACCGCCGACGTGGACGCCGCGACCGGCGCGGGCCGGGCCGTCCCGCCGCCCGCCGCGCTTCCCGCCCGCTGACGGCCGGGGCACCCACGCGAGGATGCCCGGTCACCCCCCTCTGGAAAGGGCGACCGGGCATCCGCCTGGGGGCCTCACGGCCGGTACGGGGACGGGCGTGCGGCAGTGGTGATCAGGACGCGGTGCAGACGCTCACGGCGGGGGCCGCGGTGTTGCCGTTCGCCTGCACGGTGAAACCGAAGCTGGTCGAAGCTCCGGCCGCCAGGCTGCCGTTGTAACTCGGTGTGATCGTCATGACCTTGCCGGTGCTGTCCCAGCTGGTCGTGCCGTTCCAGACTCCGGTGGTCGTCTGCGAGGCCCCGAGGGTGACCTTGACGCTCCAGCCGGTGATCGCGGCGGAGCCCGCCTTGATGGTCACCTGGCCGTTGAAGCCGCCGGACCACGTCTGCGTCGCCGTGTAGGTCGCGGTGCAGGTCCTGGTACCCGTGCCGGGGTCCGTGCCGCCGCCGGTGCCCGGGTCGGTGGTGCCGCCGCCGGAGGTCCCGCCGAGAGCCGTCAGGGCCGCGGTGTAGGCGGCCTTCTTGCCATAGTTGTCGTCGAAGAGCAGCGGGGTGCCGCTCGCCCGCCACGAGTACTTGTCCGGGATGCCCCAGACGGTGATCCCGGCGCAGCGGGTCACGGCGAGGCAGGCCTTGACGACGTTGCTGTAGTTGGTGGCCTGGGCCGATCCGGAGCCTTCGATGTCCAGCTCGGTGATCTGCACGTCGACGCCGAGGTCGGCGAAGCGCTGGAGGTTCGCCTGGTAGTCGGAGGGGACGGGCGAGTTGCTGTTGAAGTGGCTCTGGAAGCCCACGCAGTCGATCGGGACGCCCCGCGCCTTGAAGTCCTTGACCATGTTGTAGACGGCGTTGGACTTCGCGTTCACGCCGTCGGTGTTGTAGTCGTTGTAGCAGAGCTTCGCGGCCGGATCGACGCTCCGCGCGGTCGTGAACGCCTCCTCGATGAAGCCGTTGCCCAGCTTGTCCTGGAAGGGCGAGGAGCGCCGTGCGCCGCTGCTGCCGTCCTGGAACGCCTCGTTGACCACGTCCCAGGCGTAGATCTTGCCCTTGTAGTGGGTCATCACCTGGGTGATGTGGTTGTTCATGGCGGTGCGCAGATCGGCGGCGGCGAGGCCGCTCACCCAGCTCGGCAACTGGGAGTGCCAGACCAGCGTGTGGCCGCGGACCTTCATGTTCTTGCTCTGGGCGTGGCTGACGATCTGGTCGGCGTTGGAGAAGTTGAAGGTGTTGCGGGTGCCCTCGACGGCGTCCCACTTCATCTCGTTCTCCGGCGTCACCGCGTTGAACTCGGTGTCGAGCGTGGTCGCGTAACCGGATTCGCCGAGGTGGTTGGCGGCGACGGCCGCACCGAAGTAGCGGCCCTGGCCGGCGGCCGCGGCGCCGAGGGTGCTTCCGGCGGCGTGCGCGCTGCCGGAGAGCGCGACGACTCCGGTGACGGAGACGAGGCCCGCTCCGCCCAGGGCGAGGGCCCTGCGGGCGAGGACGCGGAACGGGGAGCGGTGTCGCCCGCCCGCGTCGGACACGTTGATGGTCATGACTGCTTCTCTCTTCCGTCGTCGGACAGGGAGGAACTGACCGCCGTGGGGACGGCCACGATCAGGGGCACGCCGTACTGAATGCCATGCGCATGCCAAACATGGGGCGGCCGGGTGCGGGGCGGCCGCACGCCGTCCGCGCGGCCGGGGCGACACGCGGTCGCCCCGGCGCCGGGCGGCATCCGACGGACACCGCCCGGCTGACCGGGTCAGTGCCGGCCGGGTCAGTGCCGGCCGGTGCGGCGCGCGGCGGCGCGGAGGCCGTCGGCGAGCGCCGTGTACGCGGGCTTGCGGACGTAGTTCTCGTCCATGATGTTCGCCGCGCCCTCACCGGTGAACGTGCCCGGCACCCAGGAGTACTTGTCGCTGAAGCCCCAGACCGTGAAGGACTTGCACCCCTTCACTGCGACGCAGGCGTCGAGCAGCCTGCGGTAGTCCTGGGCCTGACGGGCCAGCTTGGTGGCGTCCGCGGGCAGCGTCATCCGCACGTCGATCTCGGTGAACGCGGTCTGCAGGCCGAGGGCGTCGAAACGGGCCAGGTTGTCGCCGACGTCACCCGGGAAGCCGTACTGGATGTCCAAGTGGCCCTGGATGCCCAGGCCCTGGACCGGTACGCCCTGCGCGCGGAGCTTCTTGGCCAGGTCGTAGTAGGCGGTGGACTTGGCGTTCACGCCCTCGACGTTGTAGTCGTTCATGAAGAGCTTCGCCTTGGGGTCGGCGGCGTGGGCCCACTTGAAGGCGTCGGCGATGTAGGACGGGCCGAGCTTCTGCAGCCACAGGGAGTCCCGGTAGCTGCCGTCCTCGTCGAATACCTCGTTGACGACGTCCCACTGGTAGATCTCGCCCTTGAAATGGCGGACCTCGTCGGTGATGTGCCGGTGCAGGATGGCGCGGAGCTCGCCGGTGTCGATCGAGCCGTCCGCGACGCCCGAAGTGAGCCAGGCCGGCAGCTGGTTGTGCCAGAGCAGCGTGTGGCCGCGCACCTCCTGGCCGTGCTTCTGCGCGAAGGAGACCAGTTGGTCGGCCTGCGACCAGTCGTAGGTGCCGCGAGCGGGCTCCACGACCTCCCACTTCATGACGTTCTCCGCGGTCACGGAGCTGAACTCGGAAGTGACGTCGGCCCGGTAGGGGGCGTCGGCGGCCAGCGCGCTCGTGTCGACGGCCGTCCCGATGAGCAGGTCCGGACGCTCCGCGAGGGTGCGCAGCGTCGCCTCGTGCCCGGCGTGACGGGCGGGGGCCGCCTGGGCGGCGGTACCGAGGGACAGTGCGGCCACGGCACCCGTGGCGACGGCGATGGCGAGTCGTCTGGACAGCATGGTGTGCAACTCCTCATAAGGGTGGGACTGAGTGCGTCGCGTCGACGAGGCCGTGACCCGGTCCTCGTCTCTCCGAAACTCTCTCGGCAAACGACAGGTGACGCTCCGCCCTTCTCCGGTTCGGGAGAGGGAGCGGTGACCTGGACTTACCGGATGGTTCAGGCGCATAACACTCCTGGGGGTGGAGTCCTGAGCCGTCGTCGGCGCTGAGACAGATCCTGGGGCATGTATTGCCACCGAAACAATGGCGCGTCACAAACGAAACATTTTCGTTCGAGTGATCCCCATCGAACATGCGGGATTCGACGACTCCGCACCCCGGAATCCGGACACTCCCGCGTCCGCCGACGGCACGCGCCGCCGATCGGCCCGCACGGGCGACACCCCACCCGCGCACCGCCCGACATCCCGCGCGCCGGGCGCACACCGCCGGGCCGAACGGAGCCGTACCCTCCGCACCGGGGACACGGGTCCTCCCACGCCGCCCTCCGCCGTCGCACATCAGGGCTATCCTGTTCAAATCTCCATGTGATGTGCGTAACTCTCGCCGGCGCGTGCACAAATGACACACCTGAAAGGTGCATGTGCCATGCGTATCGGGGAGGTTCGGTTCGTCCGGGTTGCGCCCGGATCATCCGGCCGCTGGTACGCCCATTGCTGCTCATGTGTCCCAACAGGGCACTGTCGTAGCAGAGATGGCGGATGGGCCGGGATCGCGGTGGAAGCCGCCGATTGGTCTGAAGTTCACGTGAACCCCAGCGAAATGACACGTGTGTGGATATCGTGCACCGAGCGATGGCGCATCCGCCGGTCCCCGGGATCGACGGATGCGCCGCGTTGTGGGGATGCAGCTGTGACTGGGGGGTTCATGGGGCATGTCGAAATACCCGACTCTGAAATATCCGGGCTCGTGGGACTGCGGCGTCGACCGCGCCTCCGTCCCACGGCGCCCCGGGACCGCATGACGGCCCTCGAACAGCTCTGGAGGGCCCCGACAGCACAGCGCGACCTGACCGGCCACGTCCTTCCGGGCCGCAGGCCGAGCCACTGGAGAACGTCTTTCGCGGTCCTGACCGAGACCGCGGCCATGGCGGCTCCCGCCTGGGCCGTCCTGTCCGCGCGAGGACAGCCGGTGGCCCTGCCCACCGCGGCCCTCGCGGCCCTCGCCTGGGCCGGGGTACGGGCCGTGCGCGGGCGCTTCACGGCCGGACCGCAAGGGAGCACGGCCGGAGCGACGGCCGTCATCGGGGACTGGCTGGTCCTCGTCGGTCTGCTCGCCGTCGCCTGGGCCGTCGCCGGCGACGCCGTCGATCCGACGGTGGCCCTGGTGTCCGCCGCGCCCGGCGGGGTGGTGACGGCCACGGTGACCTGGGCCGTCCGGCGACGAGCCCGCGCCGCGCACCGCCGTCCGGCCCTGCGGGTCCTCGTCGTGGGTGACGCGTCCGACGTGGACACCGTGGCCGGCGCCCTCGGTCCCCGCGCCCAGAGCGAGGGGTACGCCGTCGTCGCGGCCGTCACCGTGGGAGCGGCGGAGCCGGAGCACCAGCTGCCGGTGACCGGGCGGCTCCGAGCCGACGGCACCGACGACGACGTCTCCACCGTGCTCGCCGGGGCGTACGCCTACGACGCGGACCTCGTCCTCGTCGCGCCCGGGCCGCTGCTCCGCGGCGACCGGTTGCGGCGGCTCGGCTGGGGGCTGCACGACGGGGGTGTCGCGCTCTGCGTGCTCTCCGCGCTGACCGGGACAGCCACCGCCCGGATACGGCCCGCCTCGGTCGCCGGGATGACGCTGCTGCACGTCGCCCCGCCCCTGCGGCGGGGTCCGCAGCCGGCGCTGAAGGCGGCGCTCGACCGCTCCGGCGCACTGGCCGGGCTACTGCTGCTGGCACCCCTGCTGCTGGTGGTGGCACTGGGTGTACGGCTCTCCTCGCGGGGCCCCGTCTTCCACCGGCAGATCCGGCACGGCCGGCACGACCGGCCTTTCACCATGTGGAAGTTCCGGACGATGGTGGTGGACGCCGAGTCCCGGAAGGCGGAGCTGACGATGGCCAACGAGGGGGACGGGCCGTTGTTCAAGATGCGCCGCGACCCCCGGGTGACCGGGATCGGCAGGGCTCTTCGGCGCCTCTCGATCGATGAACTCCCGCAGCTGTTCAACGTCTTGCGCGGTGACATGTCCCTGGTGGGTCCTCGTCCTCCCCTTCCCGAGGAGGCGGCCGAGTACGACGACCGTGAGCGAAGACGGCTCGCGGTGAAACCGGGGCTGACCGGCCTCTGGCAGGTCAGCGGCCGGTCGGACCTCTCCTGGAAGGAATCGGTCTCACTGGACCTCTGGTACGTCGACAACTGGTCGGTCTCCACCGACATGGGCCTGCTGGCCCGTACCGTGCGCGCCGTCACCGACGGCCGCGGCGCCTACTGAGAGGACGGAGTGGAGACGATGCGAGCAGTCCCGGTGCCCCGCGCACGGCGGGGCACCGGTTCGCCCGGACGAACCGGGCCGTCCGGCTCACCCGAGGCCGGAGTCCCGGTCGCGCCACCAGGCGTAGGTTTCGGCGATCCCGTCCCGGAGCGAGATCTTCGGCGCGAAGCCGAGGGCCGTCAGGCGCTCCACGTCGAGCAGCTTGCGAGGCGTGCCGTCCGGCTTCGAGGTGTCCCAGTCGATCGTTCCTCGGTATCCCGTCACGTCCCGCACCGTGTCGGCGAGTTCGCGGATGCTCAGGTCGTCCCCGCAGCCGACGTTGACCGGTTCGTCGCCGTCGTACGAGGCCAGCAGCAGCGCGCAGGCCGCAGCGAGGTCGTCGACGTGCAGGAACTCCCGGCGGGGGGTGCCGGAACCCCAGAGGGTGACCGAGGGCGCCCCGTCGCGCTTCGCCTCGTGGAAGCGGCGGATGAGCGCGGGCAGGACGTGCGAGGTCGCCAGGTCGAAGTTGTCCCCCGGACCGTAGAGATTGGTCGGCATGGCGCTGATGTACGAGGCGCCGTACTGCTTGCGGTAGGACTGGATCTGCACGATGCCGGCGATCTTGGCCAGCGCGTACGCCTCGTTGGTCGGCTCCAGCGGGCCGGTGAGCAGCGCGTTCTCGCTGATCGGCTGGGGGGCGTGCTTGGGGTAGATGCAGGAGGAGCCGAGGAAGAGCAGCCGCTCGGTGCCGGCCGCGTGGGCCCCGGCGATCACGCTGAGCTGGATGCGGAGGTTGTCCTCCAGGAACTGCACCGGCCAGGTGCTGTTCGCCATGATCCCGCCCACCTTCGCGGCGGCCAGGACGACGGCGTCCGGCCGGACGTCGCGCAGATATGCCTCGGTCCGCGTACTGTCGCGCAGGTCGAGGAGGTCGCGGCCGCGGGTGAGCACCTCGTGGCCGTCCGCGGTCAGGCGGCGGACCACCGCCGAACCGACCAGCCCGCGGTGACCCGCCACGAATATGCGTGCGCCGGGGCGTAGGAGAGAGCTGTCGGGTTCCTGGGGAGGGCCGGGGAGATCAGTCGTCATGGCTGGGATTGTGCCAGCCGGCGCGCGACACTGTGAGCTTCTCACCGCAAACCGCTCACATGATGCAATTCCGGGGAAATACAACGCCGTTCAGGCGACCACAGAAGGGGGGAGTCATGGCCAAGACCGCACTCATCACCGGCGTGACCGGGCAGGACGGCTCGTACCTGTCCGAGCTGCTGCTCGACAAGGGGTACACCGTCCACGGGCTCATACGTCGTTCGTCGAGTTTCAACACCGAGCGCATCGACCACATCTACCAGGGGCCGGAGGAAGCGGACCGCTCCTTCGTGCTGCACCACGCGGATCTCGCGGACGGTGTCGCCCTGGTGAATCTGCTGCGCGAGATCCAGCCCGACGAGGTCTACAACCTCGGCGCCCAGTCGCACGTCCGGGTCTCCTTCGACGCGCCCCTCTACACGGGTGACGTCACCGGTCTCGGCGCGATCAGGCTGCTGGAGGCGGTGCGCGCCAGCGGTATCGACACCCGCGTCTACCAGGCGTCTTCCTCCGAGATGTTCGGCTCCACCCCGCCCCCGCAGAACGAGGGGACGCCGTTCCACCCGCGCAGCCCGTACAGCGTGGCCAAGGTGTACGCGTACTGGGCCACGGTCAACTACCGCGAGGCGTACGGCATGTTCGCGGTGAACGGCATCCTCTTCAACCACGAGTCCCCGCGCCGGGGCGAGACCTTCGTGACCCGGAAGATCACCCGGGGGGTGGCCCGCATCAAGGCGGGGCTCCAGGACCGTTTGCACCTGGGGAATCTCGACGCGGTACGCGACTGGGGGTACGCCCCCGAGTACGTGGACGCGATGTGGCGGATGCTGCAGCGCGACACTCCCGACGATTATGTGGTGGCGACCGGCGAGGGGGTCAGCGTCCGGCAGTTCCTGGAGCACTCCTTCGCCCATGCCGGTCTGGACTGGCGCGAGCACGTGCGGTACGACGCGAAGTACGAACGCCCCAGCGAGGTGGACGCGTTGATCGGTGACGCCTCCAAGGCGGAGGAGTTGCTGGGCTGGAAGCCGGAGGTGCGGTCGATGGAGCTGGCGCGCATCATGGTCGACGCGGACGTCCGGTTGCTGGAGGCGCAGCTCAGCGGCGCAGCCGTGCGGGTGGACCGATGAGCGTGCCACCCCGCCCCCGCCGGAGCCGGGGCGGGGTGTGCGCTACGGTGCTGGTGCTGGCGGCGGGGGTGCTCTCCGCCTCGGCGGCGGCCGCTCCCCCGGCCGCCGCGCTGACCGCTCCGGTCGGATTCACCGCCGACAATCTCTCCACCTACCAGACCAACGGCATCGTCTGGGCGCTGGCGGAGGCGAACGGGGTCGTCTACGCGGGCGGCACCTTCTCCCAAGTCCGGCCCGCCGGGGTGGCCGCGGGCGGCACCGGTTCGGCCCCCGCGGTCAACTTCGCCGCCTTCAACGCCGCGACGGGGGCTCCGGCCGGCTGCCCACTCTCCTTCACTCGCAGCAGCGGCACGGCCACGGTGCGGGCGTTCGCGCTCTCGCCGGACAAGACGACTCTCTACGCGGGCGGTTACTTCAACGCGGTCAACGGCACGTCCGCCAACGGCCTGGTCGCCGTCAACACCGCGAACTGCACGGTGCGACCGGGGTTCGCTCCCAACTTCGGGGCGACGGTGCGGGCGTTGGACGTGGCGGCGGACGGCACGGTGTACGCGGGCGGGGACTTCCAGACGGTCAACGGCAGTGCCCGGCGCTTCTTCGGGGCGGTGACCCCGGCGGGCGCGCTGACGGCGTGGAATCCGGACGCGGACGACCCCGGGCGGGCGCTGAAGGTCACCCCGGACGGCGCCTCGGTTCTGATCGGGGGGGACTTCACCACGGTGGGCGGTACCGCGACGCACGCGCTCGCGGTGACGGACGTGGCGTCCGGCGCGCTCACCCACACCTACCCGGACGGCTTCGTCCCGGCGTCCGCCGTCATCAAGGGCATCGTGACGGACGAGGCCTCCGGCGGCTGGTACGTCGCGGGCGAGGGCATGGGGGGAAACTCCTTCGACGGGCGTCTCGCCATGGAGCTGGAGGGATTCGGCCAGCGCTGGCGCGACACCTGCCAGGGCGCCACGCAGGCGGTCCGGGTCTACCGGGGTGTGCTGTACGCGGGCAGCCATGTGCACGACTGCTCCACCATGGGCGAGTTCCCGAACCAGGTCCGCAAGCATCTGACCGCCCAGTCGGTGGACGACCCGGCGATGCTGGGATGGCTGCCGGACACCAATGACGGCATCGGAGAGCCGGTCGGTCCGCGCGCGCTGACCGTGTCGAGCCGGGACGGGCGCGACTTCCTCTGGGTGGGCGGCGAGTTCACCGCCGTCAACGGCTCCTCCCAGCAGGGGCTGACCCGGTTCGCGAGCTCCCCGGACACGGGTGCGCCCGCCGTACCGGTGGTGAGCGCGTCCTCGCCCCGGGCCGGGCAGGTGAAGGTCGCCTGGCGTTCCTCGCTGGACCTGGACGACTCCTCGCTGACCTACCGGGTCTACCGCAACGGCGCGACGGCGCCGGTGTTCACCACCACGGGCTCCTCGCTGTTCTTCAGCCGTCCGCAGCTGACCTTCACCGACACGGGCGTGGTGGCCGGGCAGACGTACACGTACCGGGTCAGCGCGAGTGACGGGACCAATACCAGCGCCCGGTCCGCCGCCGTCTCCGTCACTGCGGCCTCCTCCGCCTCTCCGTACCAGGAGCGCGTCCTGGCGGACGGTGCCGAGCTGTACTGGCGCTACGACGAGGCGGGCGGGGCCTTCGCCGCCGACACCTCGGACGGGCTCGACGGCGGCGTCTACGCCAACGCGCCGGCGTACCGGGCGGCAGGGGCGGTGGCCGGTTCGACCGCGCTGGGCCTCAACGGCACGGACGAGTACGTCTACAGCGACCGGCTGCACCACTACACCTCGCCGTCGCCGTACTCGGCCGAGACCTGGTTCCGTACGACCTCGACGACCGGGGGCCGGATCATCGGCTTCGGGAACAACATCGGTACCGCCCAGGGGCACACCAGCAGCATCTCCGACAAGCTCGTCTACCTGACCGACGACGGCCGGCTCGCCTTCGGAGTCCAGTCCGGCGCCACCCGGCCGACGATCACCACCGCCGCCGGCTACAACGACGGCGCCTGGCACCACGTGGTCGCCACCCAGGGTCCGGCGGGCATGGTGCTGTACGTGGACGGCGAGACCGCCGGCACCGCCCCGGCGACCGGGAGCCGTTCGTACAACGGCTACTGGCGGGTCGGCGGCGACGCCATGAACAACGCCTGGCCGAACCGTCCGACCAGTGGCTACCTCGCCGGACAGGTGGACGAGACCGCCGTCTACCCGACCGCCCTGACCGCGGCGCAGGTCGCCGAGCACTACGACCTGGCGGACGCGCCGCCCGTTCCCGGCGGCGGTAACGGCGGCGGGAACGGTGGTGAGGGCACCACGGTCACGCTCGCCCCGGTGGAGGACGCGTACGTCAACGGCGTCGCCCCGAACACGAACTACGACGACACCCAGCTAGCCTCGCGCGGCACCACCGCCTACCTCGGCTATCTCCGCTACGACCTGCCGGCGGCCCCCGCCGGCCAGGTGCTCAAGGGCGCCCGGATCGATTTCCGCACCTCCTCGGACTCGACGGCGGGTTCCGCCGAGAGTCATCAGGTGGTGCCGGTGACCGGTGCCTGGACCGAATCGACGGTCACCTACAACACCCGGCCGGCGCTCGGTGCGACCGTGCTGGGGACCATCACCGGCGCGACGGCGGTCTCCACCGACTACACGGTGGCGCTCGACGCGTCGGCCCTGAGCGGGGCCCTCGGCTCCGCGACCTCTCTCGCCCTGACCAACACGGGTACGGACAGCCTTCGTATCTGGTCGAGCGAGATCTCCACCGCGGCCTACCGGCCGCAGCTGGTTCTCACCTTCGGAGCTGAATGATGAACGGACGTACGGGGCAGAGATCCGCCGGACGCGGCCGCAGGCGCGCCGCTTCCGCCGCTCTCTGCCTACTGGCCGGAGCCCTGACCGCGACAGCGGTCGGGACTTCCCCGGCGGCTTCGCTGACGCCGCCGGTGTCGATCACCGCCGACGATCTCTCCACTTGGCAGACGAACGGCATCGTCTGGTCGATGGCCGCGAACGCCGGCGTGGTCTACGCCGGCGGCACCTTCTCCACCGTGCGTCCGCCGGACGCCGCCTCCGGCACCTCGGAGACTCCTGCGGTGAACTTCGCCGCGTTCGACGCGGCGACGGGCGCACCGACCGGCTGCTCCCTGTCGTTCACGCTCTCCTCGGGCACCGCGACCGTGCGCGCCCTCACCCTCTCCCCGGACGGGAAGACCCTCTACGCGGGCGGTCAGTTCGGGTCGGTCAACGGCGTCGGAGTCAGCAACATCGCGGCGATCGACACGGCGACCTGCACCCCGCGCAACGACTTCAAGATCGCCGTATCGGCGACCGTCCGGGCCATCGCGGTCACCGCCGACACCGTCTACCTGGGCGGTGACTTCAACAGCGTGGGCGGCCAGACCCGCAACAAGTTCGCCGCCGTCACCACCGGCGCCGACCTGCTGCCGTTCACCGCCAACGCCGATGAGGTCGCCCGCGCGCTCGAGGTGACCCCGGACGGGCAGCACGTGGTGCTCGGCGGGGACTTCTTCACCGTCAACGGCACCACCTCGCACGCACTCGCCGTGGTGGACGCGACGACCGGCGCCGTGACGACGGCCTACCCGGGCTTCATCCCCAACACCTCCACGGTGCAGGACCTCACCTCGGACGCGACCGGCTTCTACACCGCCAACGAGGGCACCGGCGGCGGAGTGTTCGACGGGCGTATCGCGGTCGATCTGGACGACTTCCAGCAGCGGTGGCGGGACACCTGCCTGGGTGCCACCCAGGCCGTGCTGGTCCACTCGGGGGTGCTCTACAGCGGGAGTCACGCCCACGACTGCTCCAGCATGGGCGAGTTCCCCGACCAGCCGCGCAAGCACCTGCTGGCCCAGTCGGTGGACAACCCGCAGTTGTTGCCCTGGTTCCCGGACACCAACGACGGCATCGGTGAGCCGGTCGGCCCCCGGGTGATGGCGCAGACGGACACCGGCGGCCACCACTACCTCTGGGTCGGCGGCGAGTTCACCACCGTCAACGCGGCGGCCCAGCAGGGACTGACCCGCTTCGCGGACGGCCCCGACACGGGCGCCCCGTGGGTGCCCAACGTCCAGCTCTCCACGGTCGTACCGGGGCAGATCGACGTCAACTGGCAAGCCAGCTCGGACACCGACGACGGAGTGCTGACCTACCGGGTCTACAAGGACGGCGCCGCCACCCCGGTGTACACCACGACCGGGACCTCCCTCCCCTGGGACCGGCCGCAACTGCGCTGGACGGACACCGCCGTGGCGGCCGGCGAGACCCACTCGTACCGGATCACCGCGAGCGACGGCACGAACACCAGCGCCAAGTCCCCCGCCCTGTCGGCCACCGTGGCCTCGGCCGCCGAGGCGTACCCGGCGAAGGTGCTGGCCGACGGCGCGTCGCTCTACTGGCGTTACGACGAGGGCACGTCGACCTTCGCGGCGGACACCGGGGCCGGCCTGGACAACGGGTTCCTGCGCAACGCCCCGTCCTACCGGCAGACCCCGGCCGCGGTCGCGGGCGCGTCCACGGCGATCGGTTTCAACGGCACCGACGAGTACGCGTACAGCAACCGCAAGCACGCCCAGCCGGGCGCCTTCTCCGTCGAGACCTGGTTCAAGACGACCACGACGAAGGGCGGCAAGCTCATCGGCTACGGCAACCTGACGATGCAGAACAGCACGAACTACGACAAGCACATCTACATGAGAGACGACGGACGGCTGGTGTTCGGCGTCCACGACGGCTCCACCCGCACCGTCTCCACCCCGGCCGCCTACAACAACGGCGCGTGGCACCACGTCGTCGCCACCCAGGGCAGCGGGGGCATCGCCCTCTACGTGGACGGCGTCCTGCGGGCGTCCAACTCCGCCTACAAGAACAACCAGAACTTCCAGGGGTACTGGCGGGTCGGCGGCGACACCCTCAGTGGCTGGCCGAACGCCCCGACCAGCGCCTTCTTCGCCGGGCAGCTCGACGAGACCGCCGTCTACCCGACCGCGCTGAGCGGTACGCAGATCGCCGCGCACTACGCCCTCGGGACGGGCGGATGAAGAACCCGCTCCTGGCCGGCGCCGCCGTCGTCATCCTGACGGCGGCGCTGGCCGCGTGCGGCTCGTCCGACGACGGGAACGGCCCGGGGGCCGCGGACGCACTGCGTTCCGCGGCCCCCGGGCCCTCCGTCCCAGGACCCTCCGCCGCGGCACCGACCCACGACACACAGGCGGGCACGGACACCTCCGGCACCGACGCGGCCGCGACACCGACCGCCGAGGGCCCCAAGGTGCCCAGCGCCGGACTCACGCCCGCCACGGGCACGTTCACCAAGAAGGAGAAGGAGTACCTCACCGACCGGGTGCCCCGGGGCATGGACCCGGCCGCCGTGCTCCAGACGGGCCAGGAGACCTGCGACAAGCTCGACTTCCTGGTCAAGGCGGACCGGCGGATCGCCGTGGGCTCCATCGTCACGGGCGAGGTGCCCGACGCGGCACCGGCGGTGGCCCACCTGTGCACCGGACATCAGGATCTCGTCGACGAGGCCGCGCTCGGCTACGCGGACGGTGCCCACACCGGCAGAGAACTGCGGGCCGGGGTCTACCGTTCGGTCTCCCCCACCGCCGCCTGCACCTGGCAGACCGAGGGGGCCGCCGGCAAGGTGCTCGACCAGGGTTCCTCGGCGACCGGCCGACCCGTGCGCATCACCCTCCCCCCGGCCGCCCGTACCTTCACCTCCACAGGCTGCTACGCCTGGCTGCCCGAAGGAGACAAGCGTTGAGCAAGCTGCCCATCGCCGTGGCGATCCCCACCAAGAACGAGGGCCTCAACATCGCCGAGGCGGTGAAATCCGTGCTCGGCCACTTCGAGGCGGTGGTCGTGGTGGACTCGCACAGCACCGACGACACGGCGAAGATCGCCGCCGAGTGCGGCGCGGAGGTGGTCGAGTACACCTGGGACGGCGGCCACCCCCGGAAGAAGCAGTGGTGTCTGGAGAACGTCCGCACGGACATCGACTGGATCCTGGTGCTCGACGGCGACGAGCGGCTCAGCCCCGGGCTGCTCGCCGAACTCCGGTCGATATTCGCCGATCCCGCCGCACCGAAGCCCGCCGCGTACGACATCCCGCTCGGCTACTGGTTCTCCGGCAAGCGGCTGAAGCACGGATACACCATCCGCAAACGGTCCCTGACCGACCGCACCCGCTGCGCCTACCCGGAGGTCGGCGACCTCGCGGCGCCCGGCATCGGCGAGGTGGAGGGCCACTACCAGCCCGTCGCCGACTCCGCCCAGGCGCTGCGGAATCCGATCGAGCACCAGGACCTCGACCCGGTGACCGCGTGGTTCGAGCGGCACAACCGGTACTCCGACTGGGAGGCGTGGCTGGAGCACCACCCCGACGTCAAGGAGCAGGTGCGGCGGGTCAAGTCCCGTCAGGGGCAGCTGTTCCACAAGGCGCCGTTCAAGCCGCTGGTGTCGTTCGCGTACATGTACCTCTACCGGCGTGGGTTCCTGGACGGCCGGGCGGGACTCGACTTCGCCCTGGCCATGAGCTTCTACCGCTGGCAGATCGCCCTCAAGTCCCGGGAGCGGCTGCAGGGCTGAGCTTCGTCGGAGTGAACGGGCCGGGGGCCGCGCGAGGTCGGCGCGACCCCCGGCCGCGTCTCCGGCCGCGTCCCGTCCCCGTCCTGGCCACCCACGGGCGGCAACCGGGGTCCCGGTTGCCGCCCGTGTCGTTCAGCAGGTCAGGCCGTGCTGCCCGGACGGGTCCGGCGCTTGCGGACGGTGAGGGCCAGCGCGCTCCCCGCGAGCAGCGTCAGCGCAGCGGTCGCCGCGATCGCCGGCGTGGAGCCGCTGCCGGTGGAGGCCAGCGTCCCCGAGGCCCTCGGCGAGGCCGTTCCGGCCTTGCCGTCGGCGGACGTGTTCCGGACCCCCGCGCTCTGGGTGTCCACGCCCGAGGACGTGGCGGTGGGCCCGGGAGTGGCGGCGTCCGAGGAGGACGTCTTCACCGTGATCCTCGCGACGTTGTTCGCCTTCTCGGTGTCGGCGTCCAGATCACCTCCGTACACCGTGGTGACGGTGACCTTGCCGGAGGTCGTGGCCGGAGCGCTCTCGCCGACCTTCACGGTGAACGGAAGCTTCAGCGTCTCGCCCACCGTGAACGGCGAGTCCACCGCGCAGACGTACTCCGGGGCGCCGGGCGTGTGCTCGCCCATGCCGCCGCCCGTCCACACACCGCACTTCGGCGGGATCGTCACTGCGGTGGTGCCCTGCGGAATCTCGACCAGGATGCCGATCTGGGCGTCGGAGTTCACGAGGTTGAAGTCCGCCGGTCCGTTGTTGCGGACCTTCGCGGTCAGCACGACCTCGTCGCCCGGGTCGGCTTCGGCGGTGGAGCCGGTGACCTTGATGTCGGCCGTGTTGTCCACCTCGATCTGCCACTGGGCGTGATCGGTCCGCACGGCCGGCGGTTTGCCGTCCTCGACGAGTCCGAGCACCGGTCCGGTGGAGGCGGCCGTCTTCGGGACGGAGGTGGACACGGCGGCGATCTCGTAGTCGACGAGCTCGTGGAGCGCGGTGGGCTTCACGGCGATCCCGACCGGTGACGAGAGGCGGTATGCCTTGCCCGGCTCGACCGGCGTGGTGAGGTGGCAGACCGCACGGTCCAGGGACTGTCCGTGCGCCGCGGGGATGTCCGTGCTCTTCCCGTAGGTGCAGTTGGAGAACTTCTGCGCGAAGCCCAGACCGCGGGTGGTGGCGAGCGTGAGGTCCACCTGGTCGGCCACGAGGGAACCGGAGTTGGAGATCCTGATGGGGGCGTTCAGGGCCGAGCCGGGCTCGACGTCCCGGACATCCGGAATCCGCTCGATACCGAGATCCACCGCGCCGACGGTGACCCTGACCGTCATCTCCTCGACCGTCGCGTTCGACGAGGTCGCGAAGAGCCGCGCCGTGCCCGTGGTCCCGAGCGGGGCGTCCGGCTTGGCGTTCAGGTCGAGGATGCCGCCGTGGAATCCATCGGGAGCGATGTCGTGGGCGGGCCACGAGCAGAGGTCGCCCACGCACGTGGAGTCGAGGTCCGTGAACGCGGAGATGCCGGAGGCGTCGATGGTGACGACCACGTCCTCGGCGGTACCGCCGTCCGCGTCGCCCTCCAGCCCCCAGCTGATCTGCGGCGGGTCCGAACGGTCGGCGGGCTGCGGCAGCCCCACCTCGGAACGCGTGACCGTGAACTTCAGCGCGGGCCCGTCCTGGGCCTGAGCCGGAGCCCCCACCAGAACCGTCCCGAACAGGGCGGCGGCCGCGAGCGCGAGCGCTGCGGGCCAAGCACGCCGAGGAACTGATGACATCTGGACTTTCCCCTCCGATTGGCCGGAGTTGGTGCACCGGCTGCCTCGTGTGACGAGCCGGGGTGCCAGATGGTTGTGCCGGTCACCTACGGCGGTGTGGATCACACGGCCGTAGGTGACCGGCCCGGCGCCGGCTTTCCCGGCAACCGGGAGAAGATCCCGGCCGGTCAGCTCCGGCGTCGCCGGCGGCTCACCACGTCCTCGTAGGTCCGGCGCAGGGTGGCGGTGACCACGTCGATGGTGAAGTCGGCGTTGACCAGGTCCCAGGCGGCCTTGCCCGCCTCGTCGGCGGCGCCGGGCTCCAGCAACTCCAGGACGGCACCGGCGACCTTGGCGGCGTTCGCCGCGTCCTCGCCCACCCGGCTGTCGATCACCCGGCCCGCCCCGGCCTTCGCCACGTCGGGGGCGAGGCCGCAGGTGCGGGTGATGACGACCGGGGTACCGACCGACATCGCCTCCAGCACCGAGACGCCCAGCGGCTCCTCGATGGAGGGGAGCACGTACACGTCGGCCTCGCGCCCCGCCGCCAGGACCTCCTCGTGCCCGAGCGGGCCCACGTGGTCGAGGGAGCCGGTCACGCCGAGCCTCTCCGCCAGCGCCAGCGTGCCCGCCAGCGCCCCGGTGTCCGGGCCCGCCAGCACGAAGCGGGCGTCCGGGTGCTCGGCGAGCACGGCGGGCATCGCGGCGACGAAGTCCTCGGGCCTCTTGCGCTCCTGGACCCGGGCGAGGAAGAGGACCGTGGGTGGCCGGCCGGGCTCGCGGGCCGGCTTGCGCTCCTGGGGGCGTACCCCGTTCACCAGGCGGACCGTGCGGGTGAGGGCGACCGGTGCGGCCACCGCGTTGACGTCGAGGCGTTCCGTCTCGGTGAGGTGCAGGACGGCGTCGGCCTCGCGCAGCACCTTCCGTACGCCGAGCAGGTCGGTCAGCTTGGCCACCGGCTTCTCGGTCGGGTCGATCATGCCGTGGGTCTGCACGACCAGCGGGGTGCGGGTCGCGAGCGCGAGGAGCGCCACGGGCAGGGTCACCAGGTCCCTCATGAGGTGGACATGAACGAGGTCGACGTCCCGCATGGCCCGGCGGGCGGCGCGCAACAGGGCGAGGGAGGTGATCCCGCTGACCTCGAACATCGGCAGTACGTGCCGGGCCCGGTGGAGGAGGGCGGGAACCCCCTCGATCTCCTTGGGCGGTTCGCCGGGGCCGAAGCCGTCCCCCAGAGCCATGACGCGGGCATCGTCCCCGGCCGCGCGCTGCACCTTGGACAGGTTGAGCGCCACCCGGGTGGGCCCGCCGAAGGCGTGGTCCGGGGTGTGCAGCGTGACGACGTGCAGGATTTTCACCAGGGTTCCCCTCAACCTCGGTCGATGTGCACAGAGTATCCAACGTGCCTGCACAAGTAAGGTGGTTCGTCAGGGTGTTCGCAGGTCCACGGAACGGGGGGCGCATGACGTCCGTGTACGACACGGCTCCGGCCGCCAGGGCCCGCGCGGCCACCTCCTACGGGCGGTTGGAACCCGTGGCGAGGCCGCTCGCCTGGGCGATGCTCTCGCGCGCGCTCGCGGTGCCGCTGATCCTGGGCCTGGTGGTCTTCCTGCCCGCGGTGATCGCGGCGCAACCGGGCACCGGCGCCAGGGACGTCGTCTTCTGGCTGCAACTGGTTCTGACCTGCTATGCGGGCGCCCGTCTGGCGACGATGATCCTCTCCACCCGGCGCCGGCTGCTCCAGGGCGTCTTCTGGATGTTCGTGTACATCGCGATGGGTGTCGCGCCGCTCGCACAGGCGGTCATCGGGAAGACGCCGACTCCCCTGGTGGGACCCCGCTCGGACCTGGTGACGGCGACCGCGATGATCCTGGTCGGGTGCTCGGCGTTCGACCTGGGCGCGCTGCTGGCGTCCCGGCGACCGCTGCGCCGCCGGTCCTCCTCCTCGCGGGCGCGGCGCGGCCGCCCGGCGGTCGCGAACCGCACCCGGCTGCGGCTGCTGCTGCTGGTGGCGTTCGCGGCGAGCGGTTACTACGTGGTGAAGCTCGGCGGTCCCGCGATCTTCTTCAGCAGCCGCCAGGAGATCAGCGCGTCCGTGGCGCAGAGCGGGGTCGCCTCCTCCGAGTCGAACGTCGGCTCGGCATTCCTGAAGGGCTTCGGCACGGTACCCGCGCTGCTGGCCCTGCTCTTCTGGACACGCCGTCTGGTGACGTCCCGCAGGGCCCGCCGCTCGCCGTCGACGGTGCTGGCGTGGACCGGGCTCGTCCTGCTCAACCTGATCGTGAACAACCCCATATCCAACGCGCGTTACTGGTTCCTCACGGTGCTCGTCTCGCTGCTCTTCACCGCGTTCCCGAGCAGTGCGGCGGTGTACCGGACGGTGCTGGCGATGGGCGTGGTGGGTGCGCTGGTGCTCTTCCCGTACGCGGACCGGTTCCGGTACGACGACAGCGGCTACCGGCCGGTGCAGTCGGCCTCGGCCTTCGAGCCGCTGGCGACCAAGGACTACGACCAGACGGTCATGTTCGCCAACACCATCGCCTGGGTGGACACCCGGGGCCACACGTACGGCCGCCAGTTCGCGGGCTCGGCGCTCTTCTTCGTGCCGCGCGCGGTGTGGAGCGGGAAGCCCGAGGACACCGGGGTCCGGGTGGGGCAGTGGATGGGGATGAACATGACCAACCTCTCGGCCCCGCTGTGGACCGAGTTCTGGGTGGACTTCGGCCCGGCCGGAATGGTGGCGGGTCTCGCGCTGATCGGATACCTCGCCGCGCGTACCGACCGCCGGTACGCGCGCGCGGTCACCCGGGCCGGGCCGGGGCCGGGCAGTGTGCTGGCCATCGCCGCACCGCTGGTGGCGGGCTACACCTTCATCCTGTTGCGCGGCCCGCTGCTCCAGTCGGTGGGGAAGCTCGCCATCGCGGCGCTCTGCCTCGCGTTCGTGACCACGTTCACGGAGCGGAGCGCACCGCGGTCGCGCTGACGGCTGCCGTACCGGCTCCGCCGGTACGGCGCAGCCGGGCGACCCGGGTCCAGGTGGCGACCGCCTTGCAGACGGAGCCCAGGCAGAGCCCCCAGGCGGCGCCGGTGACCCCGGCAGCCAGGTAGCCGGCGATCAGGAAGACGACGGCGGCGAGCGAGAACACCACCTGGATGGAGAGCGTGGTCCGCGGGTCGAGCATCCGCAGGGCGAGCAGCCCGCAGGTGCCGAAGGCCATCGCCGCGTACTGGCTGCCGGTCGCGGGCAGGAGGGCGGCGGCGGAGGGCCACGTGTCGCCCAGGAGCTGCGCGCCGACCCGGTCGGGGAGCAGCGCGAGGACGGTGGCCCAGAGTGCGGCGGTCGCGGCGAGCACCCCGGCGAGCGCGGCGGTGGCCCGGGTCCGGCGCCGTTCGTCGCCGACCCGGGAGAGCAGCGGCGGCCCGAAGCTGGTGGCGGAGGTGAACAGGACGTTGAGCGGCCCGAAGAGGGTCGTCGCGCCGCGCAGGGCGCCCACCACGAGCGGGCTGCCGACCGTGCCGAGTCCGAGTACGGAGAGCTGGCTGGTGGCGTTGCCGACCCCGAACTCCACGACGAACCGCTGCCCCAGATGCCCACGCCGCAGGTAGGGCCGCAGGGCGGTGCGCGCTCCGGCGGTGCGGCTCCGCAGCAGGACGGCGGAGAGCAGCAGTGCCGGGAGGGCGGACAGCCCCCAGACGGCGACCAGCCGCGCCGCCCCGGCACCGTGGCTCTGCGCCCCGAGGGCGCCCAGGACGCAGGCGAGGCGGACCAGGTCGGCGGCGAGGGCGAGGTGCGGCAGCCGGAGGGTGGAGAAGGCGTACCGCATCGCGTCCTGGCCGAGGACGACCGGCAGGACGAGTCCGAGCGCCAGGAGAGCGCGGGCGGTCCCGCCGGGGACGAGCAGGGCTCCGCCGGCGAGGAGGGCACCGAGCACGGCCGCGGCGATCAGGGCGAAGGCGACCGCGGACCGGCAGGCGTTCCGGGCCGCCGCCCCGCCGTCCCGGGTCAGGACGAGCGGCTGGCCCGTGTAGGCGCCGAAGACGCCGAGCAGCACGGTGAAGACCAGGTAGACCGCGGAGAACCGGGCGAAGTCGGCGACGGTGGAGAGCCGGGCCGCGGCGACCAGTACCAGGATGTTGGTGAGCGCGGCGATCCCCTGGTCGGCGACGGAGCTGACGACCGCGCCGCGGGCCCTCACCGGCGGGCGGGCGGCACGGTGAAGGTGCGCAGCCCCATGGTCTCGGCGGGGTCGCCGGTGATCTCGGGCCGGTCGGTGTCCTCCGAATCCGGTCCCTGGCCCCCGTCGCCGCCGCCCCGGTGACCGGCGGAGCTCTGGTGCCTCCTGCGCTCCTTGCGGACCCGTCGGGTGGCTCCGGGGTGGAGGAGTACGCCGAGCAGGTGGCCGCCGGCCGCGCCGACGACCTCGCGGATGCGTTCCAGGTCGCTGCGGTGCACCTCTCGCGGATCGCAGACGATCATGACGCCGCCCACCCGGTCCAGGAGGGCGACGGCGTCGGCGTACGACAGGATCGGCGGGGCGAGCACGATGACGACGGCTCCGGGCGCGTCCGCCTCGGCGACGATGTGTCCGACCGGAGCCGAGGTGAGCGCTCGGGGGACGTTGTCCACCTGGGCGCCCGCCACCAGGGCGAAGGCGCCGGAGCCCGGCACGTCGACGTTGGTACGGCTGCCGGCGGGCCAGCCGCGCTTGTCGTCCGAGGCCCACCGGGGCCGGGGCTCGCTGACCGCCGGGCCGAGGTCGCGGGCGAGGGAGGGGGTCCGCAGGTCCGCTTCGACGAGGAGGACGTTGCGGCCCATCTCGGCGAAGGCGGCGGCGATGTTGGCCGCCGCGGCGGCCGCGGCCGAGTTGTCGCCGCGCGGGGCGGTGACCAGCAGCCTGCGGTTGTCGGCGAAGACGGGGTCGTAGGCGAGCCGGAAGGCCACGGCGCGGTACTCCTCCGCGAGCCTGCTGCCGCCGCGCCCGATGGCGAGCAGGGCCGTGGCGGCGGCGCGCTCCTTGGGGAGGGTGCCGAGCAGGGGGGCGCTGAGCGAGCGGACCAGCTCGTGGGTGGAGCGTACGGTCGGGTCGAAGACGAGACGGACCCAGGAGAGCAGCAGTCCGAGGGCGAGCCCCACGACTCCGCCGAGGCCGAGCAGGAGCGGGAGGCCCGCGCCGGTGGGCTTGGTGGGCGCCACCGGCTTCTTGTTGAGGTAGCCGGGGGTCGCGTCCAGCGCCTTCAACTCGGATATCTTCCGGCTGAGTTCGGAGATGGAGACGATGAGGCTCGCGCGGGCGCTGGTGATGTCGTCGGCGGTGCTGGAGCCGATCTGCTCCTCCAGCTGGTCGCGCTTCTGCTCCAGCGGTTTGAGCTGGGCGCGGTAGCCGTTCGCCATGTTCTCGATGCTGTCCTCGGTCAGCTGCTTCCGGTTGGCCAGGTAGGCCGTGGCGAGGGCCTCGGCACGGGCCCGCGACTCCTGCGGGGTGCTGCCGGTGTAGGTGAAGCGGAGGGTGAGGGTGTTCGGCGGGTTGGTGACCTGGAGCCCGGCGAGCAGGTCGCGGGAGGAGACCTTGTCTCCGTGGGCCGCCAGGGAGCGGGCGGCGAGGGTGCCGACGGTGTCGCTGACGGCGGTCTGGCGTTCGGAGCCGATGTTGATGGCCTTGTCGGCGGAGGCCCCGGTGGCGAAGGGGTCGGCGGTCGCCGAGCGGACCAGCACCTCGCCGGTGGCCGAGTAGGTGTCGTCGCCCGCGACGGCGAGGTAGCCACCGCCGAGGAGCCCGACGAGCACCCCGGTGGCGAGCAGGCTTCGGTAGCGCAGGAGTTGGCGGAACTGGTCGCGCAGGAGCGCCGGCTCGTCCTGGTCGTCCAGGGCCCGGATCGGATGGGTCATCGGCGTGTGCTCCCTTGTGCGTTCCCGAGTGCCTCGGCGAGCAGGTCGTCGAAGCGGGCGAGCCCCGCCTCGCGGCTCAGGTGCTGTGCGACATAGATGGCTCCCCGCGCGCCGAGCCGGTCGGCCGCCGTGCGGTCGGCGGCCAGCTCGCGTACGGCGGTGAGCAGGGCGGCCGGGTCCTCGGGGCGTACCAGCACTCCGGCGCCGGAACGGCGTACCTCCTCGGCGGTGCCGCCCCCGTCGGCCACGGAGGCGACGACGGGCCGTCCGGAGACGAAGTAGGAGGTGAGTTTGGAGGGGACGCTCATGTCGAGGACGGAGGCGCGCTGGGTGACGGCCAGGACGTCGGCGGCGGCGAGGACGTCGGTGAAGTCCTCGGCCGCGGCGGGCGGCAGGAAGTCGAGATTGGCGAGCCCGGCGGCCCGGGCGCTCAGTTCCTCGCGCTGGTTCCCGTCGCCCATCAGGACGACCCGGACGTCCGGCGCCAGTCGGGCGAGGTCGACGAGCACGTCGAGTCCCTGTTTCAGCCCCATGTTCCCCGAGTGGAGCAGGACGGGGGTGTCCGGTTGCCAGCCGAGGCGGGTGCGGGTGGCCGCCCGGTCGGCCGTGGGCCCTTGTACGTGGGTCCAGTTGGGGACGGTACGGATGCGGGCGGGGTCCACGCCGAGCGCGGTCACGCCGGGCACGAAGCTCTCGTGGATCACGCCGACCAGTGCCGCGCCGCGCAGCGCGTACCGCTCCGCCGCGGCCGCGGCGGACGCCGCCCTGCCCCCGCCCCGGATACCGCTCTGCGCAGCGGCGGCGCCCATCAGGTCCTGGACCACGGGTATGTACGGAACCCGGTGGCGGCGGGCGATCCGGGCACCGATGACACCCCCGGCGAGGCTCGGCATCTGGGCGACGACGGCGTCCGGGCGGCCGGGCGGCGGGGCGAGCAGGCCGTGGCCGAGGACGGTGAGTTCGAAGAGTCCGCGGCGCAGGGCGGTCTGCCGGGGTGGTACGTAGTGGCGTCGCCGGTGGACGTGGACCCCCTCGCGGTCCTCCGTGGTGCGCCAGACGCCCCGGTAGCCCTCGTCGGTGCGCCAGGACGGGTAGTGCGGCATCCCGGTGAGCACGTCGGTGCGCGCGGTGGTGGCCGCCCAGTGTTCGGCGAGCTGGGTGGCGTAGGGGCCGATACCGGTCAGTTCCGGCGCGTAGTTGGTCGAGACCACCAGAATCCTGCGGTCGTGCAGTGGCGTACGTGGTGCGGCAGCGGACATCGGACGATCGCCTTCCCCCCGGAACGGCTGCCTGTTCCCCGAGGGAACAGACCCGCGTCGAGCTTATCCGTTCACGGGATGCACAAGTGGTCTTCACAGTAGGGTCGATGGAAACATCAGCACATGACGTTCACCGCTGGGGGAGAGAACGGATGGCGCAGCACAGGGTGGGGTACGCTCCGGGCGTGTACGACCTGTTCCACGTGGGTCACCTCAACATCCTTCGTCACGCCCGTAGTCAGTGCGACTACCTGGTGGCGGGGGTCGTCTCCGACGAGATGGCCGCCCTGGCCAAGGGCCACCGGCCGGTGATCCCGCTGCCCGAGCGGCTGGAGATCGTCCGCAGCATCCGCCATGTGGACGCCGCGTTCGTGGAGACCGTGCCGGAGAAGATCGACACCTGGCAGCAGGTCCGCTTCGACGTGATCTTCAAGGGCGACGACTGGCGGGGCACGGAGAAGGGGAAGAAGCTCGAACGCGACTTCGCCGAAGTCGGTGTCGAGGTCATCTACTTCCCGTACACCGTACACACCTCCAGCACCCAGCTGCGCAAGGCGCTGGACGTGCTCGTCACCCCGCGCGGAGCGCTCTCAGCTCCCTGAACCACTTGGCCAGGAAGGCCACCAGGAACAGGGCGTGCACCACGGCGAGCGCCGTGTACCCCGCCAGGAAGGCCGTGGGCTCGCCGAGCAGCAGGAACACCAGGCAGAACACCCCGTAGTCGGCGGGGAGCAGCGCGACGGCGCGCACCCGTGAGACCGGTCCGCCGGGGGCTGCGCCCGGGTGCGGCGCCGCCTTGCCCAGCTGCTCGCGGAGGAGTCCCGCGCAGAAGGTCAGGACGGCGACGAAGAGGAAGCCGAGCGGCAGCAGCAGCCATGTCTCGCCGCGCTCTTCGCCGACCCGGTAGGCGTCGGAGCGGTAGAAGGAGATCAGTACGGCGGTGTGGACCAGGATCATCTTGGCGCAGTCCACCACGTGGTCGAGCCACTCACCGTCGGGGCCGCCGCGTCCGGTGAGCCGGGCGAGCTGGCCGTCGGCGGAGTCGAAGGCGAAACCCACCACCAGACCTGCCCAGACGCACACCCCGAGCAGCCACGAGGGCTCCGCGAGCGCGAGCGCGGCTATGGACGAGAACGTGAAGAGCGCACTGATCAGTGTTACTTGATTGGGTGTCAGCCGCGCCCGGTGAGCCCCCGCCGCGAGCACCCGGCCCGCGGGCCTGTTCACGTACCGCGAGTAGAGCGAGACACCCTTGGCCGTCTTCTGTGCGCCGCGCAACTCGCGCAGCACCGTACCCGTGCTTCCCATACGCCCCCCAGCGTCCTGATGTTGACCCGCATCATGACACGCTTCTGTTTCCGGTCATACCGCACCGAAGCCGGGCCGGAGCCGGGGACGCCGCCCGGGGACGGCGCGGCGGTCAGCGTTCCTCGGTGAGTTGCGTGTCCAGGTCGTCGAAGAGCAGGTCGCCGTGGTCGATCTGGCCCGTCCGGTAGGCGGATCTGGCCACCAGGTGCGCGGCCACCGGCCCGGTCATCATCTGGAAGAAGAGGATCAGGGCGAGGGTGGCGAGATCCATGCCGCTGCGCAGCCGCATCGCCACCCCGACGAGCACCAGCAGGATGCCGAGGGCCTGCGGCTTGGTCGCCGCGTGGCTGCGGGAGAGGACGTCGGGCAGGGTGAGCATGCCGAGGGTGCCGAGCAGGCAGGTGGCCGCACCGAGCAGGACGGCGACGGCGCCGGCGGTGTCGACGACGGTCAGCCAGGTGGTCATGGTCCGGTCTCCTTCGTGCCGGCGGGGCCGCCCGGCCGGTGACGTGGGCGCGGCCGGTCGCGCACCGCGATGAAGCGGGCGATGCCGACGGACCCGGTGAACCCGAGGAACGCCAGCACCAGCATGATCGGGAAGTAGAAGGTGTCGCGGACCAGTGCCGCGCGGGCGCCGAGACCGGCGATGATCAGGGCCGCGCACACGTCGAGCGAGAGCGCACGGTCGAGCATCGTGGGTCCGCGCCGGATGCGCACGAGCAGGAGCAGCCCGGCGAGGACGATCATCGCCACCGCCGCGTACAGCAGCCAGCGGTCGACGGTCTCGGTCGTGGTCATACGGGTGTGCTCCCGGTCTGCGGGTGGGGCGGCGTCGGCGGCGGCTCCGCGACCCGGGCGATCTCGTCCCGGGTGCCGAAGGCCCGTACGGTCAGGGCTTCCATCCGCCACACCGAGCGTCGGGCCGCTTCGAGTTCGGCGCTCAGGTCGGCGTCGAGCACGTGCACGAAGACGGTGGCGGTGGAGCGGCGCACCTCGACGATGGCGCCGCCCGGCACGTTGGAGACCGCGACGGCGGTGGCGGTGAGCATCAGGTCGCTCCGGCAGCGCAGCGGCACCGCGACGACGGCGGCCCGGTGGGGTCTCCCGGCGAGGATCTGCCGGGACACCTTCACCCCGGAGGTGAACATGTCGTACAGCAGGTAACCGGCGAGCCGCAGGATGCCCCAGGGGTGCAGCCGCAGCCCGAGATCGACCCGGGGCAGTGGGAAGGCCAGGCAGACGACGACCGCGACGACCACCCCGGTGAGGACGTTGGCCCAGGTCAGGGTGGACCAGAGCATCACCCAGATCACGGTGAGCCAGGCGATGAGCGGCAGATCGAGGACGCGGCGGCCGCTCCTGCCCAGGGTGAGGCTGAGCGGTGGCATCCCGGCCCCTCGGGGGAATCGGCGGCTCACCGGCCGAGCACCTCCTCGATGTAGGGGGTGCGCCGCAGGAGTTCGGCGGCCGCCCGGTCGGTGTAGGTGGTCAGCGGCCCGGCGAACACGGTGAAGGCGAGGCTGATGGCGACCCCGGCGGCGGTGGCCGCGACCATGGTGCGGGGCAGCCGGGTCGTGGTGGTGATGGAGCGGCCGTGCAGGGTCGCGGCGACCGCCCGCCCGGCCGGTCCGGGCAGGGAGCGCACCGGCTCGTCCCCGGTGCCGGGCATGCGGTCCGGGCCCTCGTCCGGATCGTCGTCGTCCTCGTCGGAGTCGGCTTCCAGGACAGTTCCGTCGAGCGCCTGTCCGGGCGGGGCGTCGCGCCAGAACGCCAGGTTCCAGACCTTGGCCATCACGTACAGCGTGAGCAGGCTGGTCGCCGTGGAGCCGGCCACCAGGAGCCAGGCCCAGACGCTCCCGTCCGCCACACCGGCGCGCATCAGGCCGAGTTTGCCGATGAAGCCGGAGAACGGCGGGATGCCCGCCATGTTGAGGGCCGGGACGAGGTAGAGCACGGCGAGGAGCGGTGCGGCGCGGGCGAGGCCGCCGGTCCGGGTGAGTTCGGTGGTGCCGCCCCGGCGTTCCATCAGCCCGGCCACGAGGAAGAGCGTGGTCTGGACGGTGATGTGGTGGGTGACGTAGACGATCGCGCCGCCGTACGACTGGCGGGTGGCGAGGCCGATCCCGAAGATCATGTAGCCGATGTGGCTGATCAGGGTGAACGAGAACAGCCGCTTGAGGTCGGTCTGGGCGACGGCGCCCAGGATGCCGACGATCATCGAGGCGAGGGCGACCGCCATCAGCAGGTCGCCGACCCGGTTGCCGGGGAAGAGCAGCGTCTCGGTGCGCAGCATGCTGTAGACGCCGACCTTGGTGAGCAGTCCCGCGAAGACGGCGGTGACGGGCGCGGGCGCGGTGGGGTAGGAGTCGGGGAGCCAGGCGCCGAGCGGGAAGACTGCGGCCTTGATGGCGAAGACCGTCAGCAGCATGGCCTGGATCAACGTCTGCACGCCGAGGGGGAGTTCGGGCAGGCGTTGGGCGAGCTGGGCGAAGTTGGCGGTGCCGGCCGCCGCGTAGGTCATGGCGATGGTGGTGAGGAAGAGCATCGAGGAGAAGAGCGAGATGATCACGTACGTGGAGCCGGCCCGCACGCGGGGGCCGGTGCCGCCGAGGGTGAGCAGCACGAAGCTGGCGACCAGCATGATCTCGAAGCCGACGTAGAGGTTGACGAGGTCTCCGGCGAGGAAGGTGCAGGAGACCCCGGCGACGAGGATGAGATAGGCGGGGTGGAAGACGGCGACGGGGGTTTCCTCGTCGCGGTCGGCCATGCCCTGGCCGAGGGAGTAGACGAGCACGCAGAGGGTGACGGCCGAGGAGACGGTCAGCATCAGGGCGGAGAGCCGGTCGGCGACCAGGGTGATGCCGAGCGGCGGGGCGAAGTCCCCGAGGTGGACGGAGAGCGGGCCGTCCGCCTGAGTGGCGGCCATGAGTCCGGCGGAGAGCCCGAGGACGAGCGTGAGCACGGCGACGCTGATGAAGCGCTGGAAGCGCTTGAGGCGGGTGCCGAAGGCGAGGCTGAGGCCGGTGGCGCAGAGCGGCAGCAGCACCGGCAGCGGGACGAGGGCGTTCATCCGGCGTCTCCCGGGTCGGTGCGGTGCGAGGGTCCGGCGGGGCCTTCGGGGTCTTCGGGGTCGGCGGCGGCGTCCGGTGGTGCCGTACGGACGGATCGGGTGTAGTCCTCCGGGTCGGCGCCGAGCACGTCGTGCCAGAGGTCTCCGGTCGCGTTGCGGCCCCGGGCCTGGAGGGCGCGGTCGGCGCGCAGCCGGTGGCGCAAGCGGCGGCGTTCGTCGAGGTAGCGCGCGCGCTCCTCGCTGGAGGGGGCGTCCCCCGTCCGGTACTCCTCGATGAGCTGGGCCCGTTCGTCCCGTACCTCGGCCCGCAGCGCGATGCGCCGGTCCTCCAGGTCGTCGTGGACCTCGTCGGTGCCGGTGAGCTGGTGGCTGCGGTAGGCCATGGCGAGCAGGAACGCCGTGGTGGCGAGGGTGATGACGATCGCGGTGAGGGCGATGGCCTGCGGCAGCGGGTCGGTGACCTCGCGCAGCGGTACGCCGTAGAGCAGGGGCGCGGCGCCCGCCGATCCGGTGCCGGCCAGCACGAGGAGGTTGATGCCGTTGCCGGCGATCACCGCGCCCAGCAGGATGCGGGTCAGCGGCCGGGTGAGCATGAGGATGCCGCCGACCGCGCAGAGCACGACGGCCGTGGCGAGGAGACAGGCGCTGACGGTCACCGGGTGCCGCCCCCCGCCTCGGCCGGGCCGTGGTGCCGCAGGGCGGCGGCCCGTTCGATCTGCCGGTCGATCTTCGCGCCGAGGGCGCGGACGATGTCGAGTACGACCCCGAGGACCAGGAGGTAGACCCCGCAGTCGAAGAGGACCGACGTGCCGAAGTGGTAGTCGCCGAGGACCGGCAGGTGCCCGTGGTAGGTCCACGCGTGCAGCACCGTGCCGTCGAAGAGGCCGAGCAGGGCGACGCCGGTGGAGAGGAAGAGGCCCATTCCGGTGATGAGTCCGGGGGGCAGGGGCGCCGCCTCCGCGAGTTCGAACCGGCCGCCCGCGAGGTAGCGGGTGATGAGGGCCACGGAGCCGACCAGTCCGGCGACGAAGCCGCCGCCCGGCATGTTCTCCGCGCAGAAGAGCAGGTAGACGGAGAGCACCAGGACGGGGTGGAAGAGCAGCCGGGCCACCACCTCGAAGACGAGCGAGCGGTGTTCGGGGGCGAGGGTGGAGGTCGCGGCGAGCCAGTCGCGTTCCGGGGCGCCTTCGTCGCCCTGCGGGAGCCCGGTGAGCCGGTCGCGGTCGCGGGAGAGCGACCAGGCGGTGCCGGGGGCCGGGGTGGCGGCGGTGAGCGTCGGGACGCCCGCCGGTACGGGGGCGCCGGGCGCGGGACGGCCGGGGCGTTCCTCGCCGGAGGCGGGCTGCTCGCTCCTGCGGTGCAGGTAGATCAGGCTGGTCACGCCCACCGCCGCGGCAGCCAGGACCGCCGACTCGCCCATGGTGTCCCAGGCCCGCAGGTCCACCAGGATGGTGGCGACGACGTCCTTGATGCCGTGGCTCGCGGCCTCACGCACCATCGCCGCGCCGGCCGGTTCGGCGGTGCGCGCGGCGGCGGAGACCCAGACGGCGACCCCGAACGTGGCGGCTGCCGCGAGGGCGACGGGGATGCGCACGGCCCGCCGCCAGGAGCTGACGGTCTCCTGGAAGTGCACCGGCATCCGGCGCAGCACCAGCACGAACACGATCATCGAGACGGTCTCGACGCAGAACTGGGTCAGTGCGAGGTCGGGGGCGCCCTGGACGACGAAGAGCAGCGCGGTGCCGTAGCCGGTGAGCCCGGCCAGCACGACGGCCTTCATCCGGCGGCTCACGGTGAGGCAGAGCAGGGCCGCGGCGCTGGTGAGCACGGCCAGCGCGCCTTGGAGGGGTGAGTCCCAGAGGCGCGGGGCGACCGCGTCGTCCCACGGGTGGTCGGTGATGAGGACGGTGAGCTGCCCGGCGATCAGGACGAGCAGGGTGGTGGCCAGGTAGACGGAGAGCGAACCGCGTTGCACCAGGCCGGTGATCTGGAGGGCGAGCCGCTCCAGGCCGAGCAGGAGGTGGCCGAAGACGCCGTCGGCGGTGGGCCAGGCGACGCGCCGGGAGAGGGTGCGGACGGGAGTGCGGGCGGCGAAGAGCACGGCGCCGCCCGCCCAGGCGACGGCCGAGAGCAGCAGTGCCGTGCCGAAGCCGTGCCAGAGCGCGAGGTGGTAGGGGTGCGCGGTGGCGGGGAACTCGTCGGCGTACCTGCTGAACAGGTGGTCCGTCCAGCCGATTCCGGGCCCGAGGACGAGCCCGGTGACGGCGAGCACGGCGGGCGGGGCGAGGAAGGCGGCGGAGACCCGGTGGACGGGGACGTCCGCGACGCCGGGCTTGCGGAGGAAGGCGCCCCAGACGAACCGGAGGGTGTAGGCGGTGGTGAGCGCGGAGCCCGCGACGACGGCCGCGAGGGCCCAGAGGTCCGCGGTGCCGCCGTGCAGGAGGGCCTCGAACGCGGCTTCCTTGGCGGCGAATCCGAGCAGCGGGGGCAGCGCGGCCATGGAGGCGGCGGCCAGCACGCCGACGGCGCACACCAGCGGCAGGGAGCGGCCCACGCCGGAGAGCCGGCGCAGGTCGCGGGTGCCGGTCGCGTGGTCGACGACGCCGATGACGAGGAAGAGCGGGGCCTTGAAGAGGGCGTGCGCCAGGATCATCGCGACGGCCGCGAGCGCCGCGTCCCGGGTGCCGTCCCCGGCGAGCAGGGTGAGGAAGCCGAGTTGGCTGACGGTGCCGTAGGCGAGGACGAGTTTGAGGTCGTGCAGCCGCAGGGCGCGCCAGCCGCCGAGCAGCATGGTGACGGCGCCGAGCACGAGTACCACCGGCCGCCACAGCGGTACGTCGGCGAAGGCGGGGGCGAGCCGGGCCACCAGGTAGACGCCGGCCTTCACCATGGCGGCGGCGTGCAGATAGGCGCTGACCGGGGACGGGGCGGCCATGGCGTTGGGCAGCCAGAGGGAGAACGGCCAGATCGCGGACTTCGACAACGCGCCCGCCAGGGCCAGTGCGACGGCGACCTGGACGGCGACGGAGGCGTCCGGCGGGTGGGCGACGATCGCCGAGATCCGGTAGGTGCCCGCGGCCTTACCGATGATCAGGAAGCCGACCAGCATGGCCAGTCCGCCGAGGGTGGTGACGGTGAGGGCCTGGAGCGCCGATCTGCGGTTCTGCTTCTTCTCGCTGGTGTGCCCGATCAACAGGTAGGAGAAGACGGTGGTCAGCTCCCAGAACACGTAGAGCGTGATCAGGTCGTCGGCGAGGACGAGTGCGAGCATCGCACCGGCGAAGGCCAGCAGGTTCCCGGCGAACCGGGCGAGTTGGGGCGTGTCGTCGGCGAAGTACGAAGCGCAGTACAGCAGCACGAGGGTGCCGACTCCCGCCGCGAGCAGCACCATCAGTTCGCCGAGGGCGTCCAGGCGCAGATCGACGGAGACGTCGTACACCGGAATCCAGTCCCATGACCACGCGTCGGCCCGCCCGTCGGCGGCGCTCGACCACTTCGTGAAGGCCCAGACCGTGGTGGCGGCCGGTGGGAGCGCGAGCACGGCGAACGCGCGGCTGCCCAACCGGTGCACCAGGGGACCGGCACAGGCCGCCAGCGCGAAGTGGCAGACGATGAGCGCGATCACAGCGGGGCGTCCGGGAAATATGGCACTGAGTACAGATATATCCCCCGGGGACGTTCACCCGTCCGGCACGCCGCACGGAACGCGGCTCCCCCTCATGACCACCCGGGCGGTCCCGGCGGGCACTCCCGGGCCGCACCCTCCGCCCTCCCGGAGTGTGAGGGATATGAGGGACCGGTGTTGTTCCTGTGAGCCCACTTTCTCTTCATTTTTTCACTGTGCCTAGTATCTATGTGTCGAAGTTCATAACGGAATTGACAGGTCGTGAGACCGTCACCCACGTCAAGGAGCATGCCCTGCGCACGCGCGCGTCTCGGCGCACCGACTCGACTCCCATGTCGCTGCGGACAGCCCTGCTCATCCTGGCCATCGTTCCCGGCGTCGCCCTCGCGGCCCTCTGGGCGGTCACCAGTGGTCAGACCCTGCTCGACTTCCAGCGGCAGGCAGCCCAGGGGCAGTTGGCTCAGAAGGCCGGCCAGCCGTCCAACATCGTGTACTTCAACCTGCAGGAGGAACGCCGGCTCAGCGCGGAGGCGCTCGCCGATCCCCATGCGTCCAAGGCGGCGCTCCAGCGGCAGCGGAAGCTGACCGACGAGGCGATCAAGACCTTCCAGTCCGTCTCCGACATCTCCGCCGACAGCGCCCCCACCAAGGTGCGCAACGCCGTCGCCGAGGCTCGTGAGTCCATCAACCAGCTCGCCGCGCAGCGGACGTTGGTCGACCAGGGCGACGACGAGCAGCAGGCGGTCGTCTACGGCTACTACACCGACCTCATCGCGGTCGACCTCCAGCTCTTCTCCGCCCTGAGCCAGGTCGACAACGGCGAGGTGACCACGGCGTCCGCGCCGCTGGTCGACCTCTTCTGGATGAAGGAGATGATCGCCCGGTCGGACGCGCTGCTGGCCCGCGGCTGGTCCAGCGGCAAGCTGAGCGCCAAGGACCTGGCGTCGGTCCGCCAGGAGATCACCGGTCAGCCCTTCCTCTACTCCACCAAGGTGCTCCCCAACCTCCCCGCCGACGAGGGGGCCATGTGGAACAAGATCGCCGATGGTGAGGCGTGGAAGCGGAAGACCGCGCTGGAGGCCCAGATCCTGGGCCCGCGGGACGCCGACTCCAAGGGGCTCGTCAGGATCGGCGCCTCGGAGAAGAGCTGGCGCTCGACGATGGACGAGCTCACCCCCCAGCTGGTGGTCCTGCTCCAGCACCGCACCGAACTGGTGGTCGCCACCGGCAAGGACACCGTGGTCGCGCTGCTGGTCAAGATGGTGATCACCACCGTGGTCGGTCTGCTCGCCGTGATCGCGGTCATCTTCACGACCTGGCGCCTCACGCGTAACCTGCGCCGCCGCATCAGGCGCCTCCAGGACCGCGCCGAGGAACTGGAACGCACCCTTCCCGATGTCGTCGAACGGCTCGGCCAGGGCGAGAAGATCGATGTCGAGGCCGAGGCCCGCGCCATCGAGTCCGACCGCGAGGGCAAGTCCGGCGACGAGCTCACCCAGCTCGGCGCCGCGCTCAACCTCGCCCGCACCAGTGCGTTGGCCGCCGCCGTCAAACAGGCCGACCAGCACCGCGGGTTCGAGCGCCTCCTCCAGCGCATCGCGCGCCGCACCCAGCAGCTCATCGGCCAGCAGCTCAAGAAGCTGGACGAGCTGGAGCGCAAGCACGAGGACCCCGAGGTGCTCGACGGCCTCTTCGACCTGGACCACCTCACCGCGCGTCTGCGCCGGTACGAGGAGAACCTGGTCATCCTGGCCGGCGGCTCCCCTCACCGGCGCTGGCGCAAGCCCGTCCCGCTGCTGGACGTCATGCGCTCCGCCCAGGGCGAGGTGCAGGACTACCAGCGGGTGGTGCTCGACCTCGACGGAACCCCCTGGCTCTCCGAACGCGCGGTCGGTCCCGTCTCGCACGTGCTCGCCGAACTGATCGAGAACGCGCTGACGTTCTCCCGGCCGCCGAGCCCCGTGGAGGTCCGCGCCGCCAAGGTGAGCCGTGGTCTCGCCATCGAGGTGGAGGACCGCGGCCTCGGCATGGAGGAGCAGCAACTGGCGGAAGCCAACGAGCTGATGAGCCGGCCGCCCCGGATGGACGTGCTCGCCCACTCCGAGGACATCCGGCTCGGTCTCCATGTGATCTCCCGCCTGGCCCACCAGCACGATCTGCGGGTGGAGTTCCGTTCGTCGGCGTTCGGCGGCACCCGCGTCGTCGTGCTCGTCCCCGACGAACTCACGGTCTCCCACCCGACCGGGCGCACGGTGGCCGCCGTACCCGCCGCCGCGGCTCCCGCACCCGAGCCCGCGCGCGAGGAGGCCCCCGCCTCCACGGGCGCGCTGCCGTCCCGGGTCCAGGGCCGGGCGATGGCCGGGGTCACCGCACTGGTCGACCACGCCGCCGCCCGTTCGCAGCGGTCCGCTCCGCCCGTCCCGTCCGAGGAGCGGCCCCCCGCCGCCACCCCGGAGACGGACCGGCCGGTCCAGTCCGGTACGTACACGGTTCCCGAGACCCCGTACACCGCCCCCGAGGAGCCGTACGGGGAGGAGCCGTATGCCGACACCTCCTACTCCCCCGCGCAGGAGGCGTACGGCACGGCCGAAGGCTCCTACGGCGCCGGCGACCCGTCGTTCGGGTCCGCCGCGGAGCTCTACGCGCCCGGCGACCAGGGGTACGCCGCGCAGGAGGGTCCCTACATGACGGCGGCCGGGCAGTACCCGGTGCCGGACCACGGCTTCCCGGGCCAGGACGCGCCGGCCGACCCGTACCCGGTGCGGGAGTCCGCCTACCCGGAGTCGTCCTACCAGGAGCCCCCGTACGCGGCGCCCTCGTACCCGGAGCCCTACCAGGAACAGCCGTACCCCGGCGGTTACCCGGCCCCCGACGCGGACACCTCGCCCTACGGGAACCACGCCCACAGTGGCGAGCGGCAGCCCGAGGTCTCCGGCCATCCCGCGCTCCCGCCCGGCGGAGACGGCCCGGCCCCCGGTGCGGAGCCCCCGCTCCCCCGCCGGGTCCGCCAGGCCAGCCTGGTCGACGAGCTCCGGGTCGATCCCGCGGCCGGCCGCGCGGCCGTCGCCCCCAGGACCCCGAGCTGGGACGAGAACCCTCTGCTCAGGCCCGCTCCCCGGCGTGCCGGCGCTGCCATCGGAGCGTTCCAGCGGCGGTCGCGCGAGGCGCGCTCGGCCGACGGCGCGCCCGCGCAGCCCACCCCTCCCCCATCTCCCCTCAACCCGAGAGAAGAACGGTCATGACACGCACAACGGCCACGCTCCAGGATCTCGACTGGTTGCTCGACGGCTTGGTGGACTCGGTGGCCGAGACCGTCAACGCCGTGCTGCTGTCCGACGACGGACTGGTCGTGAGTCACTCCCGGACCATCGACCGGTCGGACGCCGAACGGCTCGCGGCGATCTGCACCGGGCAGCAGAGCCTCGCCCGGGGCGTGGGCCAGCTGTTCCGGGGCGGCACCGTCCACCAGGTCATCGTGGAGCTGGCCGACCTCTGGCTCTTCATCATCACCGCCGGTCAGGGCACCCACCTCGCTGTGGTCGCCTCCCAGGAGGTGGACGCGGAGGTGATGTCCCTGGCCATGCACAACCTGGTCCAGCAGGTCGGCCAGAAGCTCACCGCGCCCGTGCGCGGCGAGTTCGACGCCTTCGGCACCGGGGACGGGCAGCGGGTGTGACGCCCTACTGGGACGACGACGAGATCGACGCCGACGAGGACGACGGTGCGGGCACCATGGTGCGCCCGTACACGATCACCCGGGGCCGGACCGCTCCCGAGCGGGACGACTTCACTCTCATCACCGTGCTCACGACCGTGCACGAGATGCGCGACGAGCACGGTGCGCCGCTGCGGCCGGGCCGGCTCCAGCCGGAACACCGCATGATCCTCGACCGCTGCACGCGCCCCGCCGCAGTCGCCGAGGTGTCCGCCGATCTCGACCTGCCGATCTCGGTGACCAAGATCCTGCTGGCGGATCTGGTCTCCCAGGGCCTGCTGCTGGCCCGCGCCCCACTCTCGGTGGCGCGGGCTTCCGGCGGGGCCAACATGGGCCTGCTGGCCGCCGTACGTGACGGACTCCGGAGACTCTGAGCAAGATGACAACGCCTCAAACGGCGCCCAGCGCCGTCAAGATACTCATCGCCGGTGGCTTCGGCGTCGGCAAGACCACCCTGGTGGGCGCGGTCAGCGAGGTCGCCCCGCTGCGCACCGAGGAGTTCCTGACCAAGGCCAGCATCGGCGTCGACGACCTGGCCGGTGTGGGCCGGAAGAGCACCACGACGGTCGCGCTGGACTTCGGCCGCATCACGGTCAGCCCGGAGCTGGTGGTCTACCTGTTCGGCACGCCCGGACAGGAACGCTTCTGGTTCATGTGGAACGACCTGGTCAACGGGGCACTCGGTGGTGTCGTCATCGCCGACACCCGCCGGCTGGACACCAGCTTCGCCTCGATCGACTTCTTCGAGAGCCGGGACATCCCGTTCGTGGTGGCGATCAACTGCTTCCACGGGCACAACACCCGCACTCCTGAGGAGATCCGCGCGGCGCTCGACCTGGACCCGCACGTCCCGCTCCTCGTCGGCGACGTGCGCGAGCGGTCCTTCGGCCGCGACGTGCTGCTGGCACTGGTCGACCATCTGATGGCCCTGCCCGCTGTGGTCGGCTGACCGCCACCCGCCCCGTGCCCTCCCCGCACCCCTCACCCCCCCCGGGAAAGAGAACACCCATGGCAACACCCCTGCGCGTACTGATCCACGGTGGCGGGATCGGTGGCCTCACCCTGGCCACCGCGCTCGCCCGGAGCGGTCACACCGTCCAGGTAGCCGAATTGCGCGACGGCGTCGAGGCTCTCGGCGTCGGCATCATCCAGCCGTCCAACGCCCTCCACGTGATGCGGGAGATCGGAACCCTGGACGCCTGCCTCGAAGCGGGCTTCGAGTGGGAGATCCTCACCATCTGCGACCCGTCCGGCGAGCCGCTGGCCAAGATCCCGCAGCCGCGCATGGACGACGCCCCCTCGAACAACGGCATACCCCGCCCCGAACTGGCCCGGATTCTCGCCGAGGCCGCCACGGGCGCCGGCGCGACCGTGTCCTACGGCACGACGATCGCCGAGCTGGCCGACGACGGCGCCGGGGTCGACGTGACCCTGTCGGACGGTTCGTCCGCCCGCTGGGACCTGGTCGTCGGTTTCGACGGCATCGGCTCGCCGCTGCGCAACCGGCTGTACGGCGACGCCTACGCCCCCGAGTACACGGGCTTCGCCAACTGGCGGGTCACCGTGCCGCGTCAGCCCGCGGTCCAGGGCGTCGTGATGAGCACGGGCCTCGCGTCCGCCAAGGCGCTGCTCACCCCGATCACCGACGAGCTGATGTACGTGGGCGCCGTCTTCGCCGAGGAGCCGGACTTCCGGCCGGACCCGGAGCGGGCGCACGAGGAGCTGGCGGAGCGGCTCACCGCCTTCGGCGGACCGGTGGCCGAGGCGCTGCAGCACGTCACCGATCCGGCGGCCGTGGTGTACTCCCGGATCTCCCAGGTCACCGTCGAGGAGCCCTGGCACGTCGGCCGGGTCGTGCTCGCCGGTGACGCCGCGCACGCCAGCGCGCCGCAGTTGGCGCAGGGCGCGGCGATGGCCGTCGAGGACGCCTTGGTGCTCGCCCGGTCACTGGACGCCGAGGAGGACGTCGCGGCGGCGCTCGCCGCGTGGGAGGCCCGGCGCCGGCCCCGCGCGATGTTCGTGCAGAGCCTGTCGCGGGCGGTCCTCAAGCAGGAGACCGGCAGCCCGACGACGCCCGAGGAGGACGAGCTCCTGAAGATCGGCATCCCGGGCGCGGCGCACGTGCTCGTCAAACCGTACTGACCCACCCCGGTGGACCCCGGTCCATCCCGCGGTGCCCGACGGGGCCCGGACGTCCGCACGGACGACCGGGCCCCGTCCCGCGTCCGGACCCAGGAGCCCTGCGGGGGGAGCGGCCATCACGCCGGGGCGCGTAGAGTGACTGTCCTCACAGCCGAGGGTCGGGCGGTTCGTGAGACTCTGGGTGCGAAAGTCCTTTTCATACCGGTCGGCCAGCCCCGCGTACGGACGCCCCGGTCCGTAGCTTGGAGCACGGAAGCGTCCCGGCGTGGGCGTCCCCGGCGCGACGGCCCCTCCGTCGCAGGACGGCTTCCGCGCCAGGGCCTGTTGGGTTGTCGCGCGCACCCAGCCCCGCGACGCCGCGAGCCAACCCCATCCAGGCCCAAGGAACCCCGCGACCCGAACGGAACCCGACTTGCCGCCCGTCGAACCCCCTCCCGCCTCCTGGCGCATCGAGCTGCCGCACACGACGGCTGCCGTACCGATCGCCCGCGCTCTCGTCCGTTCGGCACTCACCGACATCGAGGGCCCCACGGACAGTGACACCGCCGAGCTGCTCACCGCCGAGCTGGTGACGAACGCCGTCGAGCACACCGACAGCCACGAGCCCATCGAGCTGGTCGTGGAGCTGCTGCCGACCGGCTGCCAGGTGGAGGTCCACGACCGCGATCCCGAGCCGCCCGGCGGACTGACCGCTCCGGGCCCGGACACCATGCCGGACCCGTGGCAGGAGCACGGGCGCGGTCTGCTGCTGATCCGCACCCTCAGCTCCGCCTGCGGTCACCGCACCACGGAGCACGGTAAGGCGGTCTGGTTCACGGTGCCGATGGTGCCCGCCCAGGCGGGTCCGACTCCTCGGAGCTGACCAGCCGCGAGCGGCTCCGGCTGTAGAAGGAGTACAGCAGGGACCCGGCGACGAGGAAGGCCGCGAACTCCGCCCACGCCTCCCATCCGGTTCCGTACATCAGGTACAGACAGAACGCGACGCCCAGGATCGGGCTGGCCGGGTAGAGCGGCACCCGGAAGGAACGCTTCAGCCCGGGGTTGTCGCGGCGCAACCGCATGACGGCGAGGTTGACGACGGCCATCGCACCCAGGGTCCCGATGGTCGTCAGGTTCACCACCGCGTCGAGCGAGGAGAAGGCGGCCGGGACGGCGAAGACGGCGGCGACGATCCAGGTGTTGGCGACCGGGGTGTGGGTCTTCGGCGAGACCCGTTCGAAGATCCTCGGCACCAGCCCGTCCCGGGCCATCGACATGAGGATGCGGGTCTGGCCGTACATCACGGCCAGCACCACGGAGGCGATGGCGACGACCGCGCCGAACGCGACGATGCCGCCGCCCACGGTCGAGTCGGTGACCTGGTTGACGACGGCCGAGAGCGCTGCGGGCGTGTCCGCCACCGCGTCCGGGCCGAGGGCCCCGATGGCGGCGATTGCGACCGCGCAGTAGAGCAGGGTGACCAGGCCGAGGCAGATCATGATCGCGACCGGGATGTTGCGCCGGGGGTTCTTGACCTCTTCGCCCGCGGTGGTGATCGCGTCGAAGCCGATGTACGAGAAGAACGCCAGCGAGGCCCCGGAGGTGATCCCGGAGATGCCGCTGCCCGCGAACGGCGACAGGTTGTCGTGGCGGAACGCCGTGAAGGCGATGGCACAGAACGCGACGAGGATGCCGATCTTGAGGACGACCATGGCGGCGGTCGCGCTCGCGCTCTCCCGGACACCGCGCACCAGGAGCGCGGCGGCCATGGCGATCACCAGAACCGCCGGCAGGTTGACGACACCACCGTCGGCGGGCCCGGCGGAGAGCGCTTCGGGCAGCTGCATGCCGAGGAGGCTGTGCAGCAGCTCGTTGACGTACTGGCTCCAGCCCACCGCGACCGCGGAGACCGAGACGCCGTACTCCAGCAGCAGACAGCCGCCGACGAGGAACGCGGTGCGCTCGCCGAAGGTGGCGTACGCGAAGGAGTACGAGCTGCCGGAGACGGGGATCGCCCCGCCCAGCTCGGCGAAGGAGAACGCCGTGAAGATGCAGGTGATCGCCGCCAGCACGAAGGAGATCACCACCGCGGGACCGGCTTCCGAGACGCTGTCCGAGAGCCCGACGAAGATGCCGGTACCGACGACGGCGCCGATGCCGAAGCAGACGAGCTGGAACAGGCCCATGGTGCGCTTGAGGCCGTGCCCCTCCAGGTCCGCCCCGGACTCGGCGACCAGCTGTTCGGGGCTCTTGCGGCGCGGACCGGAGCTGGGTGGGCCCGGCCGGACCGTGCGCTGCGCGCTCATGCGGCGTTTCTCTTCTCTGGTGGTGCGGTGGGGGGACCGGGCGCGGCGGGCCGTGGGGGGGCCGGTGCCGCACATGGCAAGGGGGCCCGAGCGTGCAAGCTCGGACCCCGACGGGACGGACCATGGTAGCCGCCGACGCGCATGTTCACCCCATTGGGCGCATGGGCATGCATACCGGGCGCGGGAGCGGAAAACCGGTCCGCTCGCCCCTGTCCTTCGGTGGCGGCGCACTACTCGGGCCTGGTGTGCGGGCGTGACGTGGCGTGAGGCCGTGGTGGGCGGCCGTGGCGTGCGGGCGGGCCGTTCAGGCGCCCGCGAGGGTCGCGACGAGAACCGCCTTGATGGTGTGCATCCGGTTCTCGGCCTCGTCGAAGACCACCGAGTGGGCGGACTCGAAGACCTCGTCGGTGACCTCCAGCTCGGTGAGCCCGTGCACGGCGTGGATGTCCCGGCCGACCGCGGTGCCCAGGTCGTGGTAGGCGGGCAGGCAGTGCAGGAACTTCACGCCGGGGTTCCCGGTGGCGCGCAGCACGTCCATCGTCACGGCGTACGGGGCGAGGGCGGCGATGCGCTCGGTCCAGACCTCCTTGGGCTCGCCCATGGAGACCCAGACGTCGGTGGCGACGAAGTCGCTGCCGGCCACGCCCTCGGCGACGTCCTCGGTGAGGGTGACCTTCGCGCCGCTGCCGGCGGCCAGCTCCCGGGCCCGCGCCACGATGTCCTGGTGCGGCCAGTACGCCTCGGGGGCCACGATCCGCACGTCCAGGCCGAGCAGCGCGCCGGTGATCAGGTAGGAGTTGCCCATGTTGAAGCGGGCGTCACCGAGGTAGGCGAAGGCGAAGCCGTCCTGGCGGATGTCCTTGGCGCTGTGCTCGACCATGGTGAGGACGTCGGCCAGCATCTGGGTGGGGTGCCAGTCGTCGGTGAGGCCGTTGAAGACCGGGACGCCCGCGTTGGCGGCGAGCTCCTCGACCGCCTGCTGGCTCTCGCCCCGGAACTCGATGCCGTCGAACATCCGCCCGAGTACCCGGGCCGTGTCCCGTACGGACTCCTTGTGCCCCATCTGCGAACCGGAGGGGTCCAGGTAGGTGGTGGAGGCGCCCTGGTCCGCGGCGGCCACCTCGAAGGCGCAGCGGGTACGGGTCGACGTCTTCTCGAAGATCAGCGCGATGTTCTTGCCGCGCAGCCGCTGGACCTCGCTCCCCGACTTCTTGGCGGCCTTGAGCTCCGCGGCCAGCTCGACCAACCCGAGGAACTCCTCGGCGGTGAAGTCGAGCTCCTTGAGGAAGTGACGACCTGCAAGGTCTATGGCCATGGTTCTTGCTCCTGGGTCGGACGGGGATCTTCGGCGTACCGTAACCCTGGAAGTGTATACGAGCCAATGCATCGCTATACAGAGCTAGGGGCCGGGATGCCCGCACGGAGACCCCGGGCGGAGAGCCCCGGCCGGAGCGCCCCGCTCAGACGGGATCGCGGACGACGGGGCAGCTCATGCAGCGGGGGCCGCCCCGGCCTCGGCCCAACTCGCTGCCCGGGATCTCCAGCACCTCGATGCCCTGCTTGCGCAGATGGGTGTTGGTGGTGGCGTTGCGCTCGTAGGCGACGACCACCCCGGGCTCGATGGCGAGGACGTTGCAACCGTCGTCCCACTGCTCCCGCTCCGCCGCGTGGACGTCCTGGGTGGCGGTGAGGACGCGGATCGCGTCGAGGCCCAGTGCGGCGGCGATCGCCCGGTGCATGTGCTCGGGCGGATGGTCGGTCACCTTGAGTTCGCGGGGTCCGTCGCCCGGTTCGATGGTGTACGAGCGGAGCATGCCGAGACCGGCGTACTGGGTGAAGGTGTCGCCGTCGACCATCGTCATCACGGTGTCCAAGTGCATGAACGCCCGCCGCTTCGGCATGTCCAGTGCCACGATCGTGTGCGCGGAGCCGGCGTCGAAGAGCCCGCGCGCCAGCATCTCCACCGCCTGCGGGGTGGTGCGTTCGCTCATCCCGACGAGGACCGCGCCCCTGCCGATCACCAGCACGTCCCCGCCCTCGATGGTCGACGGGTAGTCGTGCTGCCCCTGCGACCAGTGGTGGAAGGCGCCCGCTCCGGGACCGGTGAAGAGCGGGTGGTGGCGGTAGATCGCCTCGAAGTGGACGGTCTCGCGCTGCCGGGCCGGCCAGCGCATCGCGTTGATCGACACCCCGTCGTAGATCCAGGCGGAGGTGTCCCGGGTGAAGAGGTGGTTGGGCAGCGGGCCGAGCAGGAAGTCGTCCGGCTCCATGACGTGGAAGCGGACGGAGACCGGTTCGGTGTGCCGGTCGAGGAACTCCCGCTTGGTCATCCCGCCGACCAGCGCCTCGGCGAGTTCCGCCGGGGTCAGTTCCTCGAAGGCCGCCCGCAGGTGCTCGGTGGCGAGCGGGCCGTACTCCTTCTCGTCGAAGACCCGGTCCAGCACCAGTCTGCGGGCCACCGGGACGCTCAGGGCCTCCCGGAGCAGGTCACCGAAGAGGTGGACCTCGACGCCACGGGCGCGCAGCAGGTCCGCGAAGCCGTCGTGCTCCTGCTGGGCGCGGCGCACCCAGAGCACGTCGTCGAAGAGGAGCGCGTCCTTGTTGCTCGGTGTGAGCCGCTTCAGTTCCAGACCGGGGCGGTGCAGGATGACGCGGCGCAGCCGCCCGGCCTCGGAGTCGACATGGAATCCCATGTCCTCATCCTCACCGGGCGGCACCCGCTTCACCCCGCGAACCGGCCTCCGATCGCGGGGCGTGCGTCACAACGGCGCGTCACAGCGGCGCGTCACAACCGGGGGTCGACCGGCTCCGACTCCAGGGCGAGGACGGCGAAGACCGCCTCGTGGACCCGCCAGAGCGGCTCTCCCCCGGCCAGCCGGTCGAGCGCCTCCAGCCCGAGCGCGTACTCCCGCAGCGCCAGCGACCGCTTGTGGCCGAGGAAGCGGGAGCGCAGCCGCTCCAGATTGTCCGGGCGGGTGTACTCGGGGCCGTAGATGATCCGGAGGTACTCCCGGCCGCGCACCTTGATGCCGGGCTGCACGAGCCGTCCCTTCGCGTCCCGGACGAGAGCGCCGAGCGGTTTGACGACCATGCCCTCGCCACCGCTGCCGGTCATCTCCAGCCACCAGTCGACGCCCGCGCGGACGGACGCCTCGTCGCCGGTGTCCACGACGAGCCGCCGGGTGACCTGGAGCAGACCGGTGGGGTCGTGTTCGACCAGCCGGTCCAGCCAGCCGAGCTGCGCGTCGTGCGGTTCGGCCGCGAGCGAGCGCCCCCGCACCGCGAGGACCTGGAACGGCGCGAGCCGCACCCCGTCCAGCCCTTCGGTGTTCCAGCAGTAGCGCCGGTACGCCTCGGTGAACGCGGCGGCGTCCCCGGCGCGCTCCCGCTGGCGCCCGGCGAGAGCGGTCACCTCGATGCCCCGGTCCGCGGCGGCCTCCAGCGCGGCGAGTGCGGGCGGGAGGACGGCACCGGCGGCGGCGCCCACGGCGGCGTACTGCGAGCGCAGCAGTCCGGCCGCCTTCAGCGACCAGGGCAGCAGCTCCGCGTCGAGCAGCACCCAGTCGGTCTCCCACTCCTCCCAGAGCCCCGCGGCGGTGACGGCGGACCTGATCCGGCCGAGGAGCGTCTCGGTGAGCGCGGTGTCGTCCAGGAACGGCCGCCCGGTGCGGGTGTAGAGCGCGCCGGTCGGACCGTCCGTACCGAAGCGCTCACGGGCGGCGTCGGCGTCCCGGCAGACCAGGGCGACGGCCCGCGAACCCATGTGCTTCTCCTCGCACACGACCGCGGTGACACCGTCCGCCCGGTACTGCGCGAACGCCTCGGCCGGGTGCTCCAGGTACCCGTCCTCGTGGGAGGTGGCGGTGGGCGCCATGGTCGGCGGGAGGTACGGCAGCAGCCGCGGGTCGACCGCGAACCGGCTCATGACCTCGAGCGCGGCGGCGGCGTTCTCCTCGCGCACCGAGAGCCGGCCCATGTGCCGGGTCTCCACGATTCGCCGGCCCTGGACGTCCCCGAGGTCGAGCGGCCGGCCCTCCCTGCCTCCCGGCGCCTCGGAGGCGAGCGGCTTGACCGGCTCGTACCAGACCTTCTCGGCGGGTACGTCGACGATCTCGCGCTCCGGCCAGCGCAGCGCGGTCAGCTTGCCGCCGAAGACCGCGCCGGTGTCCAGGCAGAGGGTGTTGTTGACCCAGGAGGCGGTGGGGACCGGGGTGTGGCCGTAGACGACGGCCGCGCGGCCGCGGTAGTCCTCGGCCCACGGGTAGCGCACGGGCAGCCCGAACTCGTCGGTCTCGCCGGTGGTGTCGCCGTACAGGGCGTGCGAGCGGACCCGGCCGGAGGTGCGGCCGTGGTACTTCTCGGGGAGCCCGGCGTGGCACACCACCAGGTCGCCGCCGTCCAGGACGTAGTGGCTGACGAGTCCGGCGACGAACTCCTCGACCTGCTTGCGGAACTCGGGGGCCGTCTCGTCCTCGCGTTCGAGCTGCTCGATGGTCTCGGCCAGACCGTGGCTGTGCTGGACCTTGCGGCCCTTGAGGTAGCGGCCGAGCTTGTTCTCGTGGTTGCCGGGCACGCAGAGCGCGTCGCCCGAGGCGACCATGGACATCACGCGGCGCAGCACGCCGGGGCTGTCCGGTCCCCGGTCGACCAGGTCGCCGACGAAGACCGCCGTACGCCCCTCGGGGTGCGTGCCGTCCGCGTAACCGAGCTTGGCGAGCAGGGACTCCAGCTCGCTGCGGCACCCGTGGATGTCACCGATGATGTCGAAGGGCCCGGTGAGGTGGCGCAGGTCGTTGTACCGGCGCTCACGCTCGACGACCGCCCGGTCGGTCTCCTCCTCGGTGTGCAGCACGTGCACCTTGCGGAAGCCCTCACGCTCCAGCCCGCGCAGCGAACGGCGCAGCTCGCGCCGGTGACGCTGGACGACGTGGCGCGGCATGTCCGCACGGTCGGGCCGCTTCGCGTTGCGCGCCAGGCAGACCTCCTCGGGCAGGTCGAGTACGACGGCCACCGGCAGCACGTCGTACTCCCGGGCCAGCTGGACGAGCCTGCGTCGGGCCTCGGACTGCACGTTGGTGGCGTCCACGACGGTCAGACGGCCCGCTTCGAGGCGCTTGCCGACGATGTAGTGCAGAACGTCGAAGGCGTCGCCGCTCGCGCTCTGATCGTTCTCGTCGTCGGCGACGAGCCCGCGGCAGAAGTCCGAGGAGACGACCTCGGTGGGCTTGAAGTGGCGGCGCGCGAACGTCGACTTGCCGGAGCCGGTGGCCCCGATCAGCACGACGAGGGAGAGGTCGGGCACCGGGAGGGTCCGGGGCCGCACGGCCGACCGGTCGGTGGTGCCGATGTCGGTGCTGGTGCTGCCGCTGGTGCTGGTGCTGTCGGTGTCGTTCATGCCGCCTTCGCCTCCTTCTGGCTCTCGCTCTGCTTCTCGTTCTCGCCTTCGGCGAGGAGGGTGAACACCGCCATCTGGGTGGGCGGTCCGACCTCGGGGTCGTCCTCCCCGATGGGCGTGAACACGACCGTGTAGCCGTGGCGGCCGGCCACCTGGCCCGCCCAGTCGCGGAATTCGGCCCGGGTCCACTCGAACCGGTGGTCGCCGTGCCGGACATGCCCGGCCGGCAGGGTCTCCCAGCGCACGTTGTACTCGACGTTCGGCGTGGTGACGAGCACCGTCCGGGGCCTCGCCGAGCCGAACACCGCGTACTCCAGCGCGGGCAGCCTCGGCAGGTCCAGGTGCTCCACGACCTCGCTGAGCACGGCCGCGTCGTACCCCTTCAGCCCCTTGTCCGTGTACGTGAGCGCGCCCTGCCGCAACTCGACCCGGCGGGCCTGGCGTTCGCCCATCCGGTCGAGCTTGAGCCGGCGCGCGGCGATGGTGAGGGCGCGCATCGACACGTCGACACCGACGATCTCGGTGAACCGCACGTCCTTGAGCAGCGCCTGGACCAACTGCCCCTGTCCGCAGCCGAGGTCGAGCACGCGTGCCGCTCCGGCCGCGTGCAGCGCCGACAGGATCGCGTCGCGGCGGTGCTGCGCGAGCGGCACCGGACGCTCCGGGGTGTCGGTGGTCTCGTCCACCGCGTTGTCCACGCTCTCCACGTCGAGGTCGTCCGACTCGGCGAGGCGCACGAGTTCGAGCGCCTGCTCGGCCTGCCGGGTCAGCCCCCAGCGGCGGGAGAGGTAACGGCTGGTGATCAGCCGGTGCTCCGGGTGCGTGGCGAGCCATCCCTCACCGGCCCGCAGAAGCTTGTCCACCTCGTCCGGCGCCACCCAGTAGTGCTTGGCGTCGTCGAGCACCGGCAGCAGGACGTAGAGCTGGCGCAGCGCGTCGGAGAGCCTGAGCTCCCCCTCCAGCGTCAGCCGCACGTACCGCGACGCGCCCCACTCGGGGAACTCCTCGTCCAGCGGTACGGGCTCCGCGTCCACGCGCGCCCAGCCGAGCGGCCCGAACAGCTTCTGCACGAGCTCGGCACCGCCCCGCGCGGGCAGTACCGGTATCTCGATCCGCAGCGGCAGCGGCGCCGCGGCACGGTCGGGCAGCGCCCGGCATTCACCCCGCAGCGCGGACTTGAAGACGGTCGTCATGGCCACCGACATCAGCGAGGAGGCCGCGTAGGGGCGGTCGTTGACGTATTGCGCGAGCGCCGCGTCGGGAGCTCCGCCCCGGCCCTTTCCCTTGCCACGCCGGACCAGCGCCACCGGATCGACCTCCAGCAGCAGCGCGGCCGTGCACCGCTCGGGGGACGCCTCGGGGTAGAAGACGTGCGCCGTGCCGTGCGAGGTGGAGAACGTCTGCGCCTTGTCGGGGTGCTTGTGCAGCAGGAAGCCGAGGTCGGTCGCGGGGCGTTCCGGGATGCCGGTCGTACTGATCGTCATGAACACCTGACCGAGTATGGGCGCGACGGTCCGCCCTCACCAGGCATTTTCTCTGTGCTTCCGTGCTACCGGTCCTTTCCCCCCGGCAGGTCGCCCAGACCGGGGGCCGACAGGTGCAGCACCTCGTAGCGCTCGGTCGCGCTCTCGTCGGGCGCGGAGGCGTCCGCCCACAGCACGAACCGCAGCAGCTGCCAGTGGTGCGGATCGAAGGCCAACGCGGCGGTGTGCACGCCCTCGTGGCGGGAGAGCTGACGCAGTTGTTCGGCCTCCCGCTCGATCAGCGCGGAAAGTCCCGAGCCGGTGCCGTCCGGGTCCGCGTCCGCGGGCAGGGGTGCGAGGCGGCGCGAGGCTGCCCGGGGAGGCGCCGTACGGGCGGGGCCCGCGTGGCAGGCGATGCCTGCCCAGTGGTGGACCGCGGGGCGGCCGAAGTCCCGGACGATGTTCTGGAATCCGCCGCCACCGACGAGGAACCGGCTCATCGCGCCGGTGTCGTTCCACAGGTAGAAGGGGGCGTACTGGTTGACCGGCGAACCGCTGGTGCCGCGTTCGCGGATGACGTAGGCCTTCAGGCCCAGTCCGGCGCGGTCGTCGAGGGCGTGGCCGCCCGCTGCCACCCGCTTGCGGATGATCCCCATGTCGTAGTCGGCGGGCAGGGTGATCTCGTACTGCATGGCGTACACGAAGGGATCTGCCTCTCCTGGCGGACGGCGGACGGCGGACGGTCAGGGGGTCGGCGGGCCGGTGGGGTCCTCGGCCCCGGCGCCCTCGTGCGTGGTGGGTACGCGTGCGTTCAGCATGCCGAGCACCCCGGCGATCGCTTGGTCGAACGGCCCCACGGAGTCGGCGGCGCGCGCCAGGACGTAACCGCCCTGGAGGACCGCGACGACGGTCGTGGCGGTCGCCCGCGGGTCCAGCGCGGCATCCAGTTCGCCGCGCTCGCGCCCCTCGTCCAGGACGTCGGAGAGGCGCTCACGGAGCCAGGCCAGGGTCTCCTCGACCGGGGCCCGCAGCATCGGGTCGGTCATGACGTCCGGGTCCTGGGTGAGACGCCCGACGGGACAGCCCTTGAGGACGTCACGCTCTCGACGCAGATACGCGGTGACGCGCTCCATGGCGGTCCCCGGTACGGAGAACTGCTGCTCGGCCTTGGCGCGCATCTCCTCGGCGGTGCGGCGAATGGCGGCGAGCGCCAGATCCGGCTTGCCGGCGAAGTGGTGGTACATGCTGCCCTGCCCGGCCCCGGCCCGCTGCTGGATCGCCTTCGGACTGGTGCCGGTGTACCCGCGCTCCCACAGCAGTTCGCGGGTGCTCTCGATGAGGCGGTCGGCGGTGCTCATGCGGCGACTATACATACTAGTAGGTACAGCCGCGCCCCACTGTGCGGCACCACCGCTCCGGTGGAGGTGGAGGTGGAGCGGGAGGTGGAGCCGGGCCGCCGATCGCCGACTGCTCCATGCGGGCGCCGCCTTCGGCAGGTGGAACGGGCCGGAGTTCCGGCGCGACGGCCGGGTTCTCGGGGCCGCGGGGTTCTGCGTGCGCCTGCGCGCGCGGCGGATCGGTCAACCCTCTGGGTCTGCGCCACGCACATGGATGAATTCCGCCGTCCTGCGACCAGGGATTTCGGGGCGCATGAACAGAACCACCCCATTCGGTGGTGATTACTTTGCCGGTCTCCCGGCCGCGTGTGGAGCAGTCCCTGCCCCTTGTGCGGTAAGTAAGGGTTGTCCCGCAACTCAGGGTGGTCGGTAAGCGGCGTCGGATGCGGTGCACCGCAGAGCGGAGGGACGTCCGCGTACGGGTTGCAGCGGATACCCCGGCAACGCGGCGAGGTGCCGTGACGAGCGTCGCGCACCGCCGGGAATTGCGGGACAGCCCCTGGGTGTGCGTGGCACCGCCACCGGCTACCACTCCGCGCGCCCACCCGTAGCCATTCCGACGTTCGCGAGGATCGATGACGACGTCCACCACCGAACCGCCGACTCTCGTACCTTCCCCGACAAGAGGTCCGGGCAGTGTCGTGATCGCCTGGGCCACGACGACCGACCACAAGAAGATCGGGCATCTCTATCTCGTCGCCGCGTTCTTCTTCTTCGCCGCGGGCGGAGTGATGGCGCTCCTGCTCCGTGCGGAGCTGGCGCGGCCGGGTCTGCAGATCCTGTCGACCGAGCAATACAATCAGACGTTCACCCTGCACGGCACGATCATGCTGCTGCTCTTCGCCACTCCGACATTCGCCGGATTCGCCAACGCGATCATGCCGCTCCAGATCGGTTCGCCCGATGTGGCGTTCCCCCGCCTGAACATGCTGTCGTTCTGGCTCTTCCTCTTCGGCGGGCTCATCGTCCTCGGGAGCCTCCTCACCACCCAGGGGGCGGCGGACTTCGGCTGGACGGCCTACACGCCGCTCAGTGGCGAAGAGCGATCACCGTCCGTCGGCTCCGACCTGTGGGTCATGGGGCTGGCTCTGGCGGGCTTCGGGACCATCCTCGGAGCCGTCAACTTCATCACGACGATCATCTGCATGCGCGCCCCCGGCATGACGATGTTCCGCATGCCGATCTTCACCTGGAACATCCTGTTCACGTCGGTACTGGTCCTGCTCGCCTTTCCCGTGCTCGCAGCGAGCCTGCTCGTCCTGGAAGCCGACCGGCGGTTCAACGCGCAAGTGTTCAATCCGGAGAACGCGGGCGCCATTCTGTGGCAACACCTGTTCTGGTTCTTCGGCCACCCCGAGGTCTACATCATCGCTCTGCCCTTCTTCGGCATCATCACGGAGATCATTCCGGTATTCGCACGCAAACCGATCTTCGGTTACGTGGGGCTCGTCGCGGCGACCATCGCCATCACCGGCCTCTCCGTGACCGTATGGGCCCACCACATGTTCGCCACCGGTGCGGTGCTACTGCCGTTCTTCTCGTTCATGACGTTCCTCATCGCCGTACCGACCGGGGTGAAGTTCTTCAACTGGATCGGCACGATGTGGAGAGGTTCACTGTCGTTCGAGACACCGATGCTCTGGTCCATCGGATTTCTCGTCACGTTCCTCTTCGGCGGGCTGACCGGAATCATCCTCGCGTCTCCGCCGCTCGACTTCCACGTCACCGACAGCTATTTCGTGGTGGCACACTTCCATTACGTCGTCTTCGGGACGGTCGTCTTCGCCATGTTCGCCGGTTTCCATTTCTGGTGGCCCAAGATGACCGGAACCATGCTCGACGAGCGCCTCGGGAAAATTCACTTCTGGACGCTCTTCGTCGGATTCCACACGACCTTCCTCGTCCAGCACTGGCTGGGCGCCGAGGGAATGCCGCGGCGCTACGCGGACTACCTCGCCGCCGACGGGTTCACCGCGCTCAACACCCTGTCCACCATCGGCGCCTTCCTCCTGGGCGGCTCCACCCTCCCGTTCCTCTACAACGTGTGGAAGACGGCCAAAGCCGGCGAACGCGTCACGGTCGACGACCCGTGGGGCTACGGCCGGTCCCTGGAGTGGGCCACCTCCTGCCCGCCGCCGCGGCACAACTTCGTCACGCTGCCGCGCATCCGGTCGGAGTCGCCCGCGTTCGATCTGCACCACCCCGTGGTCGCCAAGCTGGACCACGCCCGCACCGCCGGTCGGCGCGACGCCTTCGAGCCCGGCGAGGGAGTCGCCTCACCGATGGGGGACGAGGGGAAGGGCGCATGAGCCTCCCGTCCGGCCTGGAACCCCGGCGCTTCCTCGTCAGGGAGAGCGACCGGCACCACGCCTGACGGGGAGATGACAGTGAGGCCGGTTCCCCGTGCCCTCGTACGGCACGGGGAACCGGCCTCGTTCCCGGAGATCCCAAAGGCTCAGTGCGGCGAGGCGCTCCGGCGGCTCCTGCCGCCCCTACGGGGCGTTTCCCGGCCCCTCTCGCTTCCGCAGCACCGCTCCCAGCATCAGGGAGGCCACCGCCAGCACGATCAGAACGGTCCCCGCCGCCACGTTGATGGTCTGCTGTGCGCTGTTGAACGTCTCCGCCTTCTGCAGGCCCAGGATCCAGGGTGATGCCACCAGCCATCCCCCTGCCGCCATCACGGTCCAATCGCTCCAGGGGCCCGCATGCCGGCTGAATCTGGCGAGGACGACCAGCAGCACGATGATGCCGATGGCCAGCTCATTGCGGTGGGCGTCCTTCGCCGCGTCGGGGGCATTGCCCCAGATCCACGGCGCGAAGCACAGAACGATCGCGGTCACCATCATGAGCCAGGTCACTATCTGTTCGCGCCACCCGTGCAGCAGGATCAACTGGGCCTGACGCGTTCTCTGTTCGTGCGAGGAAAGTGTGGGTACCGACATCGCGCTCCTCCGTGTCCCTGGTGCGGCCTGATCGTCGGTGCGGGCGCGGACGGTCACGCCGCTGCCCGTCGCCGCCGTCCCGCCGGGGGGCTCTGCCGGATGTTCTGCCAGGTGTTCTGCCACCTCGCGGCCGCCCCGCGCGCGGAACTGGTGACGGCGCGGCCGGAAGCGCGCCGCGTGCCCGCCCGCGGCCGGCAGGGTGGCACAGAGCCCGCTGATCCAGTATGTGACGACAGTCGCGACTCCGCGCTCTCACACGGTGGGGCCGCTCCGGGCCCGTGCGGGCCGGCTACCGGCCGAAGGAGGCATCGCGGGACACGGGGCCCACGTCGCCGTGCCGACCGGGCCGGCGAGCGGCGTGAAGCTGTCCGGGACCGGGTCCGCCCCGCGCCGCCAGCGCGTCGGCGACAAGGCCGGTGGCGAACGCGTACACGGTCTTGTGCACCACGTCCCACAGGAGTTCCCCGCGGGGCCAGGTGGCCGGTGGGGCGCCCACACCGGTGGCGTTCTCCAAAATCTGGTCGCAGGTGAGGCGGACCACGGTGAACTGGGCCGAGGCGACGGGCCCGCGCACTCCCGCGAGGGACATGGCCGAGCGCAGGACCCCGAGGAGGGCGGCCTGCCCGAAGTGCATGACCTGGTTCAACGGCAGCGACCGCCCACCGGAGCCTTCCGGCAAGCCGGTCAGGCGCTCCAGGACGCGCGCCGGGACGTGGGAATCCGGCCGCCCGGTGACGGTCTGCTCAGCCTTCTCACCGAGCGTCATCACGACGGCTCCCACACCACCGGCCACGAGTCCCTGCCACAGCGCGCGCTTCATCATGTCGGGGGCCTACCCGGTGGCGGGGCCGAATCGCCGACTGCGCCCAGCCACCACTCGCTCGCCACCGCGCTCACCCGGATGCCGGGGCCGGCCACACCCGGTCGGGGAAGACGGGCCCGCGGCGGCGCCCGCGTCCGCACGGCTACTCCCACGCACGGCTGAGGGCGGCGATCCGCGAAGGGCCGACCCTGCAGCATCCGCCGATCAGCCGTGCGCCGTCCCGTACCCAGGTGCGTACGTGTTCCGGGTCGCCGAAGGTGCTCGTCCCCGTCCACCGGCGCCCCCGCGCGTCCCACCGCTCCCCGCTGTCGGGGTAGACGACGACCGGCTTGCCGGTCGTCTCCGCCGCGCACCGGACGGCGTCCTCCGCGTCCGCCGGGTCGCAGCAGTTGATCCCGACCGCGATCACCTGGTCGTTCTCCACGGCCTCAGCGAACGCCGCCCGCAGCGGCTGCCCGGCCCGGGTCAGTCCGCCCGCGACGGTGTACGAGAGCCAGACGGGGATTCCGGTGCCCGCGACCGCCCGGAGCAGCGCCCGCGCCTCGTCCGCGTCCGGCACCGTCTCCAGCGCGAGTACGTCCGGCCCGGCCGCGGCGAGCGCCTCCACCCGAGGGCGGTGGAACCGCTCCAGCTCCGCGACGGAGAGGCCGTACCGGCCGCGGTACTCACTTCCGTCCGCGAGCATCGCCCCGTACGGCCCGACCGAGGCGGCGACCCAGGTCTCGCGTCCGGCGCGGTCGCCCGCGTGGCGGGCCAGCTCCACGCTCAGCGCCAGCAGCTCCGCCGCCCGGAGGTGTCCGATCCCCCGGCGGGCGAACCCCTCGAAGGTCGCCTGGTAGCCGGCCGTGATGAGCACCTGTGCGCCCGCCCGCGCGTACGCCGTGTGTGCGGCCTCGATCTGTTCCGGCGCGTCCGCCAGCAGACCGGCCGACCACAGTGCGTCGGACAGGTCGCACCCCTGGGCCTCCAACTGGTTGGAGAGCCCTCCGTCGAGTACCACCGGCCCCTCGGCGAGGGCGTCGGCGAGCGGTCTCGGGACGGTACGCACAGGGGCTCCTTCGCGTCACCCCGGCCGGCTCAGGCCGACAGGGACCGGATCACCGGCTCACCGGATCGCTGGATCACCTGCTCAGACCAGCTGGGTCTGGACCTGCGAGGAGATCAGCTCCAGGTGGTCCAGGTCGTCGAGATCGAGGATCTGGAGGTAGATCCTCGAGGAACCGACCGCCGCGAACTGCCCGATCCTGTCGACCACCTCGGCCGGCGAACCGGCGAGGCCGTTGGCCTTCAGCTCCTCCACCTCCCGGCCGATGGCGGCGGCCCGGCGGGCCACCTCCGCGTCGTCCTTGCCGACACAGACCACGAGGGCGTTGGAGTACACCAGGTCGTCGGGTGCGCGCCCCGCCGCCTTCGCCGCCTCCCGCACCCGGCCGAACTGCTTCTCCGTGTCCTCCAGCGAGGCGAACGGGATGTTGAACTCGTCCGCGTACCGCGCGGCCAGCCGGGGGGTACGGACCGCACCGTGGCCGCCGATCAGGACCGGCACCTTGGCCTGGGCCGGCTTGGGCAGCGCGGGCGAGTCGGTGAGCTGGTAGTAGGTGCCGTCGTAGGTGAAGGTCTTGCCGACCTCGGTGGCCCACAGACCGGTGACGATGGCGAGCTGCTCCTCCAGGCGGCCGAACTTCTCCTTCGGGAAGGGGATGCCGTACGCCTTGTGCTCCTCCTCGAACCAGCCCGCGCCCAGACCCAGCTCGACCCGTCCGCCGGACATCTGGTCGACCTGGGCGACCTGGATGGCGAGCACGCCGGGGAGGCGGAAGGTGCCCGCCGTCATGAGCGTGCCCAGGCGGATGCGCTTGGTCTCGCGGGCCAGACCGGCCAGCGTGATCCAGGCGTCGGTCGGGCCCGGCAGGCCGTCACCGGACCCCATGCGGAGATAGTGGTCCGACCGGTAGAAGGCGTCGAAGCCCAAGTCCTCGGTGGCCTTGGCGACGGTCAGCAGGGTGTCGTAGCTCGCCCCTTGCTGGGGCTCGGTGAAAATGCGCAGGTCCATGCCTCCATCCTGCCTCTTCCCGCCAGGCTCCCCTCGCACGGGCCCGCCCCCGACGGCGCTACCCCCGCCCCCGGACCGCGCCGTACGGGCCGTCCCGCTCCCTCGCTCGCTCCCGTGCCCGCTCCTGTGCCTGTTCGGCGAGACGGGCGAGCATGCCCCGCACCCGGTCCATGGACTCGTCGGCCGCGTCTATCGCCTCGATGCACAGCCAGTAGAGGGTGTCCTCGCCGGTGTCACAGGCGACCCCGACGAGAGCCATGCCGGCCTCGCCGAGCAGCAGTGCCAGCCCGGCGAGGGTGCGCGACACGTCGGCCACCTCGGTGAGGCGGGCAGCGCGCGCCTGTCCGGTCAGCAACACCGGCGAATCCGGTGCGGACCAGTCGCGTCCGCCGATCTCGCCGAGCCCGCGCGCGTCACCGCGTAACTCGGCGGGCCCGGTGGCGGCCAGCCGGTCGCCGATGGCCCGCGCCAGCGCCTGGGCCTGCCACGCCTCGGTCATGATGTCCGCCGCACCCCGGCTCTCCGCCAGCGCGCGTCGTCCGATCTCGACCAGTCGTTCCGCTTCCATTCGGTCCCCCGTCCCTACAAAAACCCGGTCACCCAGTCCATTACCCACAGTGAGGTAGGCGGTACCGAAAGGACAGAGGAATTCGGAAATCTGTGGATACACAGACGATTGTGGAAAAGCCGATCACTCCGAAGAGTGATGCTCCGGGGAACCAGAGCTCTCCGGAACCGGAAAGCGGGTCTCGTTCCGGTCGATCTTCGCCGACAGCGCCGCCAGCGCATCCACTCCGAGCACCGCGCAGAACTGGAGCAGATAGGCGAGGACATCGGCCACCTCGTCCTCCACCCGGTGCGCCGTCCCCGGGTCCGACATCACGGCCGCCGCCTCTTCCGGGGTCATCCACTGGAAGATCTCCAGCAGTTCGGAGGCTTCGACGCTCAGCGCCGCCGCCAGGTTCTTGGGCGTGTGGTACTGACCCCACTCCCTGGACTCGGCGAACGCGACGAGCCGCCGCTGGAGTTGTGTCACATCGAGTTCGGTCACCCGGACAGGTCTACCACCGTGGCGCCCTCCGTCCGGCCGGCCAGAGCGGCACCCGCCTCTCCCACCGTGCCGATCATCCGCAGGTGTCCGTCGGCGCAGATCCCGGCGGCGAGCCGGAGCAACTCCCCCGACTGGCGGCCGTCGAGTCCCCGGTCGAACCCGTCCGTCAGAACGGTGAGGGCGCGCATGGCCCAGGGAATCTCGTCCGGGGTGTTCACCTCCAGCACATGAGGGCCGGTGAGCAGTACCAGCGCGAGGGCGAGATAGCGCAGTTCACCGTCGCCGAGGCGCCCGATCGGGGTGGTGCGCCCCGCTCCGCGCCCCACCAGGGCCTCCACCGTGCCGTCCGCCAGATCCCGCGTGGTCAGCGCGGTCACGGGCCCCGCGCACCCGGCCGCCGCCGTGGCCACCAGCCGGGCGTGCCGTTGCGCACACTGCGTACGGGTCCGGGCGAGCACCGCGGCGAGGTTGTCGCAGCCGGGGCGCAGCCGCCCCGCCCCGGCGGGGACCGGTCCGCGCATCCCCCGGGGGAGCGGATCGCAGGGGAAGGCGGAGTGCAGGCCGACCACCACCTGCTCGGCGGCGGCGAGGACGCGCAACTGGCCCTCGGTGATGCCGGCGACCCGCAGCGGCAGGAGTGCTGTGGCCAGCCGTCCGTCCGGGAGGGGAGCCCGGGTCACCGGCACCTGCCCTGCCGTGTGCCAGGCGGCTTGCACCGTGGGGCGGCTCGGGTCGCGCAGCGCGGTGGTGAGCAGGGTCTGCCCGCCCGCCGTGAGCCGCTCGCCCACGATGCGCAGGGACGGCTCGGCCTGGACGGCCACATCGAGCCGGACCGGCCCGGCCGGGCCGTCCACGGTGCAGCCGACCCGGAACCCCCGCCGGCCCTCGGAGTCGGCCACCGCGCGCTCGGGCACGCAGGCGACGGGATCGGGGAACACCTCCTCCAGCGCGTCGCCCGCGCCGAGCCGGGCCAGCGCCTCGTAGGCCCGCAGGGCGGAGGACGCACCGCTGCCGCTGGGGCCGGTGAGCAGGGTCAGCGGCCCCAGCGGCAGGGTTCTGCGCCAGTGCGAGGCGAAGGCGGCCAGCCGCAGCTCGGTGACGACGGGGCGGACCGGCCGGGCCGGTGTGCCGGGAGCGGTACGGGGCGGACAGACACGGGTCGTACCCGGAGGAGGGGCGGTGGTGGTCATGACCGGACCGTACGCACGGCTCGGGTCGGCGAACCGTTACGCCCGGACAAGCTTCCTACGATTGAGGGATGCCCGCCGGGGTCACCCCCTCGACCTCCATGCCGAGGGGTGCGAGCAGGAAGACGTTCCGGTCCACCCGGTGCATGCCGCTGCCGAGCCCGAAGACGACCCCGCTGCTGAAGTCGAGAATGCGCTTGGCGACGTCGGCCTCGGCCGCCGTCAGGTCGAGCAGGACCGGGACCTGCGCGACGAGGTACTCGGCCACCTCGCGGGCGTCGGAGAAGACCTGGACCCGCAGCACCACCAATCGGCGCTGCTCCTCGGCACTCTCCTGCGGAACCGCGCCGTGATCGACCCGGGACGGCCACTCGTTGCGGCCCCGCAGCGGCACCACCTGGGCCAGGCCCTCCCACTGTGCGTCAGTGGCGTCGTACCTGTCGTACCTGCTCACAGGGTCACCTCGTCCGTGTGCCGGTCGACGGTGCGCCGGCCGCGCTCGCTGTTCATCGGGCAATCCTCTCGCCCCTCACCCGTTCGGCCCACCAGCGACACGGCCGGGAATCCGATCCTCCGGATCGGGCCCGCCCCCTGCCGGGTCGGCTCTGGACGCGGCATCAACGTAGCCCGAGACGACTCGGTCGTTCCACTCGCCCTGGGCTCCGGGGCGGGACGCCGCGCCTCCGGCCCCCCGCTGGGCGCGGCGTCAGGTGACGGCACCGGCCGACATGGACACGGTTCGCGCCCACTCCGCGTGGCTCGCGCGCCCAACCTTGCGCATGTCCGTCTCGTCAAAGGAACAGCGGTCATAGTTCAGGAATGCCGCGACATCACCGGCTGAAGCGGATAACGCCGATGATTGTCTGTTCTGGTGTGCAGCTACGCCTCGTAACGTTTTGCTCATGGCCAACCCCCATGCAAGCCCCGCGCTGCCCACACCGCCCGCGGCTCCCGCCGAAGCCGCCGCCGACTTCGCCGCACGCCTCACCTTCCAGGCGGATGTTTCCGACGTCCGCGCCTCACACGACTCCGCCGACCCGGGCTTCGTCCTGGTCGATTCACGCGGCATCGCCGGCTGGCAGCAGGGCCACGTACCGGGCGCGGTCCACCTGCCCACCGCCGACATCCCGGCACGAGCCGCAAGCCTGCTCCCGGTCGAATCCCTGGCCGGTATCGAGCAGAGCGAGGCGGACCGGTTGACCGCCCCGCTCGGCTCCATCACCTGCGCATGCTGACGGACGCCCCACGGCCGGGCGGCACGGTCCGCCGGGCCCTGTTGGCCGACCTGCCCAAGGTGGCGGAGATGTGCGCCGCGCACGCCGCGTTCGAGGGTGCTGGGCCTGTCCCTGCCGATCTCGCCACTCGCCTGGAGTCCGCCTTGCTGCCGGCGGATCCCAGGGCTTGGTGCTTCGTGGGCGATCACGAAGGAGAACTCACCGGTTATGCGACGTGCTCACTGGAATTCTCCACCTGGCAGGCGTCCGACTACATCCATCTGGATTGCCTGTTCGTCACCGAGACACACCGCGGAGAAGGCTGGGGACGCAGACTGCTCGACGCGGTGACCCGCACAGCAGCGGCCCGCAGCCTGGCTCAGGTGCAATGGCAGACGCCCGAGTGGAATGCCGATGCCATCCGCTTCTACACCCGCGCAGGAGCCCAGGCATCTCCCAAGGTCAGATTCTCACTCCCCGTACAGATTCCGTCCGGCAGACCGTGAGGGCGACCGGGTGGGCGACGGCCGGGCCGACTCCTCGCAAAAGCACCGCCGCCACGGGGTGAACGTGCAGGTCGTGACCGGCCCAGCCGCCCAGGCGCAGCGGTTCTCACCCGCGCCGCCCGGCCGGTGCCACGACGCGACCGCGGCCCGCGCGCACCGCGCCATCCGGATCTGTGCATGCCGGGGCATCCCCATCGCGGCCGACCGCGCCCGAGGGCTCCGGCCCCTTGGGTCACCACCGGACGCGGACGCCACCCGGCGGCCAGCTCTGAATGCCTCAATTACCTTCTCGCGCAATGGCGTTGACACTCTCACGAGAGTCTACCTAGGATCAAGGGAACTTCAGAGAGCGCTCTCCAGCCGCTGGCCTGCGAAATTGTCTTCTGCGAACGGGCCGCAGCGCGTGAGAAATGGGGATTCCCCGTCGACTCGGGCCAGTTCAGGTGCTCCGAGCCGATTTCCGACCGCGACAACCGCCCCGGAAGCCACGCGGAAGACAGGAATGTCCATGTCGATCACGCCGAACACGCTCATGCCGCCGGTGGGGCGTGCACCCCCGGGCCGCCCGACGACGTGGACCCCTGCCGGTCGTTCCGGCCGCTGTGCCGACGGTAACCGCCGACGGCAACTGTCGGCGGGTCCGGCGGTGGCGGCACCGCCGGCGGGGGAAGAACCAGCGTTCGGTGGCAGTGGCGCAGGGCCAGGGGATGGACGGAGATCGCCCGCGTGAAACGTGATCAGGTACGAAGCCGCGCTCTCCTCCGAGGACGCGCGGCCACGGCACTCTACTTCCTGCTCTTCGGTGCCACCCTGGGCTGCTGGACCAGCCGCATCCCCGCGATCAAGGCGGAACTCGGCCTGAGTGAAGGACTGCTCAGCCTCGCGCTCCTTGCGTTCGCCCTGGGAGCGATAGCGGGCATGCTGGGCCCGGGACGGCTCGTCGACCGTTGGGGAAGCTTCCGGGTCCTGGTGCCGACGGCGCTGCTGGAAGGCGTGCTGCTCGCTCCGGCAGCGTTCATGCCGTCGTTGGCCTGGCTCATGGCGGCACTCTTCGTCTTCGGCCTGGCGCACGGCACGTTGAACATCGCGATGAACGCGAACGCGATGGAGGTCCAGCGCGCGTGGGGCCGCCCCATCGTGACGTCGTTCCACGCCGTGTACAGCATCGGCGGCTTCCTGGGGTCCGCGGTCGGCGGCTTGTTCGCGCAGCAGGGCGTGAGTCCGGGGACGACCTTCGTCATGGTGGGTGCCGGAGTCCTGGTGCTGGCCCTCTGGGCGATCGCCTGGACTCTGCGGGGAGACGCGATCCGCCCGGCCGACGCGGAGTCCGAGCCGGCGCCCGGGAGCAAGCGCGTCGGACCGCGTTCGTTCGGTCTGCTGCTGCTCGGAGGGCTGGCCATGTGCACCCTGGTCGGGGAGGGAACGGCCGCGGACTGGAGCGCTGTCTACCTGCACGAGAGCCTCGGCAGCACGCCGGCCTTCGCCGCTGTGGCGTTCGCCGCGTTCTCGGTCGCGATGACGGCCGGACGACTGCTCGGTGACGGTCTGGCCCTGCGCCTCGGCCCCGTGCTGCTCGTCCGCGGATGCGGGGTGCTCGCCTCGGCCGGCATGATCGCCGCCCTGCTGATCGGACACCCCGTCGCCGCGGTCATCGGCTTCGCATGTCTGGGGGCCGGAATGTCGTGCATCGCTCCCCAGGTGTACGCGGCCGCGGCCCAACGCGACCCCTCCCGCGCCGGCGCGGCGCTGTCGCTCGTGGTCAGCCTCGGATACGTGGGGTTCCTCATCGGGCCCCTGGTGATCGGCGCGGTCAGCACCGTCACCGGGTTGCCGACCGCTCTCGGCGTGCCCGCAGTACTCATCCTTCTCGTCGTCCTCGGGGCCCCCATGTTGCGTCCGACGCCCCGGAGTGCCGCGGGGACCACCCCCGCAGAGCAGGTGCGGGAGACTTCCGGCAGCGGGAACGCCGGTGCTGCCGGTAGTTGACCGCCCGCCCGACAGCAGGTGTCTGCTGCCAGGGGTCGAGCCGTCTGTAGGCGGTGCGCGTTGGTGAGCACGGTTTGCTGGACCCCGCGCAAGGTTCCGGGCATGGGGGGGGGTCAGCCGACGTGGTGGATCGGGAGCTCCCCCTCGCCGTGGACGGCCTGCCCCGGGACGAAGGCGGGGACCAGCCCCTGCTCGATGTCCCGTGCCAGCGAAGCGACTTCAAACATCGCCTCGAACACACCCCCCTGTTCGGCGCCGTTCAGATGCCGGTACTCGGTGCCGACCGTCAACGCCAGTCGCTCGGGAAGGCCCAGGTCGGGGTGGCGGTTCTCGGCGACGATCCGGCGGGCCGCCTCCGGCGCGGAGATTCCGGCCTCGTGGAAGGTGTGGGCGCGCTCGCGCACGTGACCGAGGTAGTCGATGTGGTCCCGGACCCCGGACGGGCCGAGCAGCGGGCCGTGGCCCGGCACGATGGTCTCCGCCCCGGTCGCCAGGACGGTTTCGCACGCCTCGATCACCTGGGCGAGCGGTCCGGCCCAGTGGCACGGGTGGTCGCCGGGCCGCTCGGGGGTGGAGCCGAAGATCACGTCGCCGGTGAACACCGTGTCGTGGTCCGGAAGATGGACGATCAGGTCGCCGGTGGTGTGGGCGGGCGGCAACGCCGTGATCCGTACCGGGTGTCCGGCCAGAGTCAGTTCCAGCTCGCCGGTGAAGTAGGTGGTCGGTACGACGGGTTCGGTCTCCGACCAGTCGAACGGACCGAAGTGGCGTGACAGGTACGCCCCGAGTGGAGTGTCGGGATCGCCGGAGGCGATCAGGGCGTGCTGTTGCCGCGGCGTGGGCTCGAAGTGGATGTGCTCGCGGGCACCGCGTGTGACGATGATCTCGGCGTCCGGCACGACGCCGGCGCCCCAGAAGTGGTCACCGTTGGCGTGCGTGACGATCACCCGGTCGACCGAAACGCCCTCCGGCAGCAACTCCCGACTTGCCGCCAGGAACTGCCCGGCCAACGCCCGGTCGTAGGGGGTGTCGATCCACAGCGCCCCCTTCGGCGTGGCGAACAGACCGCAGTTGGCCAGCCCCCAACCCCTGTGCGGCGGCAGCCAGACGTACAGTCCCTGGCCCAGGTCGACGATGTCCCCACCCGTGATCGGCATGGGGCGATTATGCCGTGCCCGTCGGACATGGCAGGGGCCCTTGCCGGTGTCCGGCCGTTCCGGCCGATCCGACGCGCAGGGTCGGACATGGCCCAAGGGAAACCAGGCCCGCGCATGAGGGAGGGCCGGGTGGCGTCCGTGGCTTCCCGGCCCTCTTGGTGGTGGAATCAGGCGTTCCCGCGCGCGGGGCCGTGTCAGGACTCCTCGAAGTAGGCGTCCAGGACCACGTCGAGCTCCTCCGGCCACTCCTTGAGCCGCTTCCGGCTCTCCGCGACCACCTCGCCGTTGAACCAGCGGCGCGAGGAGACGTGGACGGTGAGGGTGAACCGGCGTGCCGTACGGGCCGTCTTCACCTCGACCGCGGAGACCTCGGACCAGTCGAAGTCGGCCTGCTGGTCGTCGAGGGTGAACCGGATTCCCGACTTGTCCACGCGGATGGACCCTCGCCGGTCGCTGACCTCGAAGACCGGCGCACCGGACTCGTCACCCTCACCGGACTGGTCACCGTCGTCGGATGCGTCACCTTCGTCGGATCCGCCGGCGGACTTCTCGCCGGTCCGCCCGCCTACGGCGCCCTCCGTGTCCTTCGTGTCCTCCGTCGCGACGTCGGCCGGCTTCGCAGCGTCCACCGGAACGGCGTCCTGGACGTCGTCGGCGCCTCCGGCGACACCGGCATCGCCGTCCGCCGCTTCCGCCGCTTCCACGTCTTCCGTCGGTGCTCCGGCCTTCTCGTCGTCCTCCGTCCGCGCCGGAACGGGGGCCGTGAGGCCGGGAATGTACGCCGGGTCTGTACCTGCGGCGAACTCGGGCGTCTTGTTTGAATCTATGCTCTGCTCCACGGCGGGCAGTATGGTCCACGAACCTGTACGAGAACCAGTCACGCCCGTCCCGCCCTGCTCGGAGCACCCCTTTGCCGGAGGTCGTCGGCAGAGGGAGACGTCGCTTCCGCGCGGAGGTGCGCGCGGAAGCGACGCTCGGGCACAGCCGCCGGGACTACAGGGAGCAGCTCTTCCCTCCCAGGGTGAAGGCGCTCGGCGCTCCGTTGCTCCCGGTCCAGCTGCCGGTGAACCCGAAGGACGCCGACGACCCGACCGCGAGCTTCCCGTTCCAGCCGACGTCGGTGGCCGTCACCGCCGTGCCGGACTGCTGGACGGTGGCGTTCCATGCCTGGGAGATCCGCTGCCCGCCGGGGTAGCTCCAGGCGAGTTTCCAGCCATCGATCGCCGTGGTACCGGTGTTGGTGAGGGTGACGTCGCCCTGGAAGCCGCCGGACCACTGGTTGGTGATCTTGTACGTCACCTTGCAGGCGGCGTCGGCCGGGGTGCCGGGGTCCGTGCCCGGGTCGGTGCCGGGGTCGGTGCCGGGGTCGGTGCCGGGGTCGGTGCCGGGGTCGGTGCCCGGGTCGGTGGTGCCGGTGTCACCGGACGCGGAGTCGCCGTACAGGATGCCGCGTCCGTTCGTGGCGACGTACACCCGGCCGAAGATCCGCGGGTCGCCGGTGATCGCGCCACCGGTCCACCCCCACTGGTGCGCGTCGTCGTTGATCCGGGTCCAGCTCGCGCCCGCGTCGGTGGACCGGAAGATGCCGCGCACCCCGCCGATCTTCGCGCTGGTGAACAGGGTCTGGTACGAAGCGCCCTGGGCCGCCTTGCCGAAGCCGATGGAGTCGGCCTGCGTGACGTTCGAGAGCTTGGTGAAGGTGGCGCCGGAGTCGGTGGAGTGCCAGAGCCCGTACGTGCCCGTCGCCGCGCCGCCGGCCAGCCAGACGTCGCCCTCGGTGCCGGGGACCGCCTTGAAACGGACGTTGCCCTCGGTGGGGAGGCCGGTGGAGGGCTTCGCCGTGAAGGTGGCGCCGGAGTCGGTGGAGACGTAGAAGACGCCCGACTTGTAGCCGTAGAACTTCTTCGGGTTCTTGCGGTCCGACTCGACGGTGGCGCCGGCCGGGATGCCCGTGGACGCCGTCCACGACGAGCCGAAGCCGGTGGTGCGGTAGACCCCGGTGCCCGCCGGGCTCCAGACGAACGAGCTGCCGTCCGCCGCGGCTGCGACCGTGCCGCCGCCGGTGACGCCCGAGGGGTCGGTGCCGCCGAACCAGTTGGCGCCGTTGTCGGTGGAGAAGGCGACGTGCGGGGCGGCGTCCGCGTCACCCACGCGCACCACCCTGCTGGGGGACGCCTCCGCGAAGTCGAGGCTGGTGGTGGAGGTGAAGTTGGGCGAGGTGTACATCATCGCCGGCACGGCGTCGAGGTTCGTGTGCCGGAAGCCGCCGACGTCGAGCAGACCGCTGAGCAGCGGGGCACCGGAGGGCGGGCTGGCCAGGTCGTTGACGGCCGTCTCCTCGATCCCCTTCACCATGGGCGTGATCGTGAACTTGCTGCCGCTGTCCCAGTTCTTGAGGTTCTCCGTACCGAAGAGTGTCGCGCCGGTGCCGTACATCATCCGGTTGGAGTCGAACGGGTCGATCTCCAGGGACTCCGTCATCCAGCCGAGCTTCGGACTGGTCTCGGGCGGCGAGGGGTTGGCGCCCCAGGTGAGCCAGGGAACGGAGGAGACGTCCTGGGTGTAGCGGGTGGAGCGGGTGGGGTAACTCGTGTACTCCCAGGCGGTGGTCCAGGTCGCACCGCTGTCGGTGGACCGGAAGATCTGGGTGTCCGGGAACCAGGAGCTGTAGGCGGTCGCCATCAGCGTTCCGGGCTTCTGCCGGTCCACGGTGAGTCCGCTGAAGCCGTAGTACGTGTCGGCCTCGGCGACGGGGCTGACGTCGGTCCAGGTGCCGGTGGCCGTGTCGTAGCGGGCGATCTTTCCCTTGCCCCCGTCGTACGGGCCGCCGGTGTCGCTCAGCGAGAGGTAGAGGTAGCCGGTGCCCTCGTCCAGTACGCCCTTGTGCGCCAGGTAACCGGTGGGCTGCCCGGCGATCCGGGACCAGGTGGCGCCGGCGTCGGTGGAGCGGTAGACGGTGTTCGCCTTGTCCGCCACCCCGACGTAGATGTTCTTCGTGGCCGTACCGGAACTGCCGCCGCGCCCGTCGAACGTCACCCAGGTGACGCCCTGGTTGTCGTTGCCGTAGCCGCTGGTGTCGGTCGGGTCCTGGGAGTAGTTCCCGGGGTTGGTGAAGGTGGTGACCTTCGACCAGGTGGCGCCCGAATCGGTGGAGCGCCAGAGGCCGTTGCCGCTCGGGGCGCCGAGGTAGAGGACCGAGTTCTTGTGCGGGTCGACGGCGAGCCGCTCACCCATCCCGCGCCCCGGCATGTTGCCGCCGAGCTTGAAGGGGAGCACCGAGGGCGTCCAGGTGGCACCCCGGTCCGAGGAGCGCAGCACTGCGCCGTGGGTGGGGTCCCAGTCGTTGGTGTACGTTCCGGCGGCGACGTACACGTTGTTCGGGGCGACCGGGTCGGAGGCGAGGCTGACCACGCCCGTCCAGCCCCAGTGGTCCCAGTCCACGGAGTCGAGCAGCGGCTTCCACTGCTTGCCCGACTGGTCCCAGCGGTAGGCGCCGCCGATGTCGGTACGGGCGTAGGCGAGGTTCTTCTCGCTCCGGTTGAAGACGATGCCCGGGACGAAGCCACCGCCGTCGACACGGACGTTCTTCCAGGTGTACGAGTCCGCCGCCAGGGTGGCGGCCGACGACAGATCGGATGCTTCCGCCGTGGTGGCGCCGCCTTGCGACGTCCGGGGCTGCGCCACCGAGGGGGTGGCGATGCCCGACAAGCCTGCTGCCAAGGTGAACGTCGCCAGCAGGGCGGCAAAGGGTCTGGCTCTCAAGCGCACGGAAAAGTCCTCTCCGAGCTGGACCGCCACACAGGTGGCAGTGGGCCGATGCGGGTGGTGGGAGCGCTCCCATCAGCAGCCGATGGTAGCGGCGCACGGCATCACGGAGAAGGGGTGCGACACGAGGTCATCGGATGAATTCAGGTGCGGCGTCGAGGAGTTGCCTACGGGACGGGCGCCACCCGGGGCGCAGGCGGGTGCGGCTCCCCGTATTCCGGTCCGGGGAGCCCCACCCGCCAAGCGGGCGCCTCCGGCAGCCCTCCGTCGGAGTCGCGCCGTCGGAGTCGAGCCGTCGAAGGTCGGGGATCGGGATCAGAGCGCCCGGGGCTGAGCCGCGGTCAGCCCTCCCGTGCCGGGGCGGTCTCGCGCCCGGAAGGGTCCCCCGGCCGGGCAGGCTCCCGGGGCGTGGGGGCGGCACCGGCGCGCGGCAGGCCGAGCAGGACACCCGCGACGATCAGCGCCATCCCGGCGAGCTGCCGGCCGGTGAGGCCCTCCGCGGCGAGGAGTGTGCCGAGCAGGACGCCGGTGACCGGGTTGAGGAGGCCGGCCAGGCCGACCGTGGCGGCGGGCAGCTTGCGCAGGGCCGCGAACCAGACGAGGAACGCGAGGGCGGTGGCGACCACGGCGAGGTACCCGTAAGCCAGGAGAGCACCGGTGTCCATGGGTGGCGGCGCCCCCTCGGACACGGCCGCCGCCGCCAGCAGGAGTACCCCGCCGAAGCTGAGCTGCCAGGCGGTGGTGGCGAGGACCCCGGCGCCCGAGTTCCAGCGCTGGGAGAGTACGAACCCCACGGAGGAGACGAGCATGGCGGCGACCGACGCGATCAGGCCACCGGTCCCGGTGCCGCCCGTACGGCCCCACATCATCAGCACCACCCCGGCGAGCCCGGTCACCCCTCCCGCCAGATGGGCGGCGCGGGGGCGTTGGGCGACCAGGGCCCAGGCGGTCACCGTCATGACCAGGGGGGTGAGCGCCATCACCATCGACGCGGTGCTGGTGGCCAGCCGCTGTGCGGCGATGTAGACGAGTACGAAGAACACGCTGGTGTTCAGCAGCCCCAGCACGGCGGACCGCCACCACCAGGCACCCCTGGGCCTGGTCCGGGCGAGCACGAGCAGCAGGCACCCCGCGGGCAGGGCGCGCAGTGCGGCTCCCCAGACCGGGTACCCGGCGGGAAGGTAGTGGCGGGTGACGTAGTAGGTGGTACCCCAGGCCACGGGTGCCACCGCGGCGGTCGCCACCCAACGCGCATTAGCTTCCATGGAAGGCATATTAGCTTCCCAGGAAGGGATTGGCTAGGGTGAGGTCATGCAGCAGCCCCTGGAGCACCAGGATCCGCCGCCCGACCACGTGGCCCGCATCCAGGCTGCCTGGCGCCGCGAGCGCCCCGACCTCGACGTCGGCCCGCAGGCCGTCATCGGCCGCCTGCACCGCCTCGCCGCCCTGCTCACCCGGGAGTTGTGCGTGGTGTACCAGCGGTACGGCCTCAGTGAGGGCGAGTTCGACGTCCTCGCCGCACTGCGCAGGGCGGGCGCCCCGTACGAGCGGGCCCCCGGGGAGCTGGCCGCGCACACCATGGTGACGACCGGCGCGATGACCAAGCGCATCGACCGGCTGGAGCGGTCGGGGCTGGTGAGCCGGCGCCGGGGGGACGGGGACGGCCGGAGCCGGGTCGTCGCCCTCACCGTGCCGGGGCGGGAACTCATCGACCGGGCGTTCACCGACCACATCCACAACGAGGAGCGCCTCCTCGCCGCGCTGGCACCGGTCCAGGCCGACGCGCTGGAAGGTCTCCTGACCACCTGGCTCGCCCGGCTGGAGGACCCGCGCGGCGACAGCACCGGCGCCCGGAGCTGAGACGCCGCGGGCGGACCGGGCGGACCGGCACGCTCACAACGCGCCCAGGCTGCGGACCACATGGGTCATGTGCTGGACGTTTCCGACCCGCAGCCAGGTGCCGGCGTTCCCCGTGCCGGGGCCGTCCGATCCGGCACGGACCGCGGGGTGCGTCAGGGCGCGGGCGCAGTCGCGCAGCCAGCACTCCCCCGAACTGGCCGCCGCACCGCGGAAGTCGGGCAGTCGCAGGATCTCGCGGGCGGCCCTGCGGTTGACCCTCGTCCGGTCCGGGCCGCGGTGCACCATCTTCACCAGCGCGTAGCTCCGGTCCGTGGTGTAGCGGAGATACCCCCACTCAGGCCCCCCGCCCTGGTCCGGGCGGTCCGGGCGGTAGGGGCGGGCGAGTGCGGTGACCCGCTGGACCCCGTAGTCCCCGAACCCGAGGGCCGGGAGCCGACCGTCCAGGTTCCGCCGTATCTCGTGCCAGACCTCCCAGTCCCGGCGGGGCTCCTCCCGGAGGCCCCGGTCCAGCATCGCAGCCGTGACCTGGGGGAAACCTCCGCCGATGGTGACGACGGAGCCCCAGTCGGCCAGCGGGACCAGCGCGTCGAGCGCCCGCAGCGCCTCCTTGTGGGCGCCGGGCCGGTCGCCGAGCACACTGCCGAGATCGATCAGCAGCTCGATCTCGGCGGACCGGCGGACCCGTGCCACCAGCCGGCCTACCGCCTCGGCGAGTTCGGGGTCCCACTCGCCGGGGACCTGTACCCGGATGCCGAGTGGTCGGCCGCACTGCACCGCCGTCGCCCGCGCCGCGTCCTGCTGCGCGGCGGGCCGCAGCGGTCCCGTCACCGGACGGAAGGACCCGAACTCCGCGTATTCGGCGAGCACTTCGGCGAGTACGGGCACCTGCGCACCGTCGGCGAAGGGGGCGTCGAGCCACGCCGGGCCCCGGGACTGGACCCGGCTCACCTCGGCGACCTCCCGCCGGACGGCGGCGGCCAGTCGTGCGCCCCCCGCCTCGGGGTGGGGCGGCAGGCTCCACAGGGGGGTGACGCCGTCCCGGATCGCGGGGCGCAGATCGCGGTAGGCCTCGGCCGCGTGGCGGCGTACCGGAAGCACGGGAACGTAAAGGTATTTCGGCATGGTGACCTCCCAAGGACGTCCCTGCGGTGCGGCGAGACTCCCCGGCTGTCGTCGCGCTCCCGCCGAGGAGCGGGGAAGCACCCTCGGGCGCTCCGGCGCGGTTCCCCTGCGGAGAGGGTCCTCGCGGTCCGGGAGCGCGCGAAAGGGCGCCGAATCGGACGCTCTGGCCGAATGGGTCCGGCTCCCCCCGGCCGCCGCCCCGCCCGCCTCGGGGGCGTCGTCCGGCGATGGGGTGACGAGGCGTCAGGTCCCGTGCGCGGCCCCCCGGAAAGCCGTTCCCACCAGGATCGGGGGGACCGCGCGCGAGGGGTGTGCCGGGAGGTACGGTCATGCCGTGCGGGCGACCGGTCACCTCCCGGCCAACCGCACCCGTTGACGCGCGAGTAGGAGATCCTGATGGCCCCTGACGACATTGAGTTCCGCGAGAAGATCCGTGCCGACATACCCCACTCCGCGCGGGTGTGGAACGCGTGGCTCGGCGGGAAGGACAACTACCCCGTCGACCGGGAGCTGGCGGACGCGGTCACCGAGGCATATCCGGCCATGGCCGCCATCGCGAAGGCCTCGCGCGCCTTCCAGGCCAGGGCGATCCGCCACCTCGGCGGCCTCGGTGTCCGCCAGTTCCTCGACGTCGGTACCGGCCTTCCGGTGGAGAACAGCACCCACCAGGTCGCGCAGGCCATCGATCCGGCCTCCCGGATCGTCTACGTGGACAATGACCCGATCGTGCTGGTGCACGCCGCCGCACTGCTGACCAGCTCGCCCGAGGGCGCCACGGCCTTCGTGGACGCGGACCTCACCGACACGGACGCCGTGGTGGACGAGGCGGCGAAGACCCTCGACCTCTCCCAGCCGGTGGCGGTGCTGCTGCTTTCGACCCTGGGACACCTGCTCCCGGAGGACGGGATCAAGGTCGTCCAGTCGTACATGTCCCGCATGCCGTCAGGCAGTTACCTGGTCATCTGCGACACCGTCAAGACGCCGGCGACCCTCGCGGCCCAGGACGCGTACGACTCGGGCGACAATCCGCCCTACCTGGTGCGCGAGCCGGAGGAGATCACCGGTTGTGCCGAGGGGCTGGAGCTGGTCGAGCCCGGCTTCCTCTCCATCACGTACTGGCGTCCCGAGGGCGAGCCCGAGGGCCCCGGCGTCGACCAGTGGGGCCTGGTCGCCCGTAAGCCCTGACGCACCCGGCGCCGCCCGGCCGTGACAGCGGCACACCGAGGGTCCCTCCGCACGGGCGGGGGGACCCTCGGTGCTTCCGGCCGGGGTCAGGGCCGCGGCCGGAGTCGGGGTCGGGCCGGGGTGTCGGGGTCAGGGCTGGAGGGGCATGCTCCAGCAGTTGGAGCCCGCGGACTTGCCGGCCAGCCGGTCGGTCAGCCAGGAGATGGCGTCGCCCTGGTCGGTGAGGAGCGGGACCAGGTGGTTCGTGACGATCTTGTCCCCCAGGTTGGGCAGGATGATGGCGTCGTAGGTGACGTTCGCGCCCTTCTTGCACCAGTCGACGGCGAGTTGGCGGGCCTGGGCGTGCGGCACGATGTCGTCCTGGATGCCGGTGGCGACCCGTACCGGGGTGGTGGGCTTGAGGAGCCCGATGCGCTGTGCGTCGAGCGTGGCCCGGAGGGCCGGAATGGTGTCGACGAGCTGGCTCAGGGACTTGCCGCTGGTCGTCCAGGAGCTGCTCTTCTTGAAGCCGTACCCGAAGAGCGCGTCGCCGGTGCACATCGTCGAGAGGTCGGCGAGGGCCGCCTTGCCGGCTGCGTTGATCTGGGCGTCCGCGATGGGCTGGAGGGACGGGTCGGTCTGCAGGAAGCCGTTCAGGGACCATCCCAGGGCGCCGGCCAGGGCGCTGCCGTCGATCCCCTTGATGGTGGCGGTCAGGTCGGCCGGGGGCGCTCCGACGTAGGCACCGGCCAGTTTGACGTCCGGGGCGTAGGCGGGCTGGAGTTCGGCGGCCGAGGCGCTGGCGCCACCGCCCTGGCTGTAGCCGTAGAGCCCCACCGGCGAGGCGGCGGTGACGGTCGCCCCGCTGACACCGCGTGCCGCGCGGGCGGCGTCGAGGAGCGCGTGACCGCCGTCGACCCGGCTGACGTAGGTGTGCAGCCGGTCGGTGGCGCCGAGGCCCGCGTAGTCGGTGACGACCACGGCGGTACCGGCGGCGAGGAGCCGGTAGATGGAGAGGTCCTCATAACCGACCGACACCGTGTCGCCGTTGAGCGTGATCGGGTTCTGGAGACCCAGCGAGGCCGCGCACTGGTCGCCCTGCCCCATCGTCCCGGGCGCCAGGGCGACGAGCGGACGCGGTCCGCTCCCCTTCCACGCGGCCGCCGGCTCGATGTAGGCGCCGGTCACGGCCATCGGGAGGCCGTTGGAGTCGGTGGACTTGTACATGAGCCGGGTCGCCTTGCCGGGGAGCGGACCGCCCAGGCTGGGCAGGCTCAGTGCCAGCGGGAGCGGCTCGGTACGGACGAGGGTGCCGTCCGCCGCGGGCAGGGTCTGGGGCGGGGTGTAGAAGGCCGGGATCTGAACGCCCCGGGAGACCACCGGGGTGGTGGCGGCCGACGCGGGAAGCGTCTGGGCGCCCAGGATTGCGGCTGCGGCGATCCCGGCCGCCAGCAGCCGTCCGGTGATCACCCCCGCGGTCCCGCGCCGGGTCGTACGGGCGCGGCTCGGCGCCCGGAGGGACGGACGGGGGAAGCGGGATCTTCTCGGTTGCTCCACGCGGCTCACTCCTTGGTTCGGGGGGAAGGGCGAGAGGTCGCTCGGCCCCCGGTGTCGGTGCCGCAGCCGGCGGTGTCCGCCCGTGCGGCACGGCGCACCGGGGCGCCGCGTCGAGCGGGAGTACGTGCCGGGAGGGCACCCGGAACCCTGATTCCGCACCGGGATGGGGGGTGGGTGAGGAAGAGGGACGGGGGCGGGGGGACGGGGGCGGGGGGACGGGGGTGTGCGGTGGGGGCGGGCCCGGCAGCCGACCGGGTGCGGTGCTGCTGTGCCGTGGCGTTCCCTGCCGTGCTGCCGTGCTGCCGTGCTGCCATGTCGTGCTGTGCCGTGCCGTGCTGCCGTGTCGTGCTGTGCTGTGCCGTTCCGTGCTGCCGTGCAGCCGTGCAGCCGTGCAGCACGCAGCGTGCAGCAGCCCATGATGGGACCCGACTGCCGCTGGGAAACGGTTGGTTACTGACCAGTCAGGATGGAGCGTAGGACCGGGTGTCACTCAGTGACAAGACGTCTGCGCACGCCGAATTCCGGCGCACCTCCCGCCGCACTGCCCGTCTCCCCCAGCCACTCCCGGGGCGACTCCCGGGGCCACTCCCGGCGCGACTCCCCGACCCCGGAAGCACGCCGGAAGGCGGCCGAACCGGCCGTCCCCTGGAGAGCACGTCCCGGACTCCGGCAGAACGAGTGCGACAAGTCACCCTTTCCGGAGCCTTATTGACGATCATTCTTCCGCTCTCCGCCTGGAATGGGGACCGGTTGGTCTAGGCTCTGCATGCCTTTGATCTCGCAAGGGAGTTCGACGTGTCCTGGAAGGGTCCATTCCTCGTGGCTGGCGCTGTGTTCTGCAAGGCCGTCGGGGCGAGGCCGTCGTGGTGAGCCCGCAGAATGACGGAGTGAACCGCCGCACGGGGCGGACGGGCCGCTCGGGGAAGAGGACGGCGCTCGCTCCCGCCGTGATCTGGTCGGCCTCCGTCGTCCTCGCGGCCGGATGCGCGGCGGCGGTCCTGGCCCTCACCGACGACGGCGCACAGCGCTTCGCGGCGGCCGTCGGTGTCGCGGTCGCCGTTCTGCTGCTCGCTCCCGTGGTGCTGCTCGCCCGGAAGCTCGGCGCCGAACGCGCGGACCGCGCCGAGGTGGCAGCGCTCGCGCTCGCGCGGGACGCGGAAGTGGCGCACCTCGCGCGGGTGCGCGTACCTGTCATCGCCGAACTGCTGCGCACCGGGCAGCGGGTGGACGGGGCGCCGGGTCCGCTGCGCGAGCCGCGTGAGACCGGTGAGGCGTTCGCCCGGTCGCTGGAGTCCGTGGTGGAGGTGCTCGGGTCGGACGAGGCGGTGCACCGCGAACGCGTGCTGCGCGATTCGGTGATGGCCGCCTTCGAGTCGGTCGCGCGCACCATGCACGTGATGGCCACCGTGCAGCAGCAGGTGCTGGACCAGGTCGAACGCTCGCTGGACGATCCCCGTCTCATGGCCGAGGTGATGAAGGCCGACCACGCTGCCTCCCAGATGACCCGCAAGGCACAGACCCTCCTGGTGATGTGCGGCATCTGGCCCGCACGCCGGGAGACCCGGCCGGTCTCGCTGTACGACTGTGTACGCGGCGCGCAGTCGCGGATCGTGGAGTTCGGGCGGATCGAGGTGCACGGCGGGCAGACCCTGTACGCGGCGCCGCCGGCGGCGGAGGGGCTCATGCACGCCATCGCCGAACTCCTGGAGAACGCCACGGTGTTCTCGCCCTCCCGCTCCCAGGTCATCGTCAATGTCCGGGAGGTGGGTGCCGGTGCGGTGGTGGAGATCGACGACGCCGGGCTCGGCATGCCGCCGGACGTCCTGGAGCAGGCCCGGGGTCAGCTGCACGACGATCTGGACCTGACCCGGCTCGGTGCGGTGCCCCGCCTCGGTCTGGCCTGTGTCGGCCGGTGGAGCCGTGAGCTCGGCTTCAACGTGGAGCTGAGCGGGACCTCCGCCTACGGCGGGACCCGGGCCGTGATGTTCGTCCCGTTCCGGCTGCTCACCGAGCCGGCGCCGCGGGTCCCGGCTCACCGCCGCCCGGAGGCATGGCCGGCGGAGGCCCCGCAGCGGGGCCGGCAAGGACAGCAGGAGCAGACGTGGTCGGGCGCCCCGCCGGACCAGTCGCAGCAACCGGTGCAGCCGCAGCCGGCCGGATACGCCGAACTCGCCGAGCACACACGCCCCGAGGACCGGGCCGACGACGGCCTCGGCCGGGCGGAAGCGTCCCCGGAGAGCACCCCGCAGACCGCGGGCCTTCCCCGCCGCCGCAACCGGCGGAGCCCGGCCCGCCCCCCGTACGCGACGGATGCCGCGTCAGCGCCGACGGCCCGGCACTCGGCACCCCCGGCGCGGCATTCCCCCGAGCCCGCGCCGTGGACGCCGGAGGCGGCCCGCGCGTCGATCTCCAGCGTGGTCTCCGGCACCCTGCGCGGACGTGCCGCCCTCGGCGACGAGGCGCGGTCCCGGTCGGCCACCACTCCGCCCGAGCCGGCGCCGCCCGGCGTACAGCCCCTGCCCAGTACCCCGAACCAGCAGCACGGAGGCCGGTCGTGACCGGAACCATCACTCGACTTCCCGACTTGGGCTGGATGCTCCGCCCGCTCACCGAGATACCCGGCGTCCGGCACGCCGTCGTCGTCTCGGAGGACGGGCTGCGTCTCGGTCACGCGTCGGCGGATAACCTCTCGGGCCCCGTCTCCGGCCTCAGCGTCGCCGAGGCGGAGTCGCTCTCGGCGGCCTGCGCGGCGATGACCATGACGGGCCGCTCCACCACGACGCTGCTCTTCGGCTCGGGTGTCGGGCTGCGCCAGCTGATGCTCGAGTCCGACCACGGGTTCGTCCTGTTCACCCACGCCGGGGTGGGCGCGCACCTGGGTGTCGCGACGGACCTGGAGGCGGACGTCGGCCTCGTCGCGCAGCAAATGCAGCTGCTGGTGGCGAAGATCGGCGCGCACCTGAGCAGTCTGCCGCGGGATCAGGCCACCGCGTCGTCATGACGGACCCGTCGGGGGAGCCGAGGGCCTCGGCCGTACGCCCGTACGTCATCACCCGCGGCCGTGCGGAGTCCGGCGCCGAGCCGCTGTCCTGGGAGTCGCTGGTGATGGCCACGGAGGCGGCGTTCCCCGCCTCCCTCCAGCCCGAGCACCTCGCGATCCTGACGCACTGCGAGGGCCTCATCTCGGTCGCGGAGGTCGCCGCACACCTGCACCAGCCGCCTTCGGTCGTGCAGGTGCTGCTCGCCGATCTCGTCCAGTGGGGGCTGATCGTGACCCGCCCTCCCATTCCCGCGGCCGAACGCGCCGATGTGACCATGCTCAGAAAGGTCCTCGATGGTCTCGAAAGCCGTATCTGAAGCCTTCGTCGAGGCCGGTCCGGCACCCTCCCCGGGCCGCACAGCACCCGTCGGACCCTCCTCCGGGAAGTACGTCGCGTCCAGTGTGGCGGGGGCGGCGAAGATCCTGGTCGTCGGCCCGCTGGGGGTGGGCAAGACCACGCTGATCGGTACCGTCTCGGAGATCGAACCGCTCTTCACCGAGGCCGCGATGACGCAGGCGGGGGCCAGGGTCGACACCGTCGTGGACAGCACCAAGACGACCACCACGGTCGCCCTGGACTTCGGGCGGCTGACCATCGACGGTGATCTGGTGCTCTACCTGTTCGGTACGCCCGGGCAGCAGCGGTTCCTGCCGGCCTGGCGGGATCTCGCCAAGGGCGCGCTGGGAGCGCTCGCCCTGGTGGACACCCGGGACCTGACGGCGTCGTTCGACGCCCTCGGGAACCTGGAGGATCTCGATCTGCCGTTCGCCGTCGCCGTGAACGTCTTCCCCGGCAGTCCGCTGCACGACCCGGACGAGCTGCGCGCGGCTCTCGACCTGCTCCCGGGGACGCCGCTCGTCCTGTGCGACGCGCGCGACCAGGAGTCGTCGATCCGGGCCCTGATCGCCCTCGTCAGCCACCTCATCCATGTCGCCACGGAGCCCTCATGAGCACGCCGCACCCCCCGGCCGGGTCCGCCGCCCGGTGCCCCTGGTCCGCGGGCCCGTCCGCCTCGTCGACCACCCCGCTGTACGGGCCGGAACTCGACGGCGACCGGATGACCCTGCTGTACGAGGAGATGCGCGCCGAGCACGGACCGGTGGCCCCGGTGTCCATGGCCCCGGGCATCGACGCCTGGCTGGTGATGGGCCACCGCGAGCTGCTGCGGCTGACGCGCGAGGAAGGCGACTTCTCGCACGATCCGCGTCACTGGGGTCTGCTGCGCGAGGGCCGGGTGCCCGCCGACTCGCCGATCCTTCCGATGGTCGGCTGGCGTCCCGCGCTGCTCTTCGCGGACGGACAGCAGCACCGCAGGATGCGCGCCGCCGTCTCGGACGCCCTGGCCCGGATCAACGGCCACGAGTTGCGCCGTAGCGTCCGGGCCGCCGCCGAGGGACTGATCGCCTCGTTCGCCGGGCGGGGCGAGGCGGACCTGGTCGCCGACTACGCCCGGACGCTGCCGATGCGGGTGATCTCCGGACTGCTCGGGGTGGACGACAGGACGGGGCGGGAGCTGGTGGAGGCCGTGGCGGGCACCGTGTCCGCCACCAGCGGCTCGGCGGACGCCAGCCGCCGGATGGGCGCCATCCTGTACGGCCTGATCAAGGAGAAGCGGAGTGAGCCGGGCGAGGACATCACCTCCGCACTGCTGAAGCACCCGGCGGAGCTCACCGACGAGGAAGTGCTGCACAACCTGGTGGTGATGTTCGTCGCGGGCAACCAGACCACGGTGAACTGGATCGCCACCACGCTGCGCATCCTCCTCACCGACCCGGCGTTCCGCTCCTCGCTGGCCGGCGGCCACCTGAGCGTGGACGACGCGCTCGACCTGGTCCTGTGGCGTTTCCCGCCCACCCAGAACTTCCCGGCCCGCTACGCCACCCGCGACATGCGGTTCGGCGGACAGGACGTCCGCGCCGGCGACATGCTGGTCCTGGGTCTCGCGGCGGCCAACGCGGACCCCGAGATCCTGCCGGCCGACGGGGTGCCGGTGGTCGGCAACCGCTCCCATCTGGCGTTCGGCGCCGGACCGCACACCTGCCCCGCGCAGGATCCGGCCCGGCTGATCACCCGGACCGCGGTGGACACCATCCGGCACCGGCTGCCGGACCTGGAACTCGGCGTACCCGAAACCGAGTTGGAGTGGATCAAGTCTCCCTGGAGCAAGGGCCTGGGGGCGCTCCCCGTGCGCTTCGGGAGGCCGCAACTGCCGCAGGGGGCGGTGCCGCCGCAGTCGGCGGGGGACCTCGCCCCGCCGGGAACGGCGCCCTGGAGCGCGTCCACGTTCCGGCCCTCCTCGACCGTGCCGTACTGATCCCGCCCCGGGGCCCACCGCACAGCGCCGGCCCGAGGTCTCCGCACCGCACGGAGTACCGCTCCGCGACCCCGCAACCCCGAACCTGGAGAGCCCTGTTGAACACGTCACCGGTGAACCCCGCGGCCGACGGGCCGCACCGCCTCGACCCGGCGGGCGGCTGCCCGCACGCGGCCAACGCCCGGCTGCTCGCGCGCTCCGCGGTCGCTCCGGTGATCCTGCCCGGCGAGGTCGAGGGCATGGCGGTGCTGGGACACGACGCGCTCAAGGAGTTCCTCTCGCACCCCGACGTCGCCAAGAACGCCGCGCACTTCGCGGCGCTCCAGGCCGGTGGGATCCCGGACGGCTGGCCGCTGAAGACCTTCGCCACCGTGCAGGGGATGACGACCGCCGACGGTGCCGACCACCGCAGGCTCCGGTCCCTGATGAGCAAGGCGTTCACCCCGCGCCGGGTGGAGGAACTGAGGCCGCGCATCGAGGCGTTGACCGCATCGCTGCTGGACGGCCTGGAGGCCGCCGCGGTGGCCGGGGACGGGGTCGCCGATCTGCGGACCCACTTCGCGCTGCCGCTTCCGATGGGCGTCATCTGCGAACTGCTGGGCGTGGAGGCCGAGCACCACGACCGGCTGCACCGGCTGTCCAACCAGATCGTCGCCACGGACATCGGCCCGGCGGAGGCGATGGCCGCCAACCGGGAGATGGTGGAGGTGCTGAGCGCGGTCGCCGCCGCCCGCACGGAGGAGCCGGGGGACGACCTCACCAGCGCGCTGATCGCGGCACGCGAGGAGAACGGTGACCGGCTGGGCCCGCAGGAGCTGATCGGCACCCTGATGCTCACGATCATCGCCGGGCACGAGACGACCCTCAACCTGATCACCAACGCGGTACGGGCGCTCTGCACCCACCGCGACCAGCTCGCCCTGGTCCTCGCGGGCGAGGCGAGCTGGGAGGACGTGGTGGAGGAGACGCTGCGCTGGGACAGCCCGGTGAGCTACTTCCCGTTCCGCTACCCGACGCGCGACCTGGAGCTCGACGGTACCGTGATCCCCAAGGGGACGCCGGTGCTGGCCGGTTACTCGGCGGCCGGCCGGGACACGAAGGCCCACGGCCCCGACGCCGCGCGCTTCGACATCACGCGCGACAACAAGGCCCGCCACCTCTCCCTCGGCCACGGCGCCCACTTCTGCATGGGCGCCCCCCTCGCCCGGATGGAGGGAACCGCGGCGCTGGAGCAGTTGTTCACCCGCTTCCCCGGTCTCGATCTCGCCGTTCCCGACCCCGAACTGCCGCGACACGCCTCCTTCGTGGGCAACAGCGTGCAGAAGCTGCCGGTGCGTCTGCACGGCTGACGAGGCGGGGGTGACTGATCGCTTGCGTTCTGTCACCCGCGCACGGGGTGATCTTCGCGGGTGGGACGTCCGCGAAGATCACCCACAGGAAGAGGGGCGGGCGGTCCGTCGGGCCGGGAGACCGTCGAGCCCCACCGCCCGACCGCGCCACCGCCCCACCGGAACCGATGCGGCCCGGCGCCTCACCGGTGGCCTCGGCCACCGGTGGTCAACCAGTCACCCGGCACTCTCTGCGGCAATGTCCTCGACGACTGCCTGCGCCCGGCGCTCCGGCACACCGGCCGTGATGAGGATGGCGACTGCCCCCCTGGTCCTGTCGTCCTCCATCACCCCGGTGTTGACCGCTTCCAGGATGGTGATGGTGAGCGCCTCCAGGCCGGCGCTCAGCACGGCGGGCGGCAGCTGTGTGTGGAAGACACCCTCGTGCCGGCCGCGCTCCAGGATGGCCGTGATCCTGTCGCGGGCCGGTGCCAGGATCGCGGCCACTCGCTCCTCGCCGAGATCGCGCCGGGCCAGCGCCAGCAGCATCCGGTAGCGGTCCCCCACGGGTTGCAGCGACAACCAGAAGCGCGCGAGCGCCCGCTCGGCCGGATCGGCCGCCGTCCCCCCGGCCGCCGCCACCGCGTCCCGGAGCGTCTCGGCGGCTTCCTCCGCCAGTGCCTCCAGCAGAGCGCCACGTCCGGGGAAGTGGCCGAAGAGGGTGCGACGGACGACGCCCGAAGCCCGTGCCAACTCCTCCAGCGTGATGTCGGGGTTCCGGCCGAGCTCCTTGCGGGCCGTGGCCAGGATGCGGGCCCGGTTGGACCGCGCATTGCTTCGCTGCGGCACGCGTGCTGCGGGCTTGGACACGAGGAACCTCAGGGGATCGGCGCGGGGAGCGTGGAGGAGGGCCAACAGCGCGTTCCATTCTGGCACGCGGACGTCGCGGGAGCCCGTCGCGGGACCCGTCGCGGCCCAGGGAGAGGGGTGCCGCCCGGCGGGACGAAACGGAGCCATGCGTGATCCGGCGGCCGAGGACAGTATTTGCACACACGTGAGCAATAATTTAATCTGCACATCAATGGGCAATTAATGCCCCTGAGAAGCCAGGGCCTTGGCCCGCACCGCTCCAGCCGAACAGAAGCTGCTGCGCTTCACCCCTAGGTGGTTTCCGATGCCGCTCGTCACGCGTACCCCTCTCGAAAAGAACGCCGGCCCGTATCCGAGGCGCTGGTTCGCACTGATCGTGCTGTGCCTGAGCCTGCTGATCGTGGTCATGGCCAATACCTCCCTGATCGTCGCCGCACCAGACATGACCAGGGATCTACGGCTGAGCAGCAGCGACCTGCAGTGGGTCATCGACGGTTACACCGTCCCCTACGCCGCACTGATGCTGGTGCTCGGCGCGATCGGCGACAAGTACAGCCGCCGTGGCGCGCTCATCGCGGGCCTGCTGATCTTCGCGGGCGGCTCGGTGCTGGGCAGCCAGGCCGACCAGACGAACCTGGTCATCACCGCCCGCGCCATCATGGGTCTCGGCGCCGCGGTGGTCATGCCGGCCACGCTGTCCCTGCTGGTGGCGACGTTCCCGCGGCGCGAGCGCGCCAAGGCCATCACGGCGTGGACCGCCACATCGGGTCTCGCCATCGCCGTCGGTCCCCTGGTGGCCGGCTGGCTCATGGAAGACCATGCGTGGGGTTCCACGTTCCTGATCAACATTCCCATCGCACTCCTCGCCGTCGTCGGCGCGCTCGCCCTCGTGCCGCCGTCCAGGGCGGAGGCCATGGGACGGATCGACTACGTCGGTGGGTTGTTGTCCATCGTCTCCGTGGGCTCACTCGTCTACGCCATCATCGAAGGCCCGCACTTCGGCTGGGGCGCCGGCCCCGTCGCCGCCGCCGTGGTCGCGGGCGTGGGTTTCGTCGCCTTCACCGTGTGGGAGCTCAGGCACCCGCACCCCATGCTCGACGTCCGCAAGTTCACCCTGCGCCCCTTCAGCGGCTCCATGATCGCGGTGCTGTTCTTCTTCTTCGGCGCCTTCGGCTCGATCTACTACTCCACCCAGTTCCTGCAGTTCGTCCTGGGCTACGACCCGCTGGAGACGGGCATACGTTTGCTGCCGCTGGCCGGAGCCGTGTTCGTCGGCGCCGCGGTGACCGCGCGGCTGGCCCCGAGGCTCGGCGTGAAGGCCATGGTCGTGCCCGGAATGGCCCTCGGCGCCTTGGGGGTCCTCCTGCTCACGCAGATCGACGAGGGATCCGCGTACACCGCCTTCCTGCCGACGCTGCTGCTGCTCGGCTTCGCGATCGGGCTCAGCGTGTCCCCCGCCACCGACACGATCATGGGCTCCTTTCCCGAGTCGGAACTGGGCGTCGGCGGCGGTGCCAACGACACCGCTCTGGAGCTCGGCGGCTCGCTGGGCATCGCCGTCCTGGGCTCCCTGCTGGCCACCGCGTACAAGGACAAACTGGGAGCCCTGGCCGGCGGACACGTCCCGGCAGAGGTGCTGGACCCCGCCAGGGAATCCGTGGGCGGCGGTCTCGCGGTCGCCGGGCAGGTGGCGAAGTCTCCGTCCGGCGGCCCCGAGCAGGCTCAGGCACTGGTGGACGCGGTGAACGAGTCCTTCGCCCATGCCGTCGCGCACACCAGCCTCGTCGGCGGCGTCATCATGGCGGTCGGCGCCCTGACCGTCCTGGCCGTCCTGCCCGGCCGCCGCACGGGCCGGCTTCAGGAGGGGGCGGCGGAGGACCGGTAGGAACGCGTGGGGGTCCACCACGCCGAGCCCGCTCGTGGAGGCGCGGACGCGACCACCTCCACAACTCCTTGCCATAACCGCAGGTTTGGTCGCCACAAGAAACCAACTCTTGGACTTCTGACTCCTCGCTCGCCAGCATGAACGACAGGACGGACGCGCCGCCGGAAACCCTTCCGGCGGCGCGCGGTCGTCCGTCCACGAGCAGAGGCGACAGACATGCAGAAGAAGTGGTGGACGCTCCTGGGGGTGTGCGGCGGGACGTTCATGCTCCTGCTGGACACCACCATCGTCTACGTCGTCATGCCCGACGTGCAGGCCGACCTGAACGCCGGGTTCGCGGACCTCCAGTGGGTGATCGACGGCTACGCCCTCGCGCTCGCCGCGCTGCTCCTGACGAGCGGGACGCTCGCGGACCGGTTCGGCCGCAGGCGCCTCTACACCGTGGGCGTCGTCCTCTTCACCCTCGCCTCCCTGCTGTGCGGCCTGGCACAGTCCCCGCTGATGCTGGTCCTCGCCCGGATCTTCCAGGGCGTGGGCGGTTCGGTGATGTTCGCGACCGGCCTCGCGCTGCTCGCGGGCAGCTTCCAGGGCAAGGAACGCGGCACGGCGTTCGGTGTGTGGGGCATGGTCACCGGTCTCGCCTCGGCGATCGGCCCGGTGGCCGGCGGCCTGATCTCCAGTGGCATCAGCTGGCGGGGAATCTTCCTGATCAACGTGCCGATCGGCATCCTCGTCGCACTGATCGTCGCACTGCGCGTGGACGAGGCCAAGTCGCCCTTCCCCCGCCGACTCGACCTTCCCGGCTTCGCCCTGCTCACCTCGGGTCTCGTCACCCTCGTCCACGGCCTGATCCGGGCGGGCGAGAACGGCTGGGGCGAGAGTCGCGCGCTCACCTTCCTGATCGTGGGCGGTGTGCTGCTGGCCGCCTTCCTCGTCGTCGAGGCCCGGGTGGAGCAGCCGATGTTCGAGCTGAGGCTGTTCCGCATCCCGACCTTCGTCGGCGGGTCCGTCGCGGCGTTCGCGATGAACGGCTCGCTCTTCGCGATGTTCCTCTTCCTGGCCATCTACTTCCAGGAGGTGCTCCAGTACTCGTCGCTGGAGACCGGGGTGCGGCTGCTGGCCTCCTCGCTGGCGATGCTCCTCGCCTCGCTGGTCGCGGGCCGTATCAGCGCCAGGGTCCAGCCGCGCTTCCTGATCGGGGCCGGCCTGCTCCTGGTCGGAGCGGCCCTGCTGCTGATGGGCGGGGTGGACGCGCGTTCCGGCTGGGAGCACTTCCTGCCCGGTCTCGTGCTGGGCGGTCTGGGTGCCGGTCTGGTGAATCCGCCGCTCGCCTCGACCGCGGTGGGCGTCGTGGACCTCTCCCGTTCCGGGATGGCCTCGGGCGTCAGCGGCACGTTCCGGCAGCTCGGGGTGAGCGCCGGGGTCGCGGTGCTCGGTTCCACCTTCGCGGTCGTCATCGGCGACCGTCTGCGCGACGGCCTGGCAGGGGTTCCGGGCGTGGGTGACCGTACGGACCGACTCGTCGCCCTGGTAAGGGGAGGCGAGATCGACCGGGCTGCCGCGCTGGTGCCCGAGGCGCAGCGGGGAACGGTGGAACGGCTCGCCGTCGAGGGGTACGTCGACGGACTGAACACGCTCCTCCACCTCTCGGCCGGACTCGCGCTGGCGGGGGGTCTGGCGTCGCTGCTGCTGATCCGGGCGGCCGACTTCCAGGGCGCGCAGCAGCCGAAGACCCCTGACGCGGCGGCTTCCCCCGCCGCAGTGACCGCCGAGAACTGACCGGCCCTCACCACCCCCCTTCGTACGAGGAGCTCAGCACATGACCACCGGTACCACCGACACGGACACCGACTCCCGCACGCACCCGAGCGCGTCCGACCCGGGCCGCACCACCCGGGTCGACCTCTGGTTCGACCCGGCCTGCCCCTTCGCGTGGATCACTTCCCGCTGGATCCGGGAGGTCGCCCTCCACCGCCGTCTGGACGTGCGGTTCCGCCTGATGAGCCTGTACGTGCTCAACGAGGAGCGCGAACTTCCCGACTGGTACCGCACGCTGGTGGACAACTCGCTCGCCCTGAACCGGATCTGTGCCGCCGCGGCCCAGGAGCACGGCGAGGAGATACTGGCCGGTCTCTACACCGAGCTCGGCCACCGCATCCACGACGGCGGCGACAAGGAGTACCGGGCGGTGGCCCGGCAGGCGCTGGCGGCGCTGGATCTGCCGGCCGGGCTGCTGGCCGCCGCCGACACGGAGGCGCACGACGCGTGGCTGCGCGGGAGTCACGCGTCGTGCGCGGATGCCGTCGGCGACGACGTGGGCACCCCCGCCCTCCGCATCGACGGTGTCGCCTACTTCGGGCCCGTCCTCCAGTCGATCCCCCGTGGCGAGGAGGCCGCCCGCCTCTTCGACGCGGTGAGGACGCTGGCCGGCTTCCCGGACTTCTTCGAACTGAAGCGGCCCCGGTCGGGCCGGCTCCGCTTCGACTGAGCCTCTCCCGCGCCGAATCGGGTGTCGCTCCCGCCGCGACACGTGCAGACTCGCGGTTGGCCCCCACGGACAAGGCGGCCGTACGGACGGGGGCTGCCGTACGGACACGGACGGAGAAGGAACCACATGCCGGTGAGCCGGATCATTCCCCCCGGGGGCGCGCCGAGGAAGCTGGCTCTGGCCCAGCTGACGAACTCGGTGGGCGACGGGGCGTATTACGTGTGCTCGGCGCTCTACTTCAGCCGGATCGTCGGGCTCTCGCCCACCGCCATCGGCGCGGCGCTCACGCTCGGCTGGGCGCTCGGGGCGGTCGCCGGGGTGCCGCTGGGGCACCTCGCCGACCGGCGCGGTCCGCGCGGGACGGCGGTGCTGATGTCCCTGGTCACCGGGGCCGCCGTCGCCTCGTTCCTCTTCGTACGGTCCTACCCGGCGTTTCTGGTGGCGGTGTGCGTGTACGCCTGCGCGCAGTGCGGTCTCGCGGCGGCCCGGCAGGCCCTGCTGGCGGCGCTGGTCGAGCCCGGCCGGCGTACCGAGACCCGCGCCCACCTCCAGTCCACGGTGAACGCGGGGCTCGCCCTCGGTGCGGCGCTCGGCGGGGTGGCACTGCAACTCGACACGGAGGCTGCGTACTTGGCGGCATTCGCGCTGGACGCGCTCAGTTTCGTCGCCGCCGGGTGGCTGCTGCTCCGGCTGCCGGCCCCCGCCAGGACCGCCGCGGCGGCGGAACTCCTCCCCGGCGGGCGGAGGCTGGCGGTCCTGCGGGACCGGCCGTACGCCGTGGTGTCCCTGCTCAACATGGTCATGCTGCTCTACATGCCCCTGCTCAGCGTGGTGTTGCCGCTGTGGATCGTGCAGCGCACGGAGGCGCCCGGATGGACCGTCTCCGCGCTGCTGGTGGTCAACACCGTGAGCGTCGTCCTCTTCCAGGTGCGGATCGCTTCCCGGGTACGCGGCCTGGGCTCCGCATCGCGGTCGGTGCGGCAGGCCGGACTCGTCCTGCTGCTGGCCTGCCTCGTCTTCGCGTCCTCGTCCCTGGGTACGTCGGCGTGGGCGGCTGGTGCGCTGCTGCTGGCGGCGGCCGTGGTCCAGGTGCTCGGGGAGATGCTGCTCGGCGCCGGTTCCTGGGAGATCGGCTTCGACCTCGCCCCGGCCGACAAGCAGGGCCAGTACCAGGGCTTCTACGGTGCCGGGACCGCCGTCGCACGGCTGGTCGGGCCGCTGCTGCTCACCACGCTGATCCTGTCGTGGGGCTTCTCCGGCTGGCTGGTGCTCGGAGGACTCTTCCTGACGGCGGGTACGGCCATGGGCCCGGCCGTCCGCCGGGCCTCCGCCCGGCGCGGCGGGGACCCGGCGGCCCCCGGGGCGGTCCCCCGCCCTGCCCCGGGCGCCGGAGCCGGGGCGGCCGCCCACTGACGAGCGGTTGCCCCGGCTCCGGGACTTCTCAGCCGGTCGGCGGACGGAACTCCGGCTGGTCGATGATGCGCAGCCAACTGCCGTCCGCCTGACGGCGGACCACCTGGGCGCGGGCCCCCGAACCGTCCTTCGGCGGCGTGGAGGTCAGTGCGATGTCACCGAGGACGAGGGTCGGGAGCGGCTCTTCCGCCTCGAACTTCGGTGCGCGGGTGAGCACCTGCTCCCACAGCCGGCGAATCGCCTCCCGGCCGACGGTGGTGCTGCCGGGCGGGAAGGCCATCACCGCGTCCTCCTCGTACAGCGCCGCGAGTCCGGCGGCGTCGCCCGCGTTGGCGCGCTCGACGAACAGACGGGTGAGGTCCTCCGGCTTCAGAGCCTTCTCCTTCTCGGACACGACGTTCCCTTTCCTGGCTGGAATGCGTGGACTTCGACGACCTGTCCATCGTCGTTCGCGGACGCGTAAGAAGTCCAATCAATGACACCAACTACCGCTATAATCAGAGGTTATGGAACTCAGGCAGCTGAAGTACTTCCTCGCCGTGGCCGAAGAGTCCAACTTCACCCGGGCGGCCGAGCGCGTGCACATCAGCCAGCCCGGGATCAGCGCCCAGATCCGGCAGCTGGAGCACGATCTCGGGGCCACCCTCATCGACCGGTCCGGCCGCAGCGCGGCGCTGACGGCGGTGGGCGAGGTGGCCTACGACCACGCGCGCGCGGTGCTCGACGCGGTCCGGGGTCTGCGGCAGGCGGTGGACGAGATGAACGGACTGGTCCGGGGCCGGCTGGTGGTCGGCATGGTGACGGCGTGCACCGTGGCCCCGCTCTTCGAGGCGCTGTCGAGTTTCCATCTGGCGCATCCGGGCGTCGGGATCAGCCTCGTCGAGGACGATTCCGCACGGCTGGTCGAGCGCGTCCGGGAGGGGGCCGTCGATCTGGCGCTGATCGGCGCGGCGGGCCGGGCGCCGGAGGACCTGGACGGGCACGAGGTGATCAGCGAGGCGCTCGTGGCGGCCGTACCGCCCGGTCATCCCCTCGCCACCCGGGCGGCCGACGGGGTCACCGTCGCGGAGCTGAGCGCCCACCCCCTCATCTGCCTGCCGCCGGGCACCGGCATCCGCGCCGTGCTGGACCAGGTCATGGCCGCCCGGGGGCTCGCGCCCTCCGTGGCCCTGCAGGCCGCCGCGCCGGCCGCGGTGATGCAGCTCGCGGAGCGGGGGCTGGGGGTGGCGGTGCTCTCCGCGTCCATGCTCGCCCGGCGGCCGGGCCTGCTGACCGTCCCCCTCACCGACGCGGAGACCGCCGCTGTCCTGGCCCTGGTCTCCGCGCCCACCAAGAGCCCGGCGTTGCGGGAACTGCTCGCGCACTGCCGGGAGTCGTTCGCCGCACCGGACGCCGGTACACCGGATCCCGGCACTCCGGCCGACACCTCCCCGACCGACGCCGCACCGGTGCCGGCCCATCGGGCCCCGACCGGGTAGCGGCGCCGGCCGACCGCGGCCCCCGGGCGGCCTCGGATCAGTCCGCGTCCACGTCGTGCACGGACACCCGGATGGTCCCGATCGTGCTGTCGGCCGCGTCGGGGACGAGCATCCCGGCGCGCGTGCCGTCACGCAGATAGTCCACCACCGCCTGGTCGAGCACCTCCCCGGGGAGCGCGGCAGGAACTCCGGGCGGGTAGGGCGTGAGCATCTCGGCGCAGACCCGGCCGACCGCCCGCTCCGCGGGAACCTCCTCGACCTCGCCGAAGAAGGCGTCCCGGGGAAGCGTGGCCTGCCGGAGCCGGAGCTCCCCCGGGTCCGGCACCCGGATGTCCGGTGCGGGCGGCAGTTCGTCGGCGTGGGCGACGAGGTCCCGCAGGCCGTCGAGGAGGCGTGCCGTCGTCGTGTCGTCGTCGGCGTGGGTGAGCTGGGCGTTGACGCGCCGGTGGTCGGAGGTGTGCAGGTTGATGCGGTGGTTCCGGCGCATCCAGTCGGCGGCTGCGTACCCGTTGAAGGGGAGGGCGCTCAGGTCGATGAAGATCTGCAGGGGGTCCATGTCGACGGCCCGCCCGTCGCCGCAGAAGTCGGCGCGACCGTTGACGTGCAGGCCCTTGATGTCATCGATGGCCGCACGCACCCGGTGGGCGCGGGAGAGGGCGTCGCCCAGGAGTTCGCGGCCGTGCTCCACCATCTGCCGGCGCCAGCCGTCGAGGGCGGCATGGACGAGCACCGAGGGGCTGGTGGTGTCCAGCAGGTCGGCTCGGGCGGCGAGGGTGTCCGGGGTGATGAGGTCTCCTTGCAGATGGAAGACCGAGCCTTGTTCCAGCCCGGAGCCCATCTTGTGGACCGAGGTCACGCAGACGTCGGCGCCGGCGTCCATGGCCCAGGTGGGCAGGTCGGGGTGGAAGGGCAGATGGGCTCCCCACGCCTCGTCCACGATCAGCGGCACACCCCGTTCGTGGCAGAGCTCCGCGATGGCCCCGATGTCGGCGCAGGCGCCGTAGGGGGTCGGGCTGGTGACCAGGGCTCCCCGCGCGTCGGGGTGCTCCTCGAACGCGGCCCGGAAGGCGTCGGGGGCCGGGGGGTGGGCGAGGTGGAGTTCGGAGTCCCACTGCGGATCGGCCCAGACGGGGCGGATGCCCGCGAGGATCAGCCCGGAGATCACCGACTTGTGGACGTCACGTCCCACCACCAGCTTCTGGTGCGGGCCCGCGACGGAGAGCATGGCCGCCTTCACCGAGAGGGAACTGCCGCAGGTGGAGAAGAAGGTGTGGTCGGCGCCGACCGCGTCGGCCATCAACTCCTCGGCCCGCTCCAAGACTTTCCGCGACATCGTCCGGTCGTCCAGACCGGACACCGCGAGCATGTCCGCCCGGAAGAGGGAGTCGCCCAGCACCGCCCGGACCCTCGGGTCGGCCCCCCGCCCCTGTTTGTGGCCCGGGGGCGTGAACGGCAGCTGGTCCTGTGCCTGGTACGCCGTCAGGGCGTCGAGAACGGGAGCTTCGGAATGGTCCATGAGGTGCGGCTTTCCGGTCCGGGAGGGACGAAACAATCGCGAGGCCCGCATCGCGAACGCCGGGGAGGCGTGCGGGAGTACGCAGAATCCGCGGCGGGGCCCCAGGACCGACCGCGCCCACGGACCGACCGGGCCCCGGGGGCCGCCGGTCCCGGAGGCCCCACAGGGCGCCGGAAGCGGCGGCCCGGGCGTCGTACGGCTGACGCGGGCCGCCGCTCCCGGCGTGTTCCCGGCGGGCGCTCTCCGGCGGGCGTTCCCGGCGGGTGCTCTCCGGCGGGTGTTCTCAGCCGGACTCAGAGAGCGGGCGTGAACCGGTCCCAGGCGCGGTGCGCTCCCAGGAGGCCGGTGACGGTCTCCAGCACCTCCGGCGCGGCCTCGCCGGTCACCACGCCGACGGAGCCGGCGGGGAGGCCCGCAGCAGCGAGGGCGTCGGCTCCGCCGCCCCAGGCGCCGATGGCCTTGCCGTGGCGGTACGCCTCGCCGACCATCAGCAGCAGCCGGGGATCGATGGCGGTGACGGCGGCGGTGGCGTCGTCCGCCTTGGCGTCGCGGGCGCCGTAGCTGTCGGCGGCCGGTCCGGGCGCCCCTGCCAGCAGGATCGCGTCGAACTCGATGGAGCGGGCCGTGGCGAAGGTGCGCTGCACGGTGACGGCGTCGTCGCCCTGGCCCAGCTTGCCGCCGGCCGGGGCGATCACCAGCGGGACCATGCCGGCGTCGAGGATCGTGCGGCGTACCGCGCGTACCCCGTCCAGGTCGTCCGTTCCGTCGGTGACGATGCCGATGATCCGGCCGTCGACCGGCCAGTTCTGGCCGAGCTGGGAGAGCGCGGGGCTCAGCTCGGGTGTCGCCAGCGGGACGCTCGGCCCGGGTGCGGGAAGGCCCAGGCCGGTCGCGACCTCCGCACAGAGGTCGGGGTCGATGTTGGCGAGGACCTGGAGTCCGCGCACCTTGATGGACTCCTCCCAGCACTTGCCGAGCTCGAAGGTGTAGGCGGCGGCGATGTGCTCGCGCTCGGTGGGGGTCATGCTGAGGTAGAACAGCCGCGCCTGGCTGAAGTGGTCGTCGAAGGAGGCCGGCGCGTCACGCACCTTCCGAGCCGCGGGGAGCTCGACGGGCACCTCGAAGAAGGCTCCGGTGTCCTGGCCCGCGAGGAACGGGCAGCCGCCGTCCAGGGAGTGCGGGCGGTAGGGCGCCACTCCGCGGTGCACGGCGGTCTGGTGCATGCCGTCCCGCAGCATGTCGTTGACCGGCGCGTGGGTGCGGTTGATCGGCAGCTGGCCGAAGTTGGGACCGCCCAGCCGGCTGATCTGCGTGTCGAGGTAGGAGAAGAGCCGGCCCTGGAACAGCGGGTCGTCGGTGACGTCGATGCCGGGAACCAGGTGGCCGAGGTGGAAGGCGACCTGCTCGGTCTCGGCGAAGAAGTTCGACGGGTTGGCGTTGAGCGTCATCAGGCCGATCGGCTGGACCGGTGCCAGCTCCTCGGGCACGATCTTCGTCGGGTCCAGCAGGTCGATGCCCTCGAACATCTGGTCATCGGTGTCCGGGAAGGTCTGAACGCCCAGCTCCCACTGCGGGAAGGCGCCCGCCTCGATGGCGTCGGCGAGGTCGCGGCGGTGGAAGTCGGGGTCGACGCCTGCGGCGATCTGCGCCTCCTCCCAGACCAGGGAGTGCACGCCCAGCTTCGGCTTCCAGTGGAACTTCACCAGGGTGGTGGCGCCCTCCGCGTTGACCAGCCGGAAGGTGTGGACTCCGAAGCCCTCCATCATCCGGTAGGAGCGCGGGATGCCCCGGTCCGACATGTTCCACAGCGTGTGGTGGGTCGCCTCCGTGTGGAGGGTGACGAAGTCCCAGAACGTGTCGTGGGCGCTCTGCGCCTGCGGGATCTCCCGGTCCGGGTGCGGCTTGCCCGCGTGGATGATGTCGGGGAACTTGATCGCGTCCTGGATGAAGAACACCGGGATGTTGTTGCCGACCAGGTCGAAGACACCTTCGTCGGTGTAGAACTTCGTTGCGAATCCCCGGGTGTCCCGGACGGTGTCGGCCGAACCGCGTGAGCCGAGCACGGTCGAGAAGCGGACGAACACCGGTGTCTCGACGCCCTCGGCGAGGAACGCGGCCTTGGTGATCCCCGTAGCCGCGCCGTAGCCGCGGAAGACGCCGTGCGCGGCGGCGCCGCGGGCGTGCACCACCCGCTCGGGGATGCGCTCGTGGTCGAAGTGGGTGATCTTCTCCCGCATGTGGTGGTCCTGGAGCAGCACCGGGCCGCGGGGTCCCGCCTTCAGGGAGTGGTCCGTGTCGTACAGCCGGGCGCCCTGGGCGGTGGTGAGGTACGCGCCGTCCTGCGCGACCTTGCCCTGCCGGACCCCGGTCTCCTGGCCGGTCGGGCTGTAGGTGTCCGGGCCGCGCTGGTCGTTCTTGGCGAGGAGCGGCTCGCGTACCTCCGTCGGCTCCTCGACCGGCACGGCCTCGGGGCCCGGGGAACCGGGAATCTCATTTCCCGGGTGAATGACCTCCTGTGCTTTCTTCGCGACTTTTTCGGCGGCGGCGGACACCGGGTTCTTCTTCTCGCTCACTGGCTTCCGATCCTTTGTGCCGGGCAGGGCCACACACATGCGGTCAGCGCACCGACAGGGGCGACATCGACGGTGTACGGGTTCCCCCGACCTGGGAACCCGACACCTGCGCTGCACCATCCGGCGCTGCGCCGAAAGGGGGAAGTCGAATGCCGTACGGCTTCCGAGGGCTGTCCCGCGATTTTTCCTGGTGGATCAGTGCGCGGCGCCGGATGCGGTGCGTCCCACGGCGGAGGAGCCTCCGCATACGGGATGTATACGGAGGTTCCGACAGCGCGGCGAGGTGCCGGAGCTGTCCTCGCGCACCCGCCCGGAATTGCGGGAACAGCCCTCAGGCGCGACGTCCACCGAAATTGGGCGGGCCTCCGGGAAATCCCACTGCGGCGCACATGGATCAGCGTGCGGACCGCGCGGATTCGATCGCGGGGTTTCGGGGAGCTTTTCGGGAACAGGTGGATCTGTACTCAGGGTCTACTTTTCCCCACAGCAGGAGACAGCGAATGCCGAACGACGAACAGCGCCCCGGTGACCCCGTGACCAAGCACCCCCAGCCGGATTTCCCGCAGCAGGAGCAGGCGCATCCGGGCTGGACGGGACCGATGGATCCCCCGCCGGACCACGGGGAGGAGTCCTACCGCGGGCACGGTCTCCTCGCCGACCGCAAGGCGGTGGTGACGGGTGGGGACTCCGGTATCGGGCGGGCCGTGGCGCTCGCCTTCGCCCGGGAGGGTGCCGACGTGCTCTTCACCCATCTGGCGTCCGAGGAGAAGGACGCCGCCGAGACGGTGCGGCTCGTCGAGGACGCGGGTCGGCGGGCCGTGGCGGTCGCGTGCGACATCCGCGAGGAGGAGCAGTGCCGGGGCCTGATCGAGCGGGCCGTCACCGAGTTCGGGCGCGTCGACATCCTGGTGAACAACGCCGCGTACCAGATGTCCCAGCCCGACGGTATCGGCGCGATCACCACGGAGCAGTTCGACCGGGTGGTGCGGACGAACCTGTACGGCATGTTCTGGCTCTCCAAGATGGTGCTGCCCCACATGCCGAAGGGCGGCAGCATCATCAACTCCGCCTCGGTCCAGGCGTACAAGCCGAGCCCGCACCTGCTCGACTACGCCATGACCAAGGGAGCGATCGTCACCTTCACCCAGGGACTCGCGCAGATGGTGGCGCCGGACGGCATCCGGGTCAACGCGGTGGCGCCGGGACCGGTGTGGACTCCCCTGATCCCGGCGACGATGCCGGACACGACGGAGTTCGGCAAGCAGTCTCCGCTGGGCCGGCCCGCCCAGCCCGCCGAGATGGCTCCGGCGTACGTCTTCCTGGCTTCGCCGCAGGCGAGTTACATCACCGCCGAGATCGTCAACGCCACGGGCGGCACCCCGCTGCCGTAGGACCGCGCGGTACCGGAACGCCGACGGCCACGCCCCCTCGACCGGGGCGTGGCCGTTCGCTGCCGTCCCGCGCCACGTGTCAGGCTGCGGACGGCGAGGGCGCCGGCGTGTTGCTGTGCCGTACGAAGACGGCGGTGGGGATGGCGACGACGAGCAGGGTGAGGCCTCCGATGAGCAGCCCGAGGTGGACTGCGTCGGTGAAGGCGCGCGCCGCGGAGTCGGTGACGGTCTGCGCGAGGGCGGTCGGGAGGGAGGCCGCGCCGTCGCCGCGGACGGCGCCGTCGGTGATGCGGGAGGCGTCGACGACCGGCACCCCGGAGGAGATCAGCCGCTCGTCCAGGTAGCGGGGGAATCGGGTGGTGACGATGGTCCCGAGGATGCTGGGGCCGAGTACGGAGCCGATCTGCCGGAACATGTTGACGGTCGCGCTGGCCATGCCGGCTTGCGTCCTCGGCACGCTGTTGACGGCGGCGGCCGTCGAGGGCGCGGTCAGCAGCGCCGAACCGACGCCTGCGACCAGCAGGCCGGGCCACAGGGCGCCGTATCCGGTGAAGGGGCCGACAAGCAACAGCGCCAGTGCGCCGCCGCCCAGGACGACGAGGCCCGCGGTCAGCGTGAGGGTGAAGCCGATCTTCTGGACGAGGCGTCCGGCGAGCGCGCTGACGACGATGTAGGTGGCGAACATGGCCAGCAGCCGCACGCCGGTGGCCAGTGCGGACAGGTGCTGGACGCGCTCCATGTACAGGACCGCGAGCAGCGAGGTGCCGACGAAGCCGAACATGGACGCTGCGGCGACGCCCATGACCGCGGTGTACGACGAGTTGCGGAAGAGGCGCAGGTCCAGCATCGGGTCGTGATGGCGGGCTTCGACGGTCAGGAACAGGACGAGGGAGACGGCGAAGACGCCGTAGACGGTGACGATGCGGCCAGAGGTGTAGCCGGAGGAGCCGCCCTCGATGATGGCGTAGGTCGCGGAAGCGATCATGACCGTACCCAGCAGCACGCCGGCGAGGTCCAGGCGCCGGGTCGGGTGCTTCGTCTCGGTCACCATGAACGGGGTCAGGACGACGGTGACCGCACCGATCACGACATCGATCAGGTACACCGCGTGCCAGGTAAAGCTTCCCAGGAGCAGCCCGGCCCCGAGCGGACCGATCGCCAGACCGAGGCCGGAGCAGCTGGCCCAGGCACCGATGGCCTTGGTCCGCAGGTGCGGGTCGGCGAAGGAGTGGCTGACGATCGAGAGGCTGGCAGGCAGGACGGCCGCACCGCCGATGCCCATGACCGCCTGCGCGGTGATCAGCAGCCCGGTGGTGTCGGCGGCGAAGGCCAGCAGGCTGCCGGCGGTGAACACCACCGCCCCGCCGAGGAAGACCGCGCGGCGTCCCACCAGGTCGGCGAGGGTGCCGGCGAACATCACCAGGGTGGCGACGACCAGGGAGTAGGCGCTGGTCACCCAGACCAGGGTGCTCGCGGACGGGTGCAGGTCCTGCTGGATGGCGCCGAGTGCGCCGATGGTCGAAGAGACGTTGACGAAGGCCATCATCACGCCGAGGCACACGGTGAGAACTCCGCGCCAGGGGTGGGCGGGTATGCCGGCGTGGGCTGCGGGGGCGGGCGCGATCGGGGGCACGGTTGCGGGCGCGGTGCTCACACCGGACGGCTGGCTGCTGTTTTGCATAGCCAGGAAAGTAGCAGGCTAACTTCTCAAAAAGCTAGCCAGGTTAGGATGGGCTCATGGAACGCGTTGACCTGCATGACGAAGAGACGGTGTTCACGCGCACGGGCGAGTTCGCCGACCGGGACGCCTTCACAGCGGCCGGTTGGTGCGCCATGGAGCGGTCTCTGGATGTGATGGGCACCCGCTCGGCGATGATGCTGGTCAGAGAGGCGTTCTACGGCGGACGGCGCTTCGACGACCTGGTCCGACGCACCGGCCTCGCGGAGACGGCCGCCTCCAAGCGCCTGCGCCAGCTGGTGGACGACGGCCTCATGGAACGGCAGCCCTACCGGGTGCCGGGCGCGCGCACCCGGCACGAGTACGTGCTGACCGACCGCGGTCGCGCCCTCTTTCCGCTGTTCGTCGCGCTGATGGAGTGGGGACACGCGGCGGACGGCGGGCGGGGCGGGGTCGAACTCGTCCACGCGGGCTGCGGGCAGCCGCTCGTCCCGGCCGTGCGGTGCGAGGGCGGACACGAGGTGGCCATCGGAGAGACCGAGGCGCGGCTGACGTCCCCCGGTCCGTCGGCCGGACGGCAGTCCCGGTAGACCATGCGGAGGGACGGCGCACGTCCGTCCGCTCGCCGCGAGCCCCGGGCATTCCCGGCCGTGCCGCGCGTACCGCTCGCGGATTCTCACCTTCCGCCGCGATCCCGCCCTTCCGGGCGCGGTACGGACACGAGGTCCAGCTCGGCCACGACGGTCTTGCCGACGGACGGGCGGTCGAGGACGTCCCACCGGTCGGCGAGCGCCTCCACCAGGATCATCCCCCGGCCGCTCTCCGCGAGCGGGCGCATCGCGGGGCGCGGTGCGCCCGGCGCGGGTGGGCGGGCTTCGCCCCGGGCGTCCGAGACCGCGAGGCGCAGGGTCCCGTCCAGGATCTCCGCGGTGACCTCGAAGTCCCGGCCGGAGACGCGGCCGTGCGTGGCGGCGTTGGCGGCGAGTTCGGCGACGAGCTGGGCGGCGGTGTCGGACGCTTCGCTGCCGTACGGCACGCCCCAGGTGGCGAGTTGGTGCAGCACGAGCCTGCGGGCGAGGCGCGCCCCGCGCGGGGTGGAGCTGAAGCGCTGGACGAACCCGGCTGCCGGAGTGGGCGCTTGACCGGCCCCGGTCCCGGTGTCGGTCCCGGTCGCGAACGAGGTCGCGGACGGGGAGGTGGAGGGGGACGCGGAGGGGGACGCGGACGGAGGTGTCATGCGCTCACGATGGCGGCGCCCAGCCCCTCTCACCAGCGCCGACGCGCGTACACCCCACCGCCGTACGCTCGCCCCGGACGATCGGTACGCAACCCCGGCGCGCGACGGTCACGGGGTACGCATCAGGTTGCGGAGGTTGGCGACGAGGGCCGGAACATCGCGTACGCACTCCTCCGGGGCCGCGTCCGGGTCGGTCGTTTCCGGCGCCTGATGGGCTGTACGGCACGGGGCGCAGAGGCCGTCCGGCAGCGCTTCGGCCCTGCCGGGACGGCCGCAGTCGGTGCACTCGACCAGCAGGCCGCGCACCGGGGCGCCGGGGACGCCCGGTGCCGGGCCCGGCGGCGGGGTGGGCGCCTCGGGAAGCTGGGGCGGCATCTTGTCGGTGAGGCGTCGGCGCACCAGCCCGACAGGTGAGCCGACCTGCTCGGGAAGCCCGGCGGTGAGCGCCGACGTCAGGTACCCGGCACTGACACCCCGCGCGAACCAGGCGGCGGCCAGCGGCTCCAGGACCTCGCAGTCGGCTGCGGAGAGCGTCAGGCGGGGCTCGCGCCGGCCGAGTTCGGCGAGGGCGAGGTACGCGGGGGAAGGACCGGCGGCGGCAGCGGGAGGAGCCGTTCCTGCGGGCGCGTTTACTGCTGCCGCTGCGTCAGGGGCGGTCTCCGGGGCCGGAGACTGGTCCGGGGACGGTGACTGGTCGGGGGCCGACTCTGCGGTGCGCTGCCGGGGAACCACCGGCTCGGACTCCGGCCCGCCGAAGGGTGCACCGGGCGTCTCCGACGCGGCGGCATCGACACCGGGCGTCTCCGACGCGGGGGCTCCTGCGCCGGGCTCCTCCGACGCGGGGGCTTCGGCGCAGGGCTCCTGCGCCGCGGCGGCCTCCGCTTCGAGCCGGGCGATCCACCACTCGTTGTCCCGGGCAGTGCGGGACCAGAAGGTGCGCGTCACCCACCGGCAGGGGCCGCCGCCCGCCACCTGCCTGCGTACGCGCCGCAGGTGCCCGGCCAGGGCGAGCGCCCGCAGGGCGGTACCGATGGCCATCTGGCCGTACAGGGGCAGGTCCTTGGCCAACGACTTGATGTCCATGGCGGCGCCGTCCGGCAAGTTGTCGACATAGGCGGCGACATACCGTTCGCACTCCGGCAGAAACGCGAAGTCACTTACGCCCGGCGGGCCTTGACCCGGGACGGACTGCTTGCCGTAGCCGGCCTGGGCCCTGCGGTACGGGCGGGAAGCTGCGGGAGCGGGCAGGGCGGAGCTAAAGTGCTGGGTAGCCACGAGATCGGTCTTTCTTGGTAGTCGATCTTTGGTGAGACCCCGACCTGGTGCTCGTTACACCGCGTCGGGGTCGTTTCGTTGGGGGCACCGTAAACATCCGCGACTCTCCGCCGCAACTCGCTCACAATTAGTCATACTTGCTGGCCGTGACAGGGGTGGGAGGGAGGGGTGGTTTTCTCAAATGCCCCTACCTACCCCCCGGATGTACAACATCGCTCGAATCCCGGACCTCGCATCCCGACCCCCGAATCCCGAAGCTCAAGCGTCGACCCGAGCGCCTTTTCCAGTCCCTCGAACGAGTGACAGGGCGGAGTGCGAACCCCGTGGAGCGAACCCGAAGCTCGAACCCCGAATCTTGAACCCCGAATCTTGAACCCCGAGACCCGTGAACCGAGTTCCGGGGCGCCCCGCGATCCTGGAGCACACATCCCTGACGACGCAGACTTTCCCGGTCCCCGGTGCGGCATCACCGGCCCAGGGAAGGGGGTTCTCCAAGACGCCTGCCACGTTGTGATCGCACCAGAGGCTGCGAGAGACTCAGCCGGTGGGAGCGCTCCGGAGACGGTATGTGAAGGAATCACAGCCAGGGCGCCCGCTCGGTACGATCGCCCTCGCCATCGCCCTCCACCACGTAACCCAGCGCCTCCGCGAAGCTGGTCCCCAGCTGCCACAGGAAGCCCGGCCCCACTGCGATGACACGCCCGCTCGCCGCCACGTAGGACCTGTACTGGATTGACCACATGCCCAGAGGACTGTAGTTCTCCCCGTATCGGCGCCTCAGTCTCTGCGCCTCCGCAGACGCGTCGATACAGGCGTCAACAGGATCCAGGTGCAGCGACGAGGAAGGTACGCGAGCCGGAGAACCCTCGATCACCAGTTCGCCGAACTCTGCCCAAACCGCCGTCGCCACGTCATTGCACTCGAACCCCGCTGCCACGAGTTGTCGCTTCCAGGGCTCACTGTCGATCCGTCGCCCCGCTCTCCACCCGGCAGCCCCGAGCGCTTCCCACACCGAGGGCCCGCAACCCGTCAACAATCCATCGATGCGCTCTATGCGCCCACCCCGTCTCCTGAGCGAACCTGTTTCACGTAAGCCTGTCAGGTGGAGATCAATTGCGGGAAAGCCCTGGGAGCGGCCCCCACCTCCCCCTTCCAGCGAACGCCGCGATGCACCACCCCGCGCCACGTACCCTGTGCAGTCACACGCGTACGCTCGGTGGCGACTCAGCGCGTGGAACGGCACGGTCGGAAGCGGTACGGCGGGGCGGGTACGCGCGAAAGGTGGCCAACGGTGGGCTACGACACCATGGATGACGGCACCGGAGGAACGGCGGCCGGAGGAGCGGACGCGGCAAGAGCGGGCGGCGGCTCGGGGCCGGGCCCCACAGGTACGGGCGCCGAGCCCGGCGCATCGGACAGCATGCGCACGTTCGGTGCGTTCGTGCAGGCGTTGCGGGAGCACGCGGGCCTCTCCCGCGAGGAGTTCGCCGACAAGGTGGGCTTCTCCAAGCACACGGTCGCCTCGATCGAACAGGGCCGCCGGATGCCGGACCGCGACTTCGTGGAGCGCGCCGAGCCGGTACTCGGAGGCACCGGAGCCCTGCGCAGGGCCGCGCCGCATCTCTCGCGGCAGGCAGGGCTGGCGAGTTGGTTCCGGCAGTGGGCGCGCGTCGAGACGACGGCGATCAGCCTGTACACGTACGAGTGCCGGGTGCTGCCGGGCCTGTTGCAGACGGAGGCGTACGCGCGCGCGGTGTCACTGGACGTGCCGCCGCTTCCCGACCAGGACGAGTTGGAGGAGCGGATCGCGGCCCGGCTGGCACGACAGGAACTGCTGGCGGTGAACCGGAAGCCGCCCACGGCATTCAGCTTCATCGTGGAGCAGGCGGTGCTGGAGCGGTGGACGGGCGGCGAGACCGTGACGCGCGAACAGTTCGACCGGCTACTGGAGTTGATCGAGCGGAACTGGAACGTGGAGTTTCAGGTGATGCCACTGCGGCAGCCGTCCCACGCGGGGATGGACGGACCGATCATGCTGGCCGAGACACCGGAGAACCGGTGGTTCGCCTACTCCGAAGGACAACAGAACGGACGGCTGATCGCCCACGCGAAAGAGATCAGCCTGCTCCAACAGCGGTATGCGAAACTGCGCTCACAGGCTCTACCCCCCAGGGAATCCCTGAGCCTGTTGAAGCGATTGCGAGGAGCGCTATGAGCACGTCCGAACTGACCTGGTTCAAGAGCAGCTACAGCGGCTCCCAAGGGGACGCCTGTATCGAGGTGGCCAAGGGCACGCAGGCGATCCATGTCCGGGACTCCAAGGACCAGCTGAGCCCCGAGCTCGCCCTCTCCCCCACCGCCTGGCACGACTTCGTCACCTACGCAGCCCAGAACTGAGCCGCGCAGGCGCCCCGCACCGGAACCGTCCACCCGGTGCGGGGCTGCCTGCGCGTCCACCCGCCCCCCGTTGGCCGTTGGCCGGGGTGGGGCCGTTACGGCGCCGCGACCCACTCGCCGTCGCGCATGATGACTCTGCCGCGCTGTTCCGGCTCGCCGCGCCAAGCGCGCACGGTCGTCGGGATCACGCGCACGTACAAGAACGCTTCCTCTTCCGCGCGTGGATCCCACCCGAACTTCTCGGCGAACGCTTCCGCGGCTCCCCCGGGCACCTCCTGATCGGGGAAGCACTCCGCCTCGCCCCGGAGGAGCACCACGTCGGAGGTGTCCGGCAGCGAGAGGCGCACGCGCGGCTCTTCCCGGACGTTGCGCGCGGTCACGGAGGCGGCGGCGGTGCACATCCACACGGCTCGCCCGTCCCACAGGAACCACAACGGCACCTGGTGCGGCCCGTGGTCGGGGTGGGCCGTCGCCACCCATACGTCCCGCTCGGTGGCGAGGCGCGCCAGAGTGTCGCGTACCCGCTCCGTCGTCCGGCGCCGAACGACGCCCGTGGTCTCCATGACGCCCGACCCTAGATGATTGAGTCCAAGGGCTCGTAGCCGTGGGCCGCCGGAGAGCGGTGTCGCCTATCGCTGCCCTCGCTCGCCCAGCACGTGCGAGACGTGCCCGTTTCGTCCTGGCGGTCGGCGGAGAGCGCACGATGCATGCTTCAGCAACTCGGAGGACGTCTCGTGGTCGGGGCCCTGCTCGGGAATGCGGGAATGGTCTTGAGTCTCCAGTGGCTGGAGACAGCAGAGTGGGGGACATGGACGTTACGACCCTCTACTCCATCGGGGAGCTTTCCCGGCGGACCGGCTTGTCCGTGAGGACCATCCGGTTCTACTCCGATTCGGGGGTGGTGGCGCCGACCACCCGCAGTCCCGCCGGCTATCGGCTCTACGACCTCGACGCACTGCTTCGTCTGGAACTCCTGCGCACCCTGCGCGAGCTGGGCATGGACCTGGCCACGATTCAACGGGTACTGGACCGCGAGCTCTCGGTGGCGGAAGTCGCCGCGGCGCACGCCGACGCCATCGACGTCCGGATCCGGGTGCTGCAACGGCGTCGGAGCGTTCTGCGAGTCGTGGCCGGACGCGGGGCCAGTCCCGAGGAGACCACGCTCATGCACCGGCTCACCCAGTTGTCCGGCGAGGAACGCCGACGCTTGATCGACGATTTCGTGGAGGGCACCTTCGGCACAGTGGATGCCAACCCGACCGTGGTGGCCATGGTCCGCGCTGCCACTCCCGACCTCCCCGATGATCCGACCAGCGAGCAGGTCACCGCGTGGGTGGAGCTCGCCGAACTGGTCGGCGAAGAGGATTTCCGTGCCCGGATGCGCCGGACGGCCGTACGTCAGGCCGCCGGGCGCCCGCTCGGCATCGAATGCGATGCCGGCGAGGAACTGATGGAATTCACCCGTCAGAAGGTGGCCGAGGCCATGGAGTCGGGCATCGACCCGCTCAGCGACAGGGGCGCATCCGTCATCGACGACCTCGTGCACCGCTTCGCCGAGGTGCTCGCGCGCACCCCCGACACGGACTTCCGGGAGTGGATGGCCCAGCAGTTCGAAGAGGCGCACGATCCCCAGGTGGACCGGTACTGGCGGCTGGTGTGGATCGTCAACGGCTGGCAGGTAGTGCCGAACCTGATCCCGGTGTACCCCTGGCTCATCCAGGCCCTGCGAAAGGACCGTGACGCATAGTCACCGCATTGGACCGCCGGCCCGGCGGTGGCCGGGCCGGCGGGTGCTCCCTGTCCGATACCCGCCGGGCCTGGGCCGCCGGGGGTTGCGGCGGGGCGACTGCGGGGCGCAGTTGATGTCGGTTGCGGGACAGCGGCTGTGGTCAGGCTGTGGTGCAGGTCTTGCCGTTGAGGGTGAAGGTGGTCGGGGCAGTGTTCGTGGCGCCCCTGCTGGCGGTGAAACCGAGAGTGACGGAACCGCCGACGGTGATGGTGTCGGTGTAGGAAGCGGGGATAACGCTCACGGAGCCGCCTGTCTGGGTGGGGGTACCGCCCCACATGTTGTTGATGGTCTGGCCGTTGCTGAAGGTGAAGCCGAGCTTCCAGCTGCTGACAGCGGCGGCGCCGGTGTTGCGGATGGTGATCTCGCTCTGGAAGCCGCTTCCCCAGTCCCCCACCACGCGGTAGCCGACGGAGCAGGTGCCCGCCGGGGTGCCGGTGGTGGTGACGGTGACGGCGGCCGAGCGGGTGGAGCGGTTGCCGGCCGCGTCCTTGGCGTAAACGGCGAAGGTGTAGGCCGTGTTGCCGGACAGCCCTGTGACCGTGGCCCGGTTGGACGCGGAGCCGGCCACCTGCGTCTCGGTGCCGCCGGTGACACGGACGACGTCGTAGCCGGTGACACCCACGTTGTCCGAGGAGGCCGCCCAGCTCAAGGTCGCGGAGGTGGCCGTCACCTCGGAGGCGGTGGGAGTCCCCGGAGTGGTGGGCGCAGCGGTGTCGCCGCCCGGGTCACCGGGGGTCTGGCTGAGCAGGTGCGCCTTGAACCCTTCACCGTAGGTGCTGGTCGGTGTGCCGTTCCAGTCCTCGATGAGCACATTGCCACCACTGCAACCCCAAGGGTTCCAGGTCCAGGCCGTGTACCCGACCTTGTTGGCGTCCGCCCAGGCCATCACCTGGTCGATGTAGTCATGGGCGCAGGTGTCCTGACCGATCTCGCCGGCCTGGACCGGCACCTGGGCGGCGACCGCTCCGATGTTGCTGTCCCAGCACGAGGTGGTCACGCAGCCGTTGAAGTTGTAGGAGTGCCATGAGGCCATCAGATTGCCGGTGGGGTCGGCCGGCTTGAATTCCAGCCAACGGCTCAGGTTGTTCGTCCACTCCAGACCGCCCGTCATGACCACGTTGGTGGCACCGGTGGCGCGTACCGCGTCGACGAGGGTCTGCATGCCGGCGACCGGGTAGGTGATCCCGGCGCAGGTGCCGCCGTCACGCAGACAGGTCCATGCGGCCGTGGCGTCGGTCCAGTTGTTGGCCGCGTCCGGGTACGGCTCGTTGAACAGGTCGAAGATCACCGCTCCGTTCCCCTTGAACATCGTGGCCACCTCGGACCAGAACGTGGGGGTGTAGCGCGCGTCCGGCATCGGCTTCTGACAGGTGGCCGCGACGTCCGTGCAGCCTCCGCCGGGGCCGGTGTACTCGCCCCACGTCCAGTGCAGGTCGAGGATCACGTTGATGCCGTTGGCCACCAGGAGGTCCGCGTAGGTCTTGACCGCCTGCTGGTATGCCGCCGCGCTGGGCGCTGTCGGAGGTAAGTCCGCAGTGCCCAGCCAGCACTCTTCGTTCAGCGGGATCCGGACAGTGTTGATCTTCCATGCCTTCATCGCGTCAACGGCCGCCTGGTCCGTCGGCCCGTCGAAGATCTCCTTGCCCTGGACACAGCCGAACTCCCCGCCGGACCGGTTGACGCCCAGGGGGCGGAACGTGGAACTGGACCCGGTGACCAGGCGGTTGCCCGATACGTGCAGTGCCGGCGCCGCGGCGACCGCCGATGCCTTACCGTCTGCGGCGGACTGACCGGCCGCCGACGAGGCGACCGCCGAGGCCGGGCCGGCGAATCCGGCCACCGAACCCGCCACTAGCACTCCGACAACGCCGAGAGCCCGAAGGGCTCTTCGCATGCTCATCGCAATCTCCCTCAACGCACGTATAGGACCGATCACTCTCCATGTGGGACCGCCCGGCGAGAGGCCGGCCGCAAAGCGGGTTCCACATGGGGCAATGCGCCTCTCCCTGGCTGGATGACCTTAGATTCTGCGCGTCACGCTGTTCCGACAACCATGGGAGCGCTCCCATGCGTAGTGAGCGTAGAGGCGCCGGGCAACCGGACGGAAGCTCCGTGCAGGACTTGTTTCTGACGTCGAACCCCGAGGTTTCGGAAGCGGGCAGTGGAGGGTGGTCGACGACAGCGGGATGGGGCAACTCATTTGCACGACAACAGTCCGCCTGGCTCAGCCCCCGCGCGGAGCCCAGAGCGGTCGGTGGCTTCTGGACACCGCAGGCCCCCGGCATGCCCTCCGAGGGCACGACGCACCACCGCACCGCCGCCGTCGTCGGCTTCCTGGACGACTCACCGAAGGCGGACGCCGCGAGGTATCGACACCATCGACACCAGCCGGGAACGCCTGGAAGAAAAGGCCCTGGAGCACTCACCACCGGCCCGCGCGTCGGCGATACCGGCCGACCCCACTCGGGGCGCAGGGGCCCGCGGGCGGCCCCGCCCCTGCTGCCGGAGCGGGGCGGCAGCGATCAGGCCAGGGTGAGGAAGAGCTTTTCCAATTCTGCCTCGTTCATGGCGGGGGTGCCGCCATCTTCGGGAGCGGTCAGGCATTCACGCATGCGACCGGCGATGATTTTGAAGCCGGCACGGTCCAGTGCGCGGCTGACGGCGGCGAGCTGGGTCACCACGTCCCGGCAGTCGCGGCCTTCCTCGACCATGGTGATCACTCCCGCCAGTTGCCCCTGTGCGCGGCGCAGGCGGTTGAGTACCGCCCGGGCGGAGGCTTCACCCTCGGCGGTGGGGGCCCCGGCGGCTTCCGGGGCCGGGTTCGGCAGGGTCGGGTTCATCCGTTGAGCTCCTTGGCGAGTTGGGCCAGCATGCTGTCCAGTCTGCGGGACGCCTCGTTCGCGACCGGGGTCATGGCGTCCAGGCCGGTCAGAGTGACCATGGCGATTGGGTCCAACACCTGCACCACTGTCTGCGATTCCTCGGTCCGGATCACCACGTTGCAGGGCAACAGGAGTCCAATGCTCCGGTCGGTGTCGAGGGCCTGCTCCGCCAGCTGCGGGTTGCAGGCTCCCAGGATCAGATAGTCCTCCATGTCCCGGCCGAGCTTGGCCTTGAGGGTTGCGGCCATGTCGATCTCGGTGAGCACCCCGAAACCCTGTGCGGCGAGGGCCTGCCTGGCGGCGGCCACGGTACGGGTGAAGGCGGCATGGACGCGGATGGTCCGGTCGTATCCCATGATCTTCCCTCCCAGTCGGGGGTGAATGGGGCGATTCTCCTCCGAATATACCCCCGGGGGTAATCTGTTACGGTGGATTTAGTACCCCGGGGGGTATCTATCTGAGGAAGTGAGCGGCACATGTTCTTCGTCGACACCATCGAGATCGAGGGCCTTGGCAACCGGCACTACCTGGCCGGAGGTGCCCGGGCCGCGGTGGCGGTGGACCCGCCGCGTGACATCGACCAGGTCATCGGCGCGGCGGCGCGTCGCGGGGTGCGCATCACCCACGTGGTGGAGACACACATCCACAACGACTATGTGACGGGCGGCCTGGAACTGGCCCGGGTGACCGGCGCCGCCTATCTGGTGCCGGCCGCCGCCCGGGTCTCCTTCGCCCGCGTCCCGGTCAGCGACGGCGACGTGATCGAGGTCGACCAGGAACTGTCCGTGCGGGCCCTGGCCACCCCCGGTCACACCCCGCACCACACCGCCTACGTCCTGGAGGAGAGCGGGACGCCGGTCGCCGCGTTCACCGGCGGGTCCTTGCTCATCGGCACCGTGGGCCGCCCCGACCTGGTCGAGCCCCGCCTCACCGAACACCTCGCCCGGGCCCAGCACGCCTCAGCGCACCGGCTCGCCGCGGAGCTCCCCGACGACACCTCGGTCCTGCCCACCCATGGGTTCGGCAGCTTCTGCTCCTCCGGACAGGCCGAGGGTGACGCGAGCACCATCGGCCGGGAGAAGACCGTGAACGCCGCCCTGGCCCAGGACGTCGACTCCTTCGTTGCCGACCTGCTGGCCGGCTTGGAGGACGTCCCCGCCTATTACGCACATATGGGCCCGGCCAACTCCACCGGCCCGGACCCCGTCGACCTGACCGCCCCCCGGCGTGCCGACGCCGAGGAGATCGCCACCCGGCTCGCAGCCGGCGAGTGGGTCGTGGACCTGCGCAACCGCGTCGCGTTCGCCCAGGGCCACGTCGCCGGATCGTTCAACTTCGAGGCCGACGGCAAGATCGCCACCTACCTGGCGTGGATGATCCCCTGGGGCAAGCCCGTCACCCTGCTCGCCGAAACACCCCAGCAGCTTGCCGAAGCCCAGCGCGAACTGGTCCGGGTAGGAATCGACCGCCCCGCAGCCGCCGCGACAGGCGCCCCGTCCCACTGGCTGCGCCCCGGTGATGCCGCAGCCTCGTTCCGCCGTGCGGTCTTCGCCGACCTGGCAGCCGAGCTTTCTCAGGCGGAGGAATTGCCGGTGGTCCTGGATGTGCGCCGCGATTCCGAGCGTGACGGCGGGTACATCGAGGGCTCGGTCCACATTCCCGTGCACGCGCTGCACCAGCGGATCGACGAGGTGCCCGCCGGAGAAGTGTGGGTGCACTGCGCCGGCGGCATGCGGGCCGGGATCGCAGCCTCACTGCTGGACGCGGCCGGGCGCGACGTGGTCGCTGTCGACGACGGCTTCGACCAGGCCGCAAACGCCGGCCTGACCGTCCGCACCGCCGTCTGAACCCCTGTCCCCACCGAGAGGAGTCCCACCATGCCCATCTTCCGTACCGGTCCCGGCCCCGGTCGCCTCGGCGTCGTGGAGGCCCACCACTTGCTCCAGGCACCCACCGCTGTCCTGCTGGACGTACGCGAGACCGAGGAATGGCAGGCCGGGCACATCCCCGGCGCCCAGCACCTGCCGCTGTCCCTGCTGACGGCCGGAGGAGAGGTGCCCGGCGTCCCGGCCGGCTCACGCCTCGTGCTGATCTGCCGCTCCGGGCAGCGTTCGCAGCATGCCGCCCGCCTGCTGTGTGACCGGGGCTTGGACGCGGTCGACGTCACCGGCGGCCTGAAAGCGTGGGTCCGCCAGGGACTGCCGATCCAGGACACCGCCGGGGCGGCGGGAACCGTCATATGAGCGTGCTCATTCTCGCCCTCGTGGCGGGAGCGGTGGTCGGCCTGGCCCTGGGCGGACTCGGCGGAGGCGGCAGCGTCCTGGCCGTGCCCGCGCTGATCTACCTGCTCGGCTTCAGTCCCGTCGCCGCCACCACCGCCAGCCTGATCATCGTCGCCGCGACATCCATCAGTTCTCTGGTCGCCCATGCCCGTGACGGTAACGTCCGCTGGCGGGCCGGACTGCTGTTCGCCGCCGCGGGCGTCGGTCCCGCCATGCTCGGCGGCCTCGCCGCCGGACGCGTCCCCGCCCCCGTACTGACCGTCGCGTTCTCGGTGATCGCCGCACTCGCGGCCTGGCGCATGCTCCGCCCCAGCCGCCCCGCACCGGACCGACCCGTGCGGCCGGTCAGGGCCGCAGGAACAGGAGCCGGCCTCGGCGCCGTCACCGGCGTACTCGGCGTCGGCGGAGGATTCCTCGCCGTGCCCGCCCTCGTCGGCGCCCTCGGCCTGCGCATGAAGTCCGCCGTCGGTACCAGCCTGCTGGTCATCATCGTCAACTCGCTCGCCGCGCTCGCCACCCGCACCGGCACCGCCGACGGCCTCGACTGGGCCGTCATCGCACCCTTCACCGGAGCCGCGATACTCGGCGCCTGGGACGGCAAACGCCTCGCCGCGAAGATCACCGGCAACCGCCTGCAGCACGTCTTCGCCTACGTCCTGCTCGCCGTGGTCGCCCTCATGCTCCTCGACACCTTCATCTGACCCCGCCGCACCCGAACCGAAGGACACGACAGATCCATGCACTCGACTCTCACCGCCAGCGCCGTCCGCGAACGCCTGCACACCCTCGTCGTCATCGACGTACGCACCCCCGGCGAATACGCCGGCGGACACCTGCCCCACGCACACAACATCCCCCTCGACGACCTCGCAGACGCCCTGCCCGCCCTCCGCGAGGCGGCCGACCGCGGCGACCTCCTCTTGGTCTGCGCCTCCGGCGCCCGCTCGCAGAACGCCGGCACCACACTGTCCTCCCACGGCATACCCGCCGCCAGCCTCGAAGGCGGAACCGTCGCCTGGACCTCGGCAGGGGGAGAACTGCACCGTCCGGCCACCAGCACAGCGCCCACATGGGCCATGGACCGCCAAGTCCGGCTCACCGCCGGCTCCCTCGTCCTGTTCGGGCTGCTCCTCGGCCAAGTGGTCCACCCCGCCTTCCAGCTGATCGCCGCCGGCATCGCCGCCGGCCTCGTCTACTCCGCCCTCTCCAACAGCTGCGCCATGGCCTCCCTGCTCGGGAAACTCCCCCACAACCGCACCAACCGCACCGACCTCAACAACACCCTCGCCGCCCTGCGACACAACTGACCGCGACGCGCGCAAGGGCAGCTGAGGGTTGCCCTCGCGGGCTGTTCGGCGCCAGGGTGCCCGGCCCCGGTGTTACGCCGAGGCTGCGACGGCTCCCCCTGCGGGGTGCGTGGGCCGGGTACCGCAGCCCGGATGGACAAATCCAGATCGAGACGGCTGTTCATGTCCAGCTCGAACCGGCCGTACGGATTCACACGGGTCCAGAACAGTGGCGACAGCGCCCTCATGTCCGCGTCGGTGAGCTTGTCCGCCCCTTTGTCGTCGGTCGGGGCTTCCCGCATCCGCAGTGTGTTGACGTAGACGACGACCGCCGCTTCGGCGAGCTGCGTCGGCTGCCTACGACGAGGTACCGCCCCGCGTGGAGTACTCACTGACCGAGGAAGGCAAGCACCCCAACGACGCACTCCAGCAGCCGGCCGCCTGAGGTCGCGAGCGGCGGCCAGTCGTGGGCCGGAGGAGAAGGCAGGCCGGCGCCGGCAGTGAACGTGCCGCCGAAAGGCCCTCGTTGACGGCCTCGACCGAGCACAGTGGTCTCGTTGGGGACGTCTGGTTCGTCCTATCGCCCGGCTGCCGCCTTCGCATCGCTCTTGGTACGAGCGCGCCGCCTCGCGAGGACTACCGGCTCGTTCACGGGCCGTGGAGTTCGGTCTCCCACGCCTGGAACGGCGGCTCGACCTCGTAAGTCGGGTCGCAGAAGCGGCGAATCCACTGTGCGGCACGGTACTGCGCGTCCCCGTCGTTCAGCACCTGGCCGTCTGCGTCGACTTCCAGCACATTGCCATAGATGGCGAAGACCTGCTCCAACGGCGAACCGAACTGGAAGAGAGCCGGCCGGTAGTCGAAACCGTCGAGCAGGTCGACGTCGAGGGTGCCGTTTGCCAGGAAGAAGGCGAAGAAGCGCAGCGACGCACGCACGTCGACAGAAAGGTGTCCCACGCCCACATCATGCCCGGTGTCCCCGTCGCCGGGGCACGACTTCTGACGACAGCGGGAGGGCGGCCCCTCCTGCGGACAGGAAGGGCCGCCCTCATCGGGCAGGCGAAGGGACAGGCGCGGGTGCATGGGCAGGCACAGGGGCAGGCCAAAGACGCAGCCGCAGGGAAACGGCCCTTACGCCGGATTCAGCGCGGGCCGAGCAGGGAGCCCGCCGTTCCCCTCGCAGTGCAGCTCCCTGGCCATGGCCAGGGAGAAGGAGTGGGCCACGGTCGCGTAGGCGTCCTTCAGCGCCCCGTTCTCGTCATCGGGCTTCTTGGGCATGCCCCAGCGCTGCACCTCGATCTCCACGTGCGCCGCTTCTGCGGAGTTCCCCAACTTCTCGCTCTTGCAACCGAACTGGAGATACGCGCTCTCCGGGGAGGCCGTGGCCCACTCCCCCATCTTCAGCGCGACGAACTCCTCGCCCGGGACGCCTGTCGCCACCTCGTCGGCCAGCTGCCAGCTGATCTTGAGCTCGACCTCCGGCGTGCCGATGGGCGTGAAGACGAGGCAGGCGTCCTCGGTACCGTCGGTGGGGGTGGTCGGATACGCCGCGACCAGGTTCTCCGCAGCCTGGGCGACGGTGTACTTCTCCGCCGACGCTTCGAACCGCGAGGAGCCCGTCATCACCTTCAGGGCCTTCGCCGCCTCGGCGGACATCGCGTTCCCGCCGCAGAGATGCGTCCCTGCCACGGCCTCGTCGGCCGCCTTCGAGGTCTTGTCCTCGTCGCCCCCACATCCGGTGGCCCCCATGAACAACGAGCCGGCCATGGCCGCAGCCAGAAGCCCTCGACGTACTGGCCAACGACTGATCACTGTCCGCACCCTTCTGTTCCTTCGGTCGCCGGTCGCCGGTCGCCGGTCGCCGGTCGCCAGCGATATGAGCACCGCGGCCGCGGTCAGGAAGGCGGCGGCTGCCACGGCCCGACATCGACCCACCGTGACCTCCCCGGGTACACCACTTCTTCCGTTCGCCTGCAGGAGAGCCAGGTTGAGCCGGTGGGCTCATCCTCTCCCCACGGGCTCGCCGGCCTACTTCGTCGTGAGGACGGGAGTCTCAGGCAGCCCCGCGTTGTTCTCGCAGTCGAGCTTCTTCACCACGGACAGGGCGCCGGCGTGGAGGATCTCCATGTTGATCTCTTGATCGTCGCCCGTGCCCTTGGCGGCACCGGTCTTGTTCGAGAAACCCCCATAAATGCGAAGGGGATTGGTACTCGATCCCTTCAACTGCGAACTCACACATTCCAGGTAGATCGACGCTCCGGCGCCTCTCGCTTCGGATCTCTTTCCCATCGTGTACGTCACCGTCCCGGGCGCGGTGCGGAGATCCTCGATGTCCTGGGGTGCGTACATGAAGAAGCTGAGCTCAGCGGTTTCAGTGACTTTCTCCCTTTCCTTCGGGCTGAGCTCGCACAGCGTCGCGCTTTTTCCCCAGCTGTGTCCCGACCCGTATCCGGCTTTGAGCGCCTTCGCGACCTTCTCCAGGCCCTCGTCACCGTTGTCGGAGAACTCAGTTGTCGCCGTGATCCGCTCGACCTTCTTGGCCAGTGGACCTTCGAACAGGCCGTCACAGACCTTGTCAGCACTCATGTAGGAGTCCCCCGCATCTTCGTCCGAGCCGCACGCCCCCGCCCCCGCCCCCAGCACGACGACCAACCCCACAGCGGCAGTAACGCGCCCCGCCCGCCCCAGTCCCACGATCTTCATCCCTTCACCGGTACCCATATACCCATCAGTCTGTTTCAGGCGCTCTGCCCTGCTGATTCTCCCGGTCGTTTCCGGTCGAATAGCCGAGCCTCATGGATTCCTTCATGTCCTGGCGGAATTCGCTGTCCTGGTCCGAGGTGTGGTGCACGAGGAATCCTTCCATCGGCGCCTCGGCCATGGACTCTCCGGCTCGATAGATTCTGTTCCAGTCCTGCTCCGTCAGCTCCTCGGCCTTCTCCTTGCTCTTGTCGACCGAGTTGTCCGACAAATCGCCGATGAACTGTCCGAGAACCTGCTCGGTCGCGCCGCTGGCCGTGTCGGTGGCCAGGGGAATCAGGACAGCGGCCGTGCCGACCGCCGCCGTGGCGGGCAGGAAGGCGACACCTGCGGCTACCCCTGCCGCAGCACCGAATTCCACCCACCCCGAGCGTTTCGCGACGGCCTTCTCGTAGTCCTCATGGGTTTTCATGTGCTCGGCCTGCACCTGGTCGGCCCGGGACTGGTCGAGCATCCCCTGGACTTCCGCGCCGACGTGCACGGTCGACCGGGCGCCACCCTTGTCGATCACCCCGTCCGGACCGACCTGGTCCTCCAGCACACTTCGGGTGTAGACCTGTTCCGCGGTCGAGAGCGTCGCGTAGGCATCCGGGTGCTGACCGAGAGCGCTGAGGAATCCACGCGCGACACCCCGGCCCTCAGTGTCGTCTTCGAAGTCGATGTGGCCCTCTGTGCTGTCAGGTGCGAACACGCTGTCCGTGTTGCCCTTGTCCAGCGCCCAGTTGATGTCATCGATGTAGCCGGCACCCATGGTTCCCAGGCTGTCGGCCATCGCACTCTGATGCTTGAGCAGGCCCGCGTCCGCCCCGTACTTCTCCATGACCTGCTGCATGACACCCGCGTTGCCGGCGTCCCGGACCACGTCGGCGTCCGGGTGCCCGGCCGGGTAGCCGAGGGTCGCCGCCTCCAGCGCGTGGCCGAGGGCGTCGGGCATCTGATCGAGCGACGCCTTGAGCTCCTTGTCGTCCAGCGAGTTGACGTCGGGGAAGGACTCCCACTTCTCGTTGCCGAAGAAGTCGAGGTAGTTGTCGATCCCCTTGCCGAGGTTGGCCTTGGCTCCGGTGTTGACCGTGCCGTCCTCGTTGTACGCGGTCGGCGGGTCGGAGAAGAACTTCTTCGCCGCCTCCGGACTGTTGCCCAGCGCTTCCAGCATGGCGGTGGCCGGGTCGTAGCCCGCCCCGTCCACCCCGGAGGGGTTGAACGGGTTCTTGAACGGGCTGTTCACCACCTTGTTGTCGGCGAACATGTACGGGTCCTTCTGGTGGAGCTGCGCCACGTGTTCGGCGATCGGGTTGAGGAACTTGGGGTCGTAGTTCCCGTACCGCATGATCCCGCCGAGCAGCTGGTACCCGTACGGGCCGCCGTAGTCGTTCTTGGCCAGCGGAATGCGCTCCGTACCCAACTTGCGGAGCTCCGGGCCCCACTTGTCGGTGAACTCCTGGTCCTTGGAGGCGCTCGCCAGGTTGAGGCCGAGGTTCTTCTGGAGCTCCTGGACGTCCTTGAGGCGCTCCGGGTCGACCTTGCCGTACTCGTACGTGTCCGTGGAGAGCTGGCCGAAGAACGCGAGCGACTTCTCGGGGCCGAGCTTGTTGTAGAAGTCTTTGGAGAACTCGACCGACGAACTGTTGTCCTTCAGAAGCTCGTTGAGCTGCTGGAGTTCGGTGTGGGTGAGGTCCCGGCCCTTGGCTGCCAGGGCGGCCGCCCGTGCGGCCTCCTCCTGGTCCAGCTTCGTGTACGTCGGGGCGCTGAAGTCCTTGCGGCCGGTGACGTTGGCCTCGAGGGAGTTCTTGAAGGAGAGGTCGGCGTCGTTGCAGTTGTCGACGATGAGGTCGATCCTCTTCTGCCACGACTCGATGTTCGCCTTCTCCTGCCGCAGGAGGTCGCTGTAGTCGGGGTCGTGCCGCGCCGCGTTGTTCTCGGACAGCGGGCTCCGCGCGGTGACGTGACCCCGACCGTCGACGCGCACACCCGCGGCGGGACCTTCGTGGTCGCGGATGCTGACCAGGTCGTCCTTGGCCTTCTTGAAGAGCGCGTACCCGTCGTCGAAGATCGACTTCACGCCCTTGGCCTCGGCGGCGGCGTCCGTGAACTCCTTGGCCGTCTTGCCGATGAACGACTTGGTGACCCCCGCGTTGACGCCCTCCCAGGCAGCCCCGTCCGCCTTGGCCTTCATCCCGTTGGCGGCGTCGGTGGCGAGCTTCTCCAGCTTCCCCGCCATCTCCGACCAGTCGTCGGCGGCGGCCTTGAGCTTCGCCACCGGGGCATCGACTATGTCCTCGAACTTCAGCATGCGCGTGCTCCCCCGAGCCCTAGTTCATGTATTCAGTGAGCACGGATATCTTCGTCAGATCTCCGTCGATCTTCGCCTCGTCCTTGGCGTTCTGCGCCTTGGTGTAATCGAGGTGATTCGAGATCTGCGCGCAGGAGTCCAGCAGCGTCCGCATATGGGTCTGCCAGAAGTCGTGCACCTTCAGCACGGCTGCGCCGCTCGTGAAGTTCGCGCCGGTCAGCGCCGTCGCCGCGTCGGCCGTCGAGACGCGGGCGATGTCGCCCTCCTTCGCCAGCCGAACCCGCAGGTCGTAGGCGGCATTACCGATGGCGCCGAGGTCGTCCCGATTGACCACCAGGTCCCCGCCGCCACCACCCCCGCCGCCGTCGGCCGGAACATGGTCGATCTGCATGGCTGTCCGCTGGGCCGCCGCCGCGCGCAGCTCGGCCCATTCTTGCTCGAACGTCACGAATTCCCCCAAGTCCCTCCGTGCAGGCCGCTCCACCGTATGCACGCGGCCACCGACCCGATCACCGTATCGCCTGTGCCACCGGCGGTGCCCGGATGGCCGGTGAGGATTCCGCGACCCGAATTCCGGGCGAAAGCGAGCGAAACGGTGAGTGGGGCAGTGGGGGTGCGACCGTCCGGCCTGCGGGGACCCCTCAGCGGGGCAAGAATGTGAACACTGTCCTGAAGTACGATTCCACGCTTGGTCCGCCCTACATCATCCTCACGTCCCTGCCCGCCCGTGACCGCCCGGCCGGAGGCCGATTGAAGCCCGTCGACATCGACAAGACGGCTTGGGACGCCGCGCTGGAGCGACTCCTCAACGACGTGTACACCTTCGCGCTGACCGGGCTCCGGCGGCACGAGGACTGGGCCAGGGACGCCCTGGCCGTCATGGACCGGTCGGTCACCGACCCCCGGGGCTGTCGGACGCAGGAGTGGCAGATCGACGAGGAGGGGCGTGCGCACATCCGTCCGTCCTTCCCGTTCCTGCCGCCCACCGCCGAGCAGGTGCGCGCGTGGACTCACCCCGTCACGGAGTCCGCCGCCGCTGAGCTGCTCGCTTCGCTGACCCAGGAATGGTTCTTCGAGAGGCAGGGCCTGAGCGCCGCCTGATGCCCGTGCTGCCGGTCAAGGGCTGCGCATCAGGTTGCGGAGACCTGCGACGAGCGCCGGAACATCGCGTTCGAGCGGGGCGGGTGCCGGTGCCGCCGCCGGGTCGGGTGACTGCGCCGTCTGGTGCGCGGTACGGCACGGGGCGCAGAGGCCGTCCGGGAGCGCCTCCGGCCTGCCGGGGCGCCCGCATTCGGTGCACTCGACCAGAAGCCCTCGTACGGGAGCGCCGGGGGAACCCGGTCCCGGGGCCGGCGGCGGGGTGGGCACCTCGGGAAGCTGGGGCGGCATCTTGTCGGTGAGGCGTCGGCGCACCAGCCCGACAGGTGAGCCGACCTGCTCGGGGAGCCCGGCGGTGAGCGCCGAGGTCAGGTACTCGGCGCTGACACCGCGCGCGAACCAGGCGGTGGCGAAGGGCTCCAGGGCCGCACAGTCGGCGGCGGAGAGCGCCAAGCGGGGTTCGCGGCGCCCGAGTTCGGCGAGGGCGCGGTACGCGGGAGAGGGACCTCCGGTCGTCGGCGGGGTCCCAGGGGCCCGTGGAGCGCCAGGGGCAGGTGGTGCCGCAGAGGCCGAAGCGATGGACGCGCGCTCCTCCGCCGGGGGTCCCGTCGGGCTCGTGCCGGGGGCAGGGCCGGGGTTGGGGCCGGAACTGGGGCCGGGGCCTTGGTCGGCCACGGCGGCTGCTTCCGCGGACCGGTCCGGGGACCGGTCCGGGGACTCCGGGGACTCCGGGGACTCCGAGGACTCCGAGGACTCCGAGGACGGAGGCTCGTCCGGGGCCGATTCTGCGGTGCGCTGCCGGGGGACGACCGGTTCGGTCCCGTGCCCCGACGTGGTGCCCGGCTCGGCAGAGGGTGCGCAGGACTGCTCCTGCGCGGCGGCATCGCCTTCGAGCCGGGCGGTCCACCACTCGTTGTCATGGGCGGTGCGGGACCAGAAGGTGCGCGTCACCCACCGGCAGGCGCCCTCGCCCTGTGCCCGCCTGCGGACCCGCCGCAGGTGCCCGGCCACGCCAAGAGCACGCAGGGCGGTACCGATGGCCATCTGGCCGTACAGGGGCAGGTCCTTGGCCAGCGACTTGATGTCCATCGCGGCACCGTCGGGCAAGTGGTCGACATATCGGGCGACATACCGCTCGCGCTCCGGCAGGAAGGCGAAGTCGCTTGCGACGGGCGGTCCTTGACCGGGAACGGACTGCTTGCCGTAGCCGGAATTGGCCCTGCGGTACGGGCGGGAAGCTGCGGGGGCGGGCAGGGCGGAGCTAAAGTGCTGGGTAGCCACGAGATCGTCTTTCTGGGTTGTCGATCTTTGGTGAGACCCCGGCCTGGTGCGACAACACCGCGTCGGGGTCGATTCGTTGAGGGCACCGTAAGCAGCCGCCACTCTCCGCTGCAACTTGATCACCATTAGTCATACTTGCTGGCCGTGACGGGGTGGGAGGGAGGTGGGGTGGTTTCCTCAAATCCCCCTAACTACCCACCTACCTACCTCCCGGGTGAAGAACACCGCTCGAATACCGAACCCCGGATCTCGACCCATGAAGCCCGAAGCTCAAGCGCCGACCCGGGCACCCTTGCCACCCCTCGAACGAGTGACAAGAGGGCAATCGATGCTCGAACCCCGAGACTCGGGACCCGAGTTCCGGAGCCCGTACACCCCTAGGGATGAGCAGCTACGGAGGCAGCGTCGAGCGTCCCGCGGATGAGGGGAACACCCGGGCGCCCCGCACTCCCCACGCGTACGCTGTGAGGTCACGCGCGCACGCACGGTGCCTGGTTCGCGTGACGGTGCGACAAGGTCAGAAGCAGGACGCCGGGGTGGGTTCGCGCGAAGGGTGGCCGACGGTGGGCTACGGGAACACGGAAGACGGTGCCGCAGAAGCTGCGGCAGGAGGCACGGGCGCGGGAGCCGGCGCCGAGCCCGGGGTGTCGGACAGCATGCGCACGTTCGGCGCGGTCGTCCAGGCATTGCGGGAGCACGCGGGCCTCACCCGCGAGGAGTTCGCCGACAAGGTGGGCTACTCCAAGCACACGGTCGCCTCGATCGAGCAGGGCCGCCGGATGCCGGACCGCGACTTCGTGGAACGCGCCGAGCCGGTACTCGGAGGCACCGGAGCCCTGCGCAAAGCCGCGCCACATCTCTCGCGGCAGGCGGGGCTGGCGAGTTGGTTCCGGCAGTGGGCTCGGCTGGAGACGCAAGCGGTGACCTTGTGGACCTACGAGTGCAGGGTCATCCCGGGGCTGCTCCAGACCGAGCGGTACGCCCAAGCCGTGACGGTCAGCGTTCCGCCGGTGAAAGACGAGGAGCAGGTAGCCAAGCAGGTCGCCGCCCGCTTGGAGCGCCACCAACTGTTCGAGCGTCGGCCGCCGATCGCCTTCAGCTTCATCATCGAACAGGCACTCATCGAGCGCGGCACAGGTGGGCCGGACGTGATGCGGGAGATGCTCGACGGCCTCATGGAGCGGTCGTCGCAGTTCAACGTGGAGTTGCAGATCATGCCGCGCTATCAGCCGGACCACGCGGGGTTCGACGGCCCGTTGATGCTCCTGGAATCACAGGAACACAAGTGGTTCGGTTACGCAGAAGGACAACGCGGCGGCATGCTGATCTCAGACCCGAAAGAGGTCAGCATCACGCTTCAGCGGTATGCGAAACTGCGCTCACAGGCTCTCAACTCCGAGGACTCCAGGAGCCTGCTGAAGCAACTGCGAGGAGCGGTATGAGCAGCATCGCCGAACTGGCCTGGTTCAAGAGCAGCTACAGCGGCTCCGACGGTGACGCCTGCATCGAGGTGGCTCACGGGACGACGGCGATCCACGTCCGGGACTCCAAGGACCAGCGGAGCCCCGAACTCGCCCTCTCCCCCGCCGCGTGGGACGCCTTCGTCTCCTACGCCACCCAGAGCTGACTAAGGGCGACCGAGGTTAGGCGTCATCTCAGGCGACGTGCAGTTGGGCGGCTCGGCCACCAGTAGAGCTTTCTTGCACCTCAAATGAAGGCACGCACGGTGACCTACGCGGCTGCGAGGTAGAGGGAGAAGTCGACCACTCGGCCATCGCGTTCGAAGCAGTGGCGGATCTAGCCGTAGCCGTTCATCCAGGATTGGGTGCGTTCAACCACCCAGCGCATGCCGAATTAGATCGGAGCGGGCACGCCCTTGCGGGCGATCTCGCCGATGAGGCCGTGGTCGGCGAGGACCCGGCGGCTGGGCTCGCCGTCATAGGCCGAATCGAGATGCACGGTGGCGTTGGTGGGCAGGTTCCCGACCGGTGCTTGGCGGCTTCGATGGTCGGTTCGAGCAGGACCGAGTCGTGCCGATTGGCGTCGGCTGAGGCGAGGCCGAGCGGTATCCCGCCGCCGTCGACCAGGGTGGAGCGCTTGAGCCCTTGCTTGGCCCGGTCCACTGGCAACGGCCCTGCCTTGTCGCCCTTGCACGGGGCCATGGTGTGACAGCCGTCGGCGGAGAGCTCGGACAGCTTTAGGCCGATTATCGTGTCGTATGCGTTCAGCGCGATGCGGTGCGGTTCGTGTGCCGGTCCCAGGTTGCTCCACTCTCGGAGCCTGTTGCGGATGGTCCAGTCCGAGCAGTCAGCGGTGGCGACTCGTTCGTATCCGGAGCCGTGTACCAGGGCTTCGAGGACCAGTCCGAACACCATCCTGTCGGGAACGCTTCGACGCTGGCAGGTGGCAGCCCAGCGGATGCGTGGGGTGGAACTCGCGTCGTTCGGGCAGGAGAGCCGAGAACTGTTCCCAAGAAGGCTCAAAGAGGGATGACGGCACGGAGGACAAGAAATCTCCTCGGCTTGCTCAGCGAACAGGGCGGCGAGAACGGCAGAGCCGCGCCTGTTCGCCACGTTCCCGGGCCGGGTCAGGGCAGCAGGTGTACTGCGAGTTGCTTCCACTGCTGTGTGGGCGGGGTGTGGGGTGTGGTGGTGAGGAGGTGGAGGCTGACGTGGTCGGCCCCGGCGTCAAGGTGCTCATGGACGCGGCGGGCGATGTCCTTGGCGGTGCCGTGGGCCACGAGTGCGTCGACGAGTCGGTCGTCGAGCGCGTCCACGTTCTCGTATCCCAGGGCGGGGAGCAGGGTGCGGCGGTTGGGCAGGGCGGCTGCTGCCGTGGTGCGAGCCAGGGCAGCGGTGTGCGGGCGGTCCGGGCCCAGCACGCACAACTGGGTGACGGCCAGGAGTCCGGTGGGGCCGAGTGCCGCTCTGGAGGTGCGGGTGTGTTCGACCGGCATGCCCAACGGGGTTGCGCCCCAGGCTCGTTCGGCGGCGAGTGCGAGCATGCCGGGGTCCAGGGCCGTGAGTACGCGGTGGGGTGAGGGGCCCGTGGCTGGCGGCCCGAACGGGGCGGCGTCCAGTGCGTCGAGGTAGGCGCGCATGGTGGGCAGTGGGGGGCCGTAGCGGTGGCCTCGGATGTCTTCGGCGAGGCTGGGGTGGCTGTCCCACAGGCCGAGCAGGAAGCGTCCGGGGAATGCCTCCTCAAGGGTGCGCTGTGCGGCGGCGGTCGTCACGGGGTCGCGCGCGTATATATCCGTGCCGCCGGCCGCCACCACGATCCGGCGGGTCTCTGACAGCAGGATCCCGGCCTGTGCCATCGCTTCCCGCCCTGCCGTCTCGGGGAACCACAAGGTGCCGAAGCCGAGCTCCTCGATGGTGGTCGCGGCCTCTCGGACACCGGCTGCCGAACAGGTGTCGAGTTCGCCGGCCCAGATGCCGATTCGCCCGAGGTGGGGCCTCTGATCGCTCACGCGTCTTGTCCCTCCACGTCCTGGGCGTCCAGGAATGCCGTGATCTGGGCCGCACCGGTTCGCTCCAACCAGGTGCGGAAGTCCATCGCGGCGGGGTGGATCCGCCGTGTGGCGGAGATGTCGGCGCGGTAGCCGCGTTCGTTCAACCACTCGTGGGCGAACGCGAACTGCTCGTTGACGGCACGGATGGTTTCCATTGGGATCTGGGCGTACGGAAGAGGGCGCCCGATTGCCGTCTCGATGTGCGCGGCGATCTGGACCGGGGTCAGTTCGTCGCCGGCCAGGGTCGTCGATCGCCCGATCCACTCCTGGGGCCGGGAGAAGGCCAGCTCGGTGACGAAACCGAGGTCGTCCACGGCCATGATCTGCAGCGGAGCTTCGGGGGCGATACCGGAGATCAGGTTGCCTCCTTGCAGGGCGTATTCACCGGTGTAGTTCTCCATGAAGGACACCGGCCGCAGAATCGTGGCGGGCAGGCCGAGCTTCGCGAGGTGCTGCTCGATCTGCCACTTGCTGATCAGGTTCTGCGGCAGCGCCTCACTGTCGTGGCGGTCCGCGCCGGCGACCGAGCTGAAGACAAGGTGTTTGATGCCGGCGGTGTGGGTGGCCTCGGCGATGTTCATTCCCCAGCGGACCTCGTCCTCGGCGGAGAAGTCCGCCGCCGTGCCGGGTGAGCCCACCGTGGGCTGGACGCTGAACAGCCCGTAGGCGCCTTCGGCAGCGTCGACGAGAGAGGAGATGTCCTCCATCTGCGCGCGTACGATCTGCGCCCCGGCTCCCGCCAGGGCTTTGGCCGGAGCGCCCTCCGGATTGCGCGTGAGGGCGCGCACTTGCCAGCCACCGTCAAGCAGATGCCTGGTGACTGCCCGGCCCTGCGGGCCGGTCGCCCCCGTCACGACGATGGTCTTGTCCGTTGGTTCCACTGTCTCTCCTGGATCTCACACACACCGGGGAGGGGCACACCCATAAATGGGGTGACCCTCCGGTTAATGCTCGATACGATATGGAGGACCACCCCGGTTAGCAAGCCGTCAGGAGCTCCCGTGTCCCATGACGCCACCATGCCGTCCTCGCCCAGGCGTCCCATGCGCGCCGACGCGCGGCGCAACCATGAACGGATCCTGGCCGCCGCCGGGGCTGCCATTGCCCAGCACGGCGTTGAAGCCTCCCTGGAGGAGATCGCGCGCCATGCCGAGGTCGGATCAGCCACACTGCACCGGCACTTCCCCTCCCGGCAGGCGCTGCTGGAGGCCGTCTTCAAAGACCGGGTGGAGACCCTCTGTGCCAAGGCGCGCGACCTCGCGACCGAGCCTGACCGGGAAACCGCGCTCGTCACCTGGCTACGCGCCGTCGGGGCACACGCCGTAACCAACAAGGGCCTGGGGGCAGCTCTGATGCCTGGTGCCGGCGATCCGACGCTCGGGGACACATGCCACACACTCATCGTGAACGCCGGCAGCGAACTACTCGCGCGTGCTCACCAAGCGCACGCCGTACGCCCCGAAGTCACCATCGCCCAGCTGCTCAAACTCGTCGGGGCCATTGCGCTTGCCACCGAACACGACAGTGACGGCGCGGCCGAAACCGACCGCCTGCTGACACTCGTCATCGACGGGGTGCGCCAGCACTGACGGCGCATAGAAGATCGTCCGACATGACACGCGAGGACCAGTAGAGCCTTGCCATCGCCCTGAGATCCCTGGGCTCCCGCCACCCTCGGGCCTGTCCTAGGTCGCTCCAACTCCCGCCTCGCGCCCCGCCCTGCCCTGCCCCACCCCGCCCGCCCCGGAACCGTCCGGCGTGGTGATCTACCTGGGGGAAGGGCGGCAAGGCACCCTTGGTACGGTGCCCCGATGCCAACGATCAAGCAGTTCCAAGTGACCTTCGACTGCGCGGAACCTGCGCGCCTCGCCGCCTTCTGGTGTGAAGTGCTGGGGTACGTCGTACTGGCGGTCCCGGAGGGTTTCGCCACGTGGGAGGAGTACCACCGCTCGCTGCCGCCCGCGGAGCAGGTGACCTACTTCGCGTGCAGTGATCCCTCGGGTGCGGGTCCGCGGCTGCTCTTCCAGCGAGTTCCCGAAGGCAAGGTCGTCAAGAACCGGCTGCATCTCGATGTGCGGGCCGGTACCGGGCTCGTGGGCGCGGAGCGCCTTGCCGCCCTCGAGGCCGAGTGCGCACGACTGGTCGCGCTCGGCGCGGTACATGTGCGAACGATGCACGCTGACGGCGAGAACGAGTCCTGCATCGTCATGCAGGACGTTGAGGGCAACGAGTTCTGCCTCGACTGAGTCTCCTCCGAGCGGTAGCCGCCGAAACGTCTCCGTAGGACCTCTGATACCACCACGGCGTGGCGGTGGCAGACCACACACCGATCAGGGACAGCATCGGCGGGGACCGGTCTCGGTTCCGTCGCCCAGGATGATCCCCGGCACCCCTCCGCGCGCCTCACCGAGTTCATCACTCTCTGCCCGACGAGTTGCTGACGCAGCACCGCCGGATCTTTCTTCGCCGGAGCCATGTCGACGGGGGCCGGCGCTTCAAGGCGGTCGCCACAACTCGGTTGTTCCGCACCTCGGGGGAACCTCATATCACTGGGCAACAGCGTCCAACATCGGCGCAAGCCATACGTAAGTGGCTCTCATGGGAGGCCGCATGGCGGCCGGTGGTGACTATGGAAATAGGAACAGCAGTGGGGGTCATGGGGGCGATTGCGCTCCCACTCCTGACGCAACTCAAATCGCTCAGCAGCTCCCTCAAGACTACTTGCGTAGCGATCTCCATCGCGGCTGCGGTCGGGGAGCCGCTCCACAGTGAAGCTGCTATCGGCCCGACAGTATTCGCCTTCTTCATCTCTTCGGGGATCGTCCTGCAATCGTGGAGGACGGATGCCGTCGTCGACAGCCTGGAACGCGAAGAACGAGGAATCCCGGCCCTACTGGAGGGCAACGCTGCCACACGCGGGCTTTTTGACATCGTGTGGCTGGTCCGCTACACGTTCCGCGTGAAGAAACATCCGCTCGAGGAGAGGGGCAGGAGGCCGAGCGAAAGCTGAGAGTACGCATCCTTCGCCTCGTGGATGCGGACGCTGCAACGACTAGCCCTGTGCCCGAACCGCGAGGTCCGAGCACACCTGCATCTTGCCTCGGCGAGGCTCTGGAATCCGACAGAGACAGAGTCGTGTGCGGTTTGCGCGGTGCTCCTGAAGAGCCGCATCAGCTTGAGGGGATCACCGGGGCCTCGTCCGCTCGAACGCCCCACCGGAACCCGTAATCGAGAAGCCTCTCGACCTGGTAGCGGGCGACGGCGTCGAACCGCCGCTCGCGGGCCAAACACCGTACTCGACGGAATCGTCTGCGTGGTCGTAGTCGTCGCCCCGCAAGTAGTAGGGCTTGCCGTCGACGTCTGCGAGGCCGACGCGAGGTGCGTCGTACCACTCCGACCCGACGTACACACGCTTGAAGCCGTCCGCGATCAGCTGCTCTTCGATCCCCCTCCCCTGGGCGCAGTAACCGCACGGCTCCTCGTCAGCCACCTCTTGCCGGCAAGGGGCCTACGGCGGGGCAAAGGCGCAATGACCGCGCCCTCAACAGGCCGACGGGACGACCCCGGACAGAGGACTCGGAGGACTCAGAGGACTCGGAGGACTCGGAGGACTCGGAGGACTCGGAGGACTCGGAGGACTCAGAGCGCAAGCGTTTCGGCGACGAGCCGCTTGCGGCGCTCGTGGGCCCGGACGAGGTCGGCGAGGAGCCACTCGGCGGTCCTGGCGGGCGCACGATCGACGTCGGCCATCGCGGTCTCCAGGGCAGGGTGGCCGGCGGCCCTGATCCGCTCGTACACGGTTTCGTGCAGGGGGGTTCTGCAGTGGAAGGGGCGCAGCAGGGCGGTTTCGGCGGTTGCGCGCCACTCGTCGATTCCGGTGCGGGCGTCGCCCACCGCGACGACGTAGGCGTGGTGGGCGGCGTGCCAGGCCGGAGCGCTGCTCAGTGCCTCCCACCGTCGGTCGACCCGTCGCAGCAGGCGGCCCCGCTCGGCACGGGCGGCCTGCTCATGTGCCAGGCGGTCGCGGACGTCGACGTACCGGGCGGTGGTGTCCATCAGGGCGACGAGTCGCGTCCCCTCGTCGTAGAACTCGGCGGCAGTCGCATGGGGACGGCTCGCTTTCCAGCGGGCCAACGCCCTGTCGAACTCCGCTTCCGCGGTTTCGTCCCGACCGGTAAAGCCCTCGATGTCCAGCGGACCGACATCGAGCACCGCGGGCCCCTTCTGTCGGTGGTTGGGGCCGATCCCCTGCGAGCGCAGGGCCGCGTAGACGGTCGGACGGCTGACGCGGGCGGCCTCGGCGAGTACGGAGACGCTGGTCTCACCCGCCTGCCACGCCGCGACGATCAGCATGTCGCGGCGGGCGGTCCGGAAGTTCGCGGCCCAGTCGCGCAACGCTTCCGTCGCCGCCACTCGTGTCCTGCTCACGCCGCGACCTCCAGTAGAGCAAGTTGACTTGTCAAGTCATTTTACAGAGGCCATATATGCAGGTCGCCGCGCCCTCACCGTTCCGGATGCGACTCTGGCGTCGCGGTACGTGCCCCCGATGCGGCGCCGTGGTGACCGGGCCCAGGACCGGCGGCGGGCGACTCGCGTCCACGCCAAGCATGGCCCGCCCGCGCACGTCATCGAGCCTCGCGGAGGAACTCCCTTGCGCCGCGCAGCCGGACGCTCAGCCGACGCTGGGTGGCGTCGCTGTCCAGGCGCACGTCCAAGGCCCCCAGGAGCTCCGTGTCCGCCCGGCGCCCGGTGGACAGCCGGGAGGGCTCGATGCCGTCGCGCCGGGCGATGAGCAGACCGAGTTCGTGGCGACTGACGGCATCGGCTCCGCCGAGGTGAAAGACGCCGGCCGCGTCGGAGACCGCGAGCTCCCAGAGGGCGGCTGCCAGATCGGCAACGTGCACAGGGCAGCGGATGTCGTCCGTGAACAGGGACCCTTGCCGCGTTCCGGCCGCCAGTTCGTGCACCGTTCGCTCGTGGGCGGATCCGCCGTCGCCGATGATCAACGAGGTCCGGGCGACGACCGCGGCAGGGTGGAGGAGACGCACAGCGGTCTCGGCGGCGGCCTTCGCGGCACCGTAGGGAGTCACCGGATCCGGAAGGGCCGTCTCGTCGTAGCGGGCACGGCGCCTGCCGGAGAAGACGGCGTCGCTGGATACATGCACGAGGCGGATGCCACGCTGCGCGGTGGTCCGGGCAAGGTGGCCGGGGCCGTCGGCGGTCACGGCCCAGTCGGCTTCTCCGCTGGACGCGTTGACCACCACGCCGGGCCCCACCACGTCGATGACCTCGTCAAGGGCTCGGGGATCGCGGAGGTCCAGGCGGTGCCACGAGGTGGTGGGGGCGCTGCCTGGGCGGGAGTGGTACGTCGCGGCCGTGACGCGACCGGCGACAGCCGCCTGTCGCACCAGCTCGTCACCCAGGAACCCGCTCCCGCCGATGATCAGCACTCTCATGCGGATACACGCTAGGGGCTGTCCCGCGATTCGTGGTGGATCAGTGCGCGGCGGCGGATGCGGTGCATCGCAAGGCGGAGGGGCGTCCGCATACTGGATGTATGGGGACGTTCCCGACAATGCGGCGAGGTGCCGTAGCTGTCGTCGCGCACCCGCCAGGAAGTGCGGGACAGCTCTTAGCTGATCGGCTTCTCCCAGACCGAGACGTGCTGGGTGCTGTTCTCGGTGAAGGGCTGGCGGTTCCAGCCGTCCCAGCGGTCACGCAAGCGCAGGCCGGCGAGCTGAGCCATGAGGTCCAGCTCGGCAGGCCAGACATAGCGGAAGGGGACTGAGCGGGCCTCGCCGCGGCCATCCTTCGCGATCTCGATGTAATGGCAGGTCGCGTCCTGGGTGACGGTGTCGTAGACGGTATAAGCCCACCCTGCCGGACTCGTGTGGAACGGGACGATGTTCTGCCCGGGCGGGATCTTGCGAAGTTCCGGGACCATAACCTCGATAACAAAACATCCTCCAGGAGCAAGGTGCTGGGCGACGTTACGGAAGCAGGCAACCTGAGCTTCCTGGCTGGCCAGGTTCATGATGGTGTTGTAGACCAGATAGGCCAGCGAGAAAGGCCCCTCCGTCTTCGTGTCCACCGTCGTGGTGGCGAAGTCGCCGATCGCGACATCGATTCCCTCAGCCCCGGGCTTGGCACGCATACGGGCCACCATCGCCCGGGACAGCTCAATGCCGTGCACCGATACGCCTCGACGCGCGAGCGGCAGCGCGATGCGCCCCGTGCCGATCGCCAGCTCCAGGGCTCGCCCGCCGTCGGCGAGCTCTGCCAGAACCTCCACAGTCTGCTCGATAACGCCCGGCTGGAACTCCGAACTTGAGGACTGGTCGTAGTGCTCTGCTACACGTTCTCCGAAGTGTCCATCTTCATCTATCACCGGCGGACCGTACCCCCGCACCAGGCCGGGGCGCAGACATTTTCGGGCCGGTCAATTAGCATCACGCTCTCGCGAAGCCTGGTGTCCGACGGGTGGTCAGGCAAACGAAAAACGCCTCTGACCAGCAAGAATAAGGATTGTTGAGGCCCTTGTTCCTGCCACCGTCGGAGGCACTTCCCAGGTGAAAAAGCGTATCGGTTTGTATCCTCGTGTTCGCCTCGGGGGCGGTGGCCGCACGGTGGTCTCGCAAGCGGGAGGCGTCCTGCTGGGGGAGACGGTCCGCAAGTCCGGTCTGGATCAGGCGATATCGACGGTACTGACACCGTGGCGCAAGCCGCGGACGGTGCACGAGCCGGGTAAGATCTTGCTGGATGTGGCCCTCGCGGTCGCGCTCGGTGGGAACTGTCTGGCGGACGCGGGCATGGTGCGGGCCGAACCGGCCGTGTTCGGTTCGGCCGCATCGGATCCCAGCATCTCCCGACTCATCGATGCCCTCGCCGCTGCCGGGCCGAGAGCACTGGACGCGATCCGAACCGCACGGGCCCAAGCCCGCGTACACGTCTGGAAACTCGCCGGCCCATCGGCTCCCGACGCCGGCGGGCAGGTGATCGTGGACATCGACGGGGTGCTCGTACTGGCGCACTCCGAGAAACAGGACACCACCGCGACCTGGAAGAAGTCCTTCGGGCACCATCCCCTGACGGCGTTCGTCGACCACGGGAAAGGCGGGACCGGGGAACCGGTGGCCGCGCTATTGCGGCCCGGGAACGCGGGCTCCAACACCGCCACCGACCACATCACCACCGCCCGGCTCGCCCTGGCCCAGCTCCCGAAGAAGTACCGGCGAGGACACCGGACGCTGATCCGCACCGACTCCGCAGGCGGCACCCACGAGTTCACCGCCTGGCTCGCCCAGCGCGGCAGGTGGCCGTCGTACTCGGTCGACATGACCATCACCGACCACATCCACCAGGCCGCCCTCACCGTCTCGCCCACCGCTTGGACACCAGCCGCCGAACCCCCCGCCGCCTGCGGCTCCGCCTCTTCTCCGCCGCCGCCCAGATCGTCACAACTGCCCGCCGCCAGCACCTGAGATTCGCACGCCACTGGCCCTGGACAGACGTCATCACGGACGCGATCGAACGTCTCGACGTGCTCCTGAACCCCGGCTGAGCAGCAGATCCGCCCATACCTGCAAGAGAACGTTCCATCCCGGAGCAGGGGAACCCGGCGTCCACCCGACACGACACTCGGGTCCCCGGCCTGCCCAACTGCGGCCACCGGCAACGAAATGGGCCACCGACTCCGTCGGCGGCCCATCATGAAAGATCGAGGTTAGTGGCACCCCACGCCACCCGTGGGGGAAAGGGGAAGTGCCAGTGGGCGGCGGTTCCGTCCGGATTACGGCACGCGTGGACCCCGCCGTCGTGGGCACGACGGCGGGGTGCGCAGGCGTCACCGGACTGCGCGGACTTCAACGGGGTGCGCAAGCTTCACGGTCCTCTCGACGAGCGGCCCGCGAACGAACGCGCCGTCTCAGCCGCGCACCCTCCGCGTAACGGGCCGCCTCTCCGCTTCCGGTCGGAGAGCCCTCGGCAGTCGGTCACTTGGCGAGGAAGGTGAGGAGCGCCTCGGTGACCTCCTGGGCGTGGGTCCACAGCAGGCCGTGGGGCGCGCCGTCGATGACGACGTAGTCGGCCTGCGGGACTGCCTGGTGGAAGAGGTCGCCGGTGGACTCGATGGGCAGGATGCGGTCAGCGGTGCCGTGCAGGATCAGGGCAGGGACGTCGATCTTGGGAAGGTCGGCACGGAAGTCGGTGGACCAGGTCGCCACGCAGGCCAGGGATGCGTACGCGGAGGCTCCGGCGGCAACGTTCCAGCTGTTGCGGACGGCCTCCTCGCTGATGCGGGAGCCGAGGTTCTCGTCGAGGTTGTAGAAGTCCTCGTAGAACGCGGTGAAGTAGGCGTAGCGGTCGGCGGTGACGGCCCCCTCGATGTCCTTGAAGATGGTGCCGTCGACGCCGCCGGGGTTGTCGTCCGTCTTGAGCAGGAAGGGTTCGAGGGAGGCGAGGAAGGCCGCCTTGGCGATCCGGGCGGAGCCGTAGGTGCCCAGGTAGCGGCCGACTTCGCCGGTCCCCATGGAGAAGCCGACCAGGACGGCGTCGTGGAGGTCGAGGGTTTCCAGGAGTGTGTTCAGGTCGGCGGCGAAGGTGTCGTAGTCGTAGCCGGTGGTGGGCCGGCCGGACCGGCCGAAGCCGCGCCGGTCGTACGTGATCACGCGGTAGCCGGCCGACAGCAGGGCGGCGGACTGCTTCTCCCAGGAGTGGCCGTCGAGCGGGTAGCCGTGGATCAGTACGACGGGCTGCCCGGTGCCGTGGTCCTCGTAGTACAGCTCGATCGGGGCGGAATTCTCCTGGCCGACGGTGATGAACGCCATGATGGGTGGTGCCTTTCGGTGAGTACGCGACGGGTGGTGACGGGCGCGGATGACAGTGCCGTCACGGTTGCGGCTTACGGCTTACGGGTTACGAGTTACGGAACACGGCTGGCTGCTGGTCACACCGGTCAGCGGACCGTCTGGGCCGCCTTCTCCACCACGCGGGTCACGGCATCGGGGCGCGAGACGGACACCGCGTGCGAGGCGTCGATCTCGGTCGTGTGCGCGTGCGCCCGAACCGCCATGAAGCGCTGTGCGGCCACCGGGATGTTGAGGTCCTCGGTGGTGACCAGCGACCAGGAGGGGATCGTCTTCCAGGCAGCCTGTGTGGAGGGCTCCTCCAGGGCGGCGGCAGCGACGGGGCGCTGCCCGGCTGCCATGAGCCTGGCCTTGGCGGCCGGCACGTCGGCTGCGAACTGGTGGCGGAAGTTCTCCGGCTTGATGTACACGTCGGCGCCCTGACTTCCGTCGGGCAGCGTGTAGTTGACCGACTCGATCGCGTCGCCGAGGGTGCTGCCGGGGAACTTGTTCGTCAGGCCCAGCGAGCTCTCGCCCGCATCCGGCAGGAACGCCGCGATGTAGACCAGCGCCTTCACCTTGCCTTCCAGCCCGACGGCGGCCTGGCTGATGACGGTGCCGCCGTAGGAGTGACCGACCAGGACGACGGGCCCGTCGATGTTCTCCAGGACGCTGCGCAGGTACGCGGCGTCAGTCGCGGGACCACGCAGCGGGTTGGCTGCGGCCACCACGGGGTAGCCCGCACGCTCCAGCCGGGTGACCACGCCGTCCCAACTCGCGGCGTCGGCGAACGCCCCGTGCTCCAGCACGATCGTCGGACGCTCCTGGGGGCGGGGCGCGGCACCGGCCACACCGGGAAGGGTGACCGCGGCGACGGACAGGCCTACGGCCGCTGTGACGCCGAGCAGGGCGGATCTGCGACTCGGACGGGCCAGGTGGGTGATGCGCATGCGTGTATCCATTTCCTTGGGTGTCGGCCCGCTTGGGGCCGGGGTTGTCCACCGGGCAGGTGCGTTCGAGAGACGAAGCACCGAGTGCCCTGGTGCGTGGATGAGTGGGGGTGCGCGATCGAGCTGCGCCGCCGAGAGGGGCTGCGCTGCCGGGTGGGGGTGCGCTGCCGGGTGGGGCACGCCCGTCGGCGCCACATGGCCTGCGCGGATCGGATGAGGGGCGCCTCGCCGCAACGGCCTCGTGTACGGGCCGCCGGGCTGTGACCCCGTTCGGTCCCGGAGTAACGCCTGGGCCCCACTGCCGGTGGAACGTCTTGCGTTCCCTACCTACGAGGGGAGAGCGGGATCGGTTCACGCCGAGAACAAGCTGATCTTCGCGGGCGCCGGACGCGACCGTGCAGGGACGTCGCCCGGCCGTCTCCGGATGTGTCGAGCCCTTGGCCGTGCGCGTCCCGCGGGCATCACGCGCCGTGGTGAGGGTCGTCTTTCGTCCTGGGTGCGGACCCCTCCACGACGGGGCCCGTACTCCTCAGACAGTGGCGTTCATGACTTCGTAGACGTGCCGGATGTAGCTGTGGGTGCGCTCCGAGCCGAGGAGTCCGTCGCCCAGCCGGTTCATCGTGTACGAGAACGTGAGGCGTCGATCGAGGTCCATCATGACGAGGGAACCGCCCCGGCCGACCCAGAAGCAGATTCTTCCGGTGGGCATGTGCGGCATCGTCCTCGTGTCGGCGAGCGCGAAGCCGACACCCCAGCGCACGGGGACGCCCAGGAACAGGTCGACTCCGTCGGCCTGTACGTCGAAGACCTTCTCCACCGTTTCCTCGGAGAGGACGCGGACGCCGTTCACCTCTCCGCGCCGCGAGATCATGGAGAGGGCACGGGCCATGCCTCGTGCGTTGCCGTGCCCGTTGACGGCTCCGAGTTCGGCACGGCGCCACTCCGGGGTGTCGACGTGCTCGTCCCGGGCGGGGCTTCCGAGCAACGTCCTGACGAAGATGCCGTCGGGATCGAGGCCGGCGGGCATACCGGAGAGCGGCGCCGGAGCGACCAACTCGGCGATACGCGGCCAGTCGGCCTCTCGCGCACCGATCTGGACGTCGGCCCGCGACGGTGTGGCGATCTCGGTGTCGACGAACTCCGTCAGCGTACGGCCGCTGACCCGCCGGACAAGCTCTCCCACGAGCTGACCCTGCGTCTGCACGTGGTATCCCGAGGCACTGCCCGGCTTCCACCAGGGCGCCTGCGCGGCCAGCCGGGCGCTCGCGGCCTGCCGGTCGTACAGCTGGTCCATGGTGAAGGGCTGCTGCCAGCCGGAGAGCCCGGAGGTATGTGCCAGGACATGCCGCACCTCGATGTCCTGCTTGCCCTCAGCGGCGAATTCGGGCCAGTAGTGCGCGACCGGACGGTGAAGGTCCAGTACCCCCCGGTCGACGAGGACGAGGGCCGCCAGATTGGTGAGGGTCTTGGTGGTCGACCACAGGTTGACCACCGTGTCCTCACGCCACGGAACGGTCCGCGCCTCGTCGGTGTGCCCGCCCCACAGATCCACTTCCATGACTCCGTCGACATCGACGGCGATCGATGCCCCCAGCTCCTCGCCCGAATCCAGGTGCGCCGCCAGCGCAGCTCGGACCGGCTCGAACCGGGCGGTACTCGTTCCTTCGACGTTGGCCATGTCTTTCCCTCGCTCCTTACGACGACCGTTCTCCCCCTGAACGCCGTGGAGATCACGCCGGTTCACGCCGGATCGCGCCGGATCGCAGGTGAGGGGCGTACGCGGATGCCCTGCGGGCAGGGGGTCGCCCCGCTCCACCCCCGCTCCGCACCACAGGCTGGGTACGAATGGCCACCGGTCACGCGGTCGCGAGGGCGCCCCCGCCAACGCGGCCCGTGCCCGCCGACGGCGTCGATCGCGCCGGGTGGCCTCCTGCTAATGTCCTGTTTGATACGCGGGAAGCGGACGACGAGGTCCTCGCCCCTTTCACCTACGCCGGCCCCTCACCCCGGCGGACAGGTCACCGCGGCGGAGAGTCGCGGCGGTCCGGGTGTCCCGGGGCCCGATTGTCGTCACCGCGGCAGTGGATCACCTCCTACAGGCCCGCGGGGTCATGGCCATGTGGGTGCCCCGACGGTGGCGCCGTCGAGCGGAATCCTTGGTGGGTACGGTGACAGCTGCGGGACAGGGTCTCGACTTCGGACTGCTGGGTCCGCTGGTGGTACGACGGGCGGGCACGGTACTCGATCCGGGGCGGCGCAGGCAGCGGCTCCTCATGATCCGCCTGCTGCTCGCCGACGGCCGGGCGGTCGCCCCGCAGACGCTGTGCGAGGAGCTGTGGCCGCAGCAGCCGGGACGGAAACCGGACGGAGCGATGGGCTCCCTGCACGCCCATGTCAGCAAGGTACGAGCGGTCCTGGAACCCCGGCACCTGCGCCGGCAGAGCACCTACGAGGTGCTGGTCACCGAACCCCTGGGGTACGCCCTGCGGGTACCGCCCGAGAGCCGCGACACCGTGCGCTTCGAGCACGCCCTCGCCCAGGCACACCGGTTCATGGACCAGGGCCGACCCGAACGCGTAGTGGAGGAAACCCGGAAAGCCCTGGAGATGTGGCGCGGCACCGCGTTCGCCGACGCCGCGCACCACCTGTTCGCCGCCCACGAGACAGCACGCCTGGAAGAACTGCGGCAGACCACCCGCGAGATCCGCACGACGGCCCTGCTTCTGCAAGGCCGGGTCACCGAAGCCCTGGACACCGCCCAGGAGCTGACCACGGAGCACCCTCTGCGGGAGACCGGATGGGCCCTGCTGCTGCGCGCCCTCTACCTCGCAGGCCGGCACCCCGAAGCGCTTCTGCGCTACACGGACCTGCGTCGGCACCTCGCCGACGAACTCGGCCTTGAACCGGGCCCGCCTCTGCGCGCCCTGCACCACGGCATCCTCCACCACGACCTGCCGCCCCTCCTTCCCTCCGTCGGGCTGCACCGATTCGGCGCCGCGTCCGCCCCGGGCGGGCCCGCCGGAGACAACAGCGATCCGGCCGGGTCCGGGGGGCGGGACCAAGACGGGGCGACCGCACCCGTCGACCCGGCCCCCGACGAACCGGCCGGGGCAGCCGATCCCTCCGACACGCGTCACGCCCCGGTCACGGACGACGGGGGAGCCGCCTCGCCGCCCCCGGTTCCTCCGGCACAACTGCCGCGCACTCTTCCGGTGTACGTGGGGCGGGCGGCCGAGGGCGCGTGGCTGTCGGCCGTGAGCGGCGCGTCGGGCACACCCGACCCGGTCGCTGCCCCTGTCGTCGTCATCAGCGGTGCTCCCGGTGTCGGCAAGACCACCTTCGCCGTCCACCACGCCCACCGCATCGCCTCCGCCTTCCCCGACGGGCAGCTCTTCGTCAACCTGTGCGGATTCCATCCCCACGCCCCCGCCGTCGAACCCGGCGACGCCCTGCACGGGTTCCTCACCGCCCTCGGGGTTCCCGCCCAGCGCATCCCCGAGGACACCCCCGGCCGCAGCACGCTCTTCCGCAGCCTTCTCGCCGACCGGCAGGTGCTCCTCGTCCTGGACAACGCCCGCGACGAGCAACAGATCCGCCCTCTGCTCCCCGGGGGAGCGGGCTGCCTGACGCTGATCACCAGTCGCAACCAGCTTCCCGGCCTGATCACCACCGACGGCGCCAAACCCCTCACCCTTCCGCTGCCCTCACAGACGGAGGCCCTCCAAGCCCTCGCGCGACGTTTGGGAACCGAGCGTGTGGCGGACGAGCCCACCGCCGCAGCCGACATCATCCGCCTGTGCGGACGACTCCCCCTGGCCCTGGCCGTGGTCGCCGCCCGCGCCGAACTCGACCCCTCCTTCCCCCTGGGCGCCATCGCCGACGACCTGCGACAGAGTCACAGCGGCCTCGACGCGTTCAGCGGGTTCGACACCAGCACCGATGTACGCGCCGTCTTCTCCTGGTCCTACCGGTCCCTGGACGAGTCCAGTGCCCGGCTCTTCCGCCTGCTCGCCCTGCACCCCGGCCCCGACCTCAGCGCCCCCGCCGCCGCCGGCCTCGCCGGCCTCCCTCTCGCCCGGACGCGCCGCGCACTCGCCTCCCTGATCAGTTCCTGCCTCGTGGAACAACCGCTGCCCGGCCGCTACAGCCTGCACGACCTCCTGCGCGGCTACGCGACCGAGCTCGCTCAGACCCACGACACCCCCGAGGAACGCCAGGACGCCACTCTCCGGTCCCTGGACCACTACATGTTCACCGCGTACGAGGCCAACCAGCTCCTCAAGCAGGACACGTCGTCCGACCTCGACCTCGGTGCCCCCGCCCCGGGAGTCACTCCGGAGGAACTCCCCACCGTCGAGCAGGCGACCCGATGGCTCACCGCCGAACACCGGGTGCTGACGGGCCTTCTCCACACCGCCGTCAGCCAGAAGCTGGACCGCCACACCACCGGGCTGGCCTGGGCGCTCAAGGAGTACCTCAACCGCCAGGAGTTCTGGCCCGAAGCCATCACCGCGCTGACTCCCGCCCTCGAAGTGGCCCGACGCCAGAACAACCGCCTCGAAGAGGGCCGTTGCCGACGCCACCTCGGCGGCATCCACGGCTATCTCGGCCATCGGGAGGAGGCCCTCCACCACCTGCGACGCGCCACCACGATCTTCGAGGAGCTCGGCGCGACCGGTGAGCAGGCCCGGGCCCACTACGTCACGGCGTGTGCGCTGTTCCTGTTCGGCCGGACGCAGGAGGCCGTCGCGGCCTCCGAGCGGGGGCTGGAGCTGTCCCGGGAGACAGGTGAGGAGTTGTGGCTGGCCGAGTGCCTCATCGAACTCGCCTGGTTCCAATCCAACCTGGGGCATCTCGAGAAGAGCCTTCGCTACAGCGAGGAGGGCATCGCTCTGTTCCAACGCCTGGACGCGCCGTGGCAGCTGGCCCAGGCCTGGGACGTAACGGGCTACAACCTCCGCATGCTCGGCCGTTACGAGGAATCGGCGGCCACCTACCAGCGCGCGACACGGGCGTTCGAAGAACTGGGCGACCACAGGAACGCGATCGGCACGTTGATGCGGCTCGGCGACACCCGGCTGGCCCTGGGCGACCATGAAGGCGCCCGGGCGGACTGGGTCCACGCCCTCGACAGCGCCGAGGAGCGCGCCATGTCCTACAGCGCCCAGCAGGTCCGTGACCGGCTCACCGCCCTGGACATGGATGCCGATCCCACTCCCCCCGTGCCGGAAAGAGCGGCGGGGAACCACCGGCTCCCGGTTCCGAGGAGTGGCCCGGCCCGTCCGGACCCGACGCGGGACGGTTCGGCGGAGGGCCACTCGTCCGCGATCCGCTGAGCTCCAGCGGCAGGGGAAGCGGTACGAGGTCTCTCCCACCGCCCCGGACGGTTCCGGCTGCTGAGCCGGGCCACGCCCCGGGATTCCGGACCGCACTCCTCCGGGCAGCAGGCCCCGGCGAAGCCGTGAACCGATCACAGACGTTCTCCTCGCCGTATCGGCCCCGGCGACAACGCCGGGGCGCACGGGAATGGTGGGTGAGGGATACACGCCCGGCGGGCGTTCCCGGAATCACCCGCCGCGAAATCGTGCACCGTGGTCTCCGAGCGCGTGTCCCTCCTGTGAACGCTCGGGACGAGAGGGCGGTTCACCCTGCGGTGCTGATGATGAGCGGCGGTCCGTACTCGGCCGGGACAACCCCGCTCGCTCCGGCCGGCGGCCCCCCGACAAGGCCGGTGGACCGATACGAAAGGTCGGGGTCAGGGAGCGACAAGGTTCGGTTAAGGGCTCCCCACGAGTGTTGAGCCGCTCACCCGCGCACGGGGAAGAGCACGCCACAGCACTCGACCAAGAAATGGGCACCACCCATGAACGGCATCTTGGAAGCGGGAACCACCACCCTCGCTCCGGCCCGGGCGCATGCCCGGCACGCCACATCGGACGCCGGCTGCGACGCCTTCGTCCAAGACATCTACGACCGGCACAGGCCCATGCTCGTCAGGTACGCCACGCGCCTGCTCGACGGCGACTGGCACAAGGCGGAGGACATCCTCCAGGAGACCGCCGCCCGGGCCTGGAAGCACGCCCCGTACCTGAGCACCCGCGGGGTCCACATCCGGCGGTGGCTGTTCACCGTGACGAGGAACCTCGTCATCGACCACTATCGGGCCCGGCGGCTCAGGCCGCTGGAGCTCGTGCCGGTCGAGGACCTGGACGCCTCCTGGGACAGCACGGATTCCACGATCACCTCCCATGCGGTGTTGATGGCTCTCCGGGAGCTGACTGAGCAGCAGCAAACCGTCATCCGCCTCATGTACGTCCTGGAGTGCGGCGTGGCCCAGACGGCGGCGCACCTCGGCATACCGCCCGGTACCGTCAAGAGCCGCTCCTATTACGCCGTGCGGGCACTGCGGAAAGCACTGGAGAAGCAGGGTGTTCTCGGGGAGTGACCACGGCCGGACGGATGCCGCCCGCCTCGGCCGGCAGAGTGCCCGACCGGGTGACGGACCTTCTCCGACGCGCCCCTTGTGGCTCTCGCGCATCGGCCCGGCCGAGTGCGGGGAGAAGTCCAGCGGCGAGGGCCGTACGCCCCGCGCGACGTCCCACGCCGGAGGAACTGAACCTCGAGCGGGCCGTGACCGTTCATAGCCTGGAAGCCGCCGTTGGCCCAGCCGGTACGGGCATCTGGCGCCCATTCTCACGAACGGCCCGACGGCTCCTCCCTGTGCAGGACACCAACAACACAGACGAAAGGCCGACTCCTATGCCGGTCATCACCAGCCCCCTTCGGCAGAGCGACCGCGAGACCGCGGGCAGGGCTCTGCAGGCGACCCTGGTCGACCTCCTCGACCTGTCCCTGGTCGCCAAACAGGCTCACTGGAACCTGTACGGGCCGCGTTTCCGCTCCGTACACGTCCAGCTCGACGAAGCTGCCGTCCTCGCGCGCGACTACGCCGACACCGTGGCCGAGCGTGCGGCCACTCTGGGCGTCAGCCCGGACGGACGGGCCGCCACGATAGCGGAACGTAGCGGTGTGCCCGCTTTCCCGTCGGGCTGGGCGAAGGACAGCGAGGCCGTCGCGGCCCTGAGCGCCGCCTTCTCCGCAGTGATCGACAGGGTCCGTCGGCGCATCGACGAGACGGGCCCCGTGGATGTCGTGACCCAGGATCTCCTCATCGGACTCACTGCCGAACTGGAGAAACACGCCTGGATGTTCCATGCGGAGAACCGGGCCTGATACACGGCTCACCGGCACCGGAAGTGCCGACCCCACCCGAGGGGGTCGCGCGTACCCCTCGTCCCGTACGACTCACCCCGCGAGGTCCGCCGACAGCGCTTCCCACACCGCCTCCTCCTCCACGCGCACCCCGTGCTCCGCGAGGGCGCGCGCCAGGTCGGGGTCCCACGGCGACGAGGCCGGGACCCCGGTCAGCGGGCGGCGATGGGGGCCGGCGGCAGTGATCGCCGCGCGGTAGTCGTCGGCCGAGTAGCGCCACGGTCGCCACGGCACCTGCCCGCGCCGCGTCGAGCTCGTGCCGACCGGCACTCGACCTACCGCTGGCGTCAGGACTCCCCTCCGCCGTGCGATCGCACGGACCGGACATCGGCGGCCCCGCGCTTCCTCGGACGGACGGCACGCACGGCACGCACGGACGGGCGGCACGGGCGGCACGTCGCGATCGCTCAGGAAACGGGGAACCAGGCCGAGAGCCGCTTGGCGATGACCGGGACATCGATGGTGTCCTGCGCGACGTCCTCCACGAACGGTCCGGCGATGGAGACAGGCGGTGGAGCGGTACCAGCGCCGAGGCCGTTGAGCCGCAGGAAGACGCGCATGGCGAGCCAGGCGGTGCGCTTGTTGCCATCGATCAGCGCATGATTGCGGGCGACGGAGTGCAGCAGCGCGGCCGCCTTCTCGTGCAGCGTGGGATACAGCTCGGACCCGAACACGTTGGTCCGCGGCCGCTCGACCGCTGACACCATGAGCCCCATGTCACGCACGCTGTGCTCGGTACCGTTGACCGCGCGGGCGATGGTCAGGATCTCGTCGATCTGGAGGTAGCGCACCTCGGTCACTTCAGGTAATCCAGGATCTCCGCATCGCTGTCCATGAGCTCGGCGAGGACGTCATCGACCTTCAGTTCGGCCCGGTTCTGGGCTTCGCGGATCGCCTCGATGGCGAGTTCCTGCTTGCTGCGGTGCTCGCGACGAGCACGCTCGGTGAGCTTCGCGTCGAGGTCGTCGGGGAGTCGGAGTGTCATTGCCATGGAGCCGATGATACCGGACTGGTATCGCGGCGGCGCGGGAAAACCAGCCACTCCGGGCCCGCCCCATAGCCGTCGCGCCCAAGGCGGCGGGGCGGCGGGGCGGCGGGGCGGCGGGGCGAAACGCAGCTCTCCCGTCCAGGGGTCCGCCGCACGGATCGGGGTCAGGCGCGGGCGGCGACGAACCAACGGGCGGGAAGTTCCACCGTGGAGCCGTCGGAGCGGGTCTCGCTCATGGTGAGGGCGGTGGCGCCTTCGCCGAGGACGGTGAGCCCCGCCGCCCGCAGCAGGGCGGCGATTTCGCCCTCGGCGACCTCGCCGGGGCGCAGGTCGTTCTCCTCGACACGGCGCAGCTTGGGGGAAGGGCCGCCGGGCTGAGCGGCGACGGCGGCGATGACCGCCTTGGCCTGACCGGTCGGCTCCATGATCAGGGCCCTGCCTCGCGCGCCGAGCAACTGGGCGACGGCGGCGGCTACCGCAGGACGGTCCTCGCGGTCGCTCTGGTGCAGGACGGCCCGCATGTAGACGTTGCTGTCGCCGAGGCGCTCGTGCAGCGCGCCGGTCTGCGCCGGATCGGCGAGGTTGAGCTGCTCGTACGTCGCGGCTCCGCTCGGATCGGACCGGCGCGCGTGGGCGACGGCGGCGGCGGAGAGGTCGACGCCGACGGCGGGGGTGAAACGCGTGGCGAGGAACCGGGTCTGGGTGCCGTTGCCGCACCCGAGGTCGGCGACCGGCAGGGAGTGGTCGGCGTACGGGGTGAGGTGCTCGAGGTCGCGCCGCGCCGTCACGGCCGGATCCGCGTCCCAGAACGGTTCGCCCTGCTCGCCGGAACCACTCTGCCAAAAGCCTTCCCACGCGGTGCGGTAGCGGTCGGACACGGTCATGGCGTTTCCTCACGGTGTGCGGGCGGTTCGGTGCGCGGGCGGTTTGGCGTGCGTGCGGTTTGGCGTGCGGGCGGTTTGGCGTGCGGGCGGTTCGGTGTGCGGGCGGTTCGGTGTGCGGGCGGTTCGGTGTGCGGGCGGTTCGGTGTGCGGGCGGTTCGGTGTGCCGGTGGCCGGCACACCCGATGGCTACCCCACCCTTCGTCCCCGACCCGCGCGGCGAGGATTCCGTCCCCTGCTGACGGGCGACGGCGGCAGCGGCACCAGCACGGAGCTTGCCCTCCCGCACGCCGACGCCCCCCCTGGTCGGTATCACGCTCCCGGACGGACGGCACCTGTACGCCATAGTGAAGAGCGGGCGAAGAGGGCGACGGAACATGGTGGTACGACCTCCACATCCACCTGCCCCACCAGAGCAACGTGCGGGGGCAGCTCCGGGTCCAGCCTGCCGCCGTGATCTCCCGGGCACCCACCGCTCTCCGTGAGCCGGTCGACGCACAGCCCTGCGAAGAGGTATCCACCGAGGGGCACGTGCTCGCGCGGGTTCCCCATCGTCCTGACTCGGCGGTGATTTCCCAGGCGCTCGAACAGTTGTCTCGGTGTCGCCAGGATGCTGCCAATGATCATGGCCGACCGTCAAGAGGTGAACCCGTGCCGCCTTCGGCCCGACACCGTGTCACACCGCACTCCGTCGGCCCTCGACTTCCCTGCACAGAAGGCGAGTTGCAACTGCGAACCGGCTACGTGCGCACCAGCTCCGGGAGTAATTTCTTTAACCAATCTTCACGTTGGTCAGAGCACCGGTGGAGACTGATGCGCGATTCCGGACACTCCGCGCATTTGCGTCCAACGTTTCTTACCGGATCACGGCCGCCCACCTTCTGGACTTTGCTTGACAGCCGCAAAACCCATTGGCATAGTCCTCAAATTGTGAATCGCCGAACAGTCGCCCACCCCCAACCGCCGGACAGCCGGGGGCATTTACGCATCCTGATGTTCTTGGAACTCGCATCAGAATCTGCTTGAATCGCTGACCAGACGAGCCGCATACTCTTATCCGGCCGAACCACTGAGAAGTTTCACCGGGAGCCCGACCCGGTCGGCTTCCCAGCCACTGTCACGTGCCACCAGGAGCCCGGGGCCCCCACCGGGTTGCGCAGAAGGGCTGTTCGGGGCAGTCACGCGCCGCCGGCCCGAAGCACCGTGCGGCCGAGGCGGCACCGTGTCGCATCCGACCAGTTCTCACGGCTGGACGCAACAAAGGAGCGGAAAGACGCCCCGCTCGCACCGGACTCCGCAGGAAATCCCGTGAAACGTGTTCCGCACAGAACGCCAAGATTTAATTTTCCCGCAAGAATCACGGGGGCCCCTTCGGCAAGTGCATCCAGGTTTTCGCAGAGCGGGACAGCGAACCGGAAACCGCGCGTCCGGTCATCTCCATTATCTCTCGGGCAGAAATAACAACAGATTCCTCCGGTTCCTGCCGGGCTTGCGGCTGCCCGGAAATCGGGGTGCGCACCACAACTGCAGGCACGTAGGCAATCCATGGACTGCACACCAGGTCCACCGTCGGTGCGTGGAGCCCGGCGGGGCGAAGACACCCGCTCCGGGGCACGGCTTGCGCGGCCTCTTGGCGCCCGGGGCGAAACCTTGACGGCCCTTCCGTAATCACGACCACTCACGCTCAGCACCGACGCGGCCCCCTCAATGCTGTCCGGCCGACCCCGGACACCGACCAGCCGTGACGCCCCCATTTGGAGTACGTATGCGGTTCCTCGTCCTCAACCGGACCCCCCTGGCCCAGCGGCGCTACGACCGCTTCCTCGGGGACGCCCACGACGTCGTCCTGATCACCGACGCAGCAGCTGTGCCGGCGGATCCGGACGAGCGGGACGCCGTACTCGCCGGCTATGCGCACGTCGAGATCGTGAAGGACTTCCACTTCGACGCGAAGGTGGAGCTCCGGGCTCTGGAACTGCACGAGAAGTGGGGTTTCCAACGGCTGCTCGCCGTCTCCGAGTTCGACCTGCTGCGCGGAGCCCGGCTCCGGGCCGCCATGGGTATCCCCGGCCAGTCGGCCCAGAGCGTCATCGCGTTCCGCGACAAGTTCGCCATGAAGTCCGTCCTTGCGGAAGCGGGGGTCCCGCTCCTCCCCTTCGCCGCCGTCACCCACACCACGGATCTCCTGGACTTCGTCGCCGCGCACGGATATCCCGTGGTGGTGAAACCGCGCCGCGGCGGGGGCTCGATGGACATCGACGTGCTGCGCTCTCCCGACGACCTGCCGGACCTGCTGTCCCGCCACCCCGAACTGGGCACGGACGACGGTGCTCACCTGCTGGCCGAGACCTACCTCGACCACGAGCTCTTCCACATCGACGGTGTGCTACGGGGTGGCGAGGTCCAGTTGATATGGCCGTCCAGTCAGGGCGACACCACCTGCCTGGACATCCGCAGGGGTCGTTCGATCCGCAGCGCGATGATGGACCCCGCGGACCCGCTCGCCGAACAGCTGCGCGCCATGACCCTCGATGCGCTGGCGGCCCTCCCCTCCCCGGATGACTGCGTGTTCCACGCGGAGATCTTCCGGGGGCAGGACGGGGAGACCGGCCTCGTCTTCAACGAGATCGCCGCGCGGATGGGGGGCGGCCTCATCGAGGAAATGCTCGAACTCGGCTTCGGAGTCAGGCTTCCCGAGTACCACCTGAGGTCCCTCACCGCCAACGACCCGCCCCGACTCCCGCGGCAGCCGCTGCGGATGGCCGGACTGACTCTCTTTCCGCCCCGCCCCGGCACGCTGACCGAGATTCCGGAGCAGTGCCCGGTTCCGGGTGTCAGCGTCTACAACCGGCACGCGCAGCCCGGGACCGTCCTCGCGGGCGCCCTGCTCAGCACGGAGAAGATCGCCTCCGTCCTGGTGACGGGTGCCTCGCGCCAGGAAGTCGAGCGGGTACTCACCGAGGTCCACGACTGGTTCCACGAGAACACGGTCATCACCGACCCCGCTTGAGTGGGGTCCGGCGGTCGTGACCGGGGCGCTGTGCCGGACACGACACCGGACCACGTCCCGCGCCCGGCCACGATCCGCCGGACACCGCCCGCCGGTCCGCCGTCGCGGGCCGACGCGCGCCCTCGTCCCCATTCCTCCTGCCCTGTACCGGCAGACCACAGCCACCTTCCAGGGGCACACCTGCCACCAGGCTGCCTTCCACGACGACCGGAGAGCGAACCCGAATGATCATCACGTCCGTCAACATCACGCCCATCGCGGTCAAGGACCCCCCGCTGCTGAACTCCGAGGGAGTGCACCAGACCCACGCACTGCGGTCGGTGATCCAGGTGCACACCGACGACGGTTTCACCGGGCTCGGTGAGACGTACGGCGACGACCAGATGCTCACCTGGCTGCGGGCGGTGGCCCCCCGGCTGATCGGTACCGACCCCTTCGCCACCAACGTCCTGGCGAAGACCGTCGCCGAGGTGCTGTCCGCCTTCGAACGCGAGGGGTCTCGCGAACTCCCGGTGGGCGCGGGGTACCCCATGGCCAACGCGGCCTCCAGCAAGACCCGCGCGGCGGTCTTCTCCGCCTTCGAGGTCGCCTGCCTGGACATCCAGGGCAAGGCCCTCGGCCGCCCGGTCCACGAACTTCTCGGCGGCAAGATCCGGGACGCCGTCCCCTACAGCGCGTACCTGTTCTACAAGTGGGCCGAACACCCCACGCGGCCGTACGAGGCCGACTCCTGGGGCGAGGTCCTCACCCCCGAGGCGATGGTGGAGCAGGCCCGCCGCATGGTCTCCGAGTACGGGTTCACCTCGCTGAAGGTCAAGGGCGGCGTCCTGCCTCCCGGCACCGAGGTCGACACCGTGCTGGCGCTCCGTGAGGCGTTCCCGAACCACCCCGTGCGCATCGACCCCAACGCCGCCTGGACCGTGGACGTGGCCGTGGAGGTGGGCAAGCGGCTGGAAGGGGAGCTGGAGTACCTGGAGGACCCGGTCGACGGCACGCCGGCCATGGCCGAGGTGGCGCGCCGCGTCTCCATGCCGCTGGCCACCAACATGTGCGTCACCGCGTTCGAGGACATCCCCGAGGCCGTGCGCGAGGGTGCTCCGCAGATCATCCTCTCCGACCACCACTTCTGGGGCGGCCTGCGCCAGTCGGTCGCACTGGACGTCCTCTGCGACACCTTCGGCCTGTCGCTCTCCATGCACTCCAACACCCACCTGGGCGTCAGCCTCGCGGCGATGACCCACTTCGGCGCGGTGTCCCGCAGCCTGGCCTACGCCTGCGACACGCACACGCCGTGGCAGACGGAGGAGATCGTGGTCCCCGGCGCACTCTCCTTCGTCGACGGCGAGGTCAGGGTGCCCGACGCGCCGGGTCTCGGGGTCGAGCTCGACCTCGACGCCGTGGCACGGCTGCACGAGCAGTGGGAGAAGTGCGGGGTCCGCACCCGTGACGACGTGACCCCCATGCAGGCCGTGAACCCGGACTGGACCGGGGCGGTGCCCCGCTTCACCTCCCTCTGACCAAGGGGCCGGTGCGGTCGGCCCGCGGACCATCCGTCCCCGGGCCGACCGTCCGAGGGCCGCCCGGCAACGCGCGTCGGCCCGACGGGAATTGCCGGACTCGCCCGAACCCTTCCGATCCATCCGAGCGGTGAGCGCAGGAGAACGCACATGCAGGTATCAGAGAGCATCGCCGATTTCAGCGAACCGGAGCTGGAAGCCCTGGGCGACTGCCTCTTCGGCAAACCCTTCCTCTCCTTCGTGGAGGAGGAGCACCGGGGCCGGGCCCGTGCGCTGTACTTCCACGACCGGGCCGCCGACGGCACGCTCACCGCTTTCGCACCGGCCTATGTCTACCGTCAACACGTTCCTGTGACCTTCCGGTTCGGCGACTTCACCGGCGATCCGGCGATGACGGCCCGGATGCCGTCCCACCTGATCGTCGGGGTGCCGATCCGCCTGCGCTCCCGCGTGTACGCGGCGGGGCCCGAGGCGCTGCGCGGTTTCGTCGAAGAGATCACGGAGTGGGCCGCGGCCAACGCGCTCGACGCGGTCGTCCTGCCGTTCGTCCTCGGATCGGACGGACCGCTCCGGGAGGCGCTGGAGCCGGCCGGTTTCGCCTCGGCCTTCTACGAGGGCGACTTCTATCTTCCGGTGGCGGGCAACAACATCGACGAGTTCCTCTCGTCGCTGCCGCGCGGGCCGCGCAAGCGGTTCCGCAACGACATGAACCACTTTCTCCGCAGCGGCATCGAACTGACGCGCCCGGAGAAGGCGGGAGATCTGGCCGTCGTGATGGCGGAACAGCACCGTGCCCTGATGGACAAGTACCGCAGGCCGGAAGTGGAGTTCACCGAGGAGTCGTTCAGGCGCTTCGATCGTCTCGTCACCTCCGCGACGTGGTGCGGAGCCGAGTCGCCGGACGGACTCGCAGGGTATTCCATGGGTTTCCACGGGCACGGCGTTCTCAACGTGCTTCGATACGGCAACAGCGGCTCCGTACAGGACGACGCCCGCGTCTACATCAACGTGGGATACGTGGAGCCGGTCCGCGTCGCCATCGAACTGGGCCTCGAACGAGTCCACTTCGGGAAGGCGGCGCATCACATCAAGGTGCTGCGCGGCTGTCTGCACGAAGAAGGGCTCGTCTACGCGCGCTTCCTGAACCCTGACGCGCACGACGAGGTCTCCCGGGTCCTCGCCCGTCTCGACCCCGTGAACCGGCACCGGTTCGCGGCGCTGAGCAAGGGCGAGCAGCCCTAGGCCGTGTCTGGTAGTTCGCGTCGGATCAGCGGGTGGTGTCCGGCGCGGTGCATCACAAGGCGGAGGATCGCCCGTGTACCGGATGTACTCGGGTAATCCGACAACGCCGCGAGGTGCCGTGCCGGGCGCCGCCCGCCCGGCGGGAATGGTCAGACACGGCCTAGGTGGTGTCCGGCGGATCGCGGCCGGATCCCGATGTCCGCACGGCGCCTCGCGGCGTCGCGGAACCGCCCGCACGGTTTCCGCGGCGTGGACGATCCGGCGCCCTGCGGTGCACCGCACCGGCCGCCGCGCTCCGTCCGGCCCCGGTCCGCCGGGCCCCACCCAGTCCGTACCCACCGGTCGCGCCGGCTCACGCCGGATGCCGCTCTCCCGCACGCCGCCCGGCCCATCCTTCATCGCCTCCACCTCACCTACGGGGACACCATGACATCCGACAACAGCGACGCCCTGCCCGGCCCGATCCGCGTGGGCGTCATCGGCCTGGGCTACACCGGCCTGCCTCTCGCGCTCGGCCTGGCCAACGCCGGTCATGAGGTGACCGGTTACGACATCGACGAGGTGAAGCTCGCCTCGCTGCGCGGCGGCCACTCCTACCTGGCCGACGTGCGCGACGAGGATCTCGCCGTCACCGGTGGCTCGCTGGACGTCACGAGCGACAGCCGGGTACTCGGGGAAGTGAACGCGGTGATCGTCTGCGTGCCCACGCCGACTGCCTCGGAGGGAGTGCCCGACCTGCGCGCTTTCCACAGCGTCTTCGGGGTGCTGGCGGAGCGGATCAAGCCGGGTGCGCTCATCATCGTGCAGTCGACCGTCCCTCCGGGCACCACCGCCCGGGCGGCCGCCGAGCTCGGCCGACGGCTCGGTCTCACGCCCGGCGAGGGCTTCTTCGTGGCCAACGCCCCGGAGCGGATCAACCCCGCCAACACCGAGGGCTGGAACCTGGAGAACACCCCGAAGCTGGTCGGCGGGATCAACGAGGAGAGCGGCCTGCGTGCCCGGCGGCTGCTGGCCTCGGTCTGCAAGGTCGTCGTACCGGTCAACAGCCTGGAGGTCGCGGAGACCGCCAAGGTCTTCGAGAACACCTTCCGCCTGGTCAACATCACGCTCACCTATGAACTGGAGGCGCTGTGCAACGGCATCGGCATCTCCGTCCATGACGTGATCGACGCGGCGGAGACCAAGCCGTACGGGTTCCTCGCGCATCGCCCGGGGCCCGGCATCGGGGGAGAGTGCATCCCCGTGGACCCGCACTTCCTCAGGTCGGTGGCCACCGACCTGAACGTGGCCCTGCCCCTGGTGGACCAGGCGTGCGAGGCCGCGAAGCGGCGCCCGATGCAGGTGGTCGACCGGCTGGCGGAGCTTCTCACCGACTCGGACAAGGACGTCTCCACCGCCCGGGTGCTCGTGGTCGGGGCCACCTACAAGGCCGGTGTCGCCGACATGCGCAACTCACCTTCCCTGGAGGTGATATCGGAGCTCCACCGGCGGGGTGCCAAGGTCTCCTACGTCGATCCGCTCGTGGAGGAGATCCTCGTGGACGGCGAGCTCCTGGAGAGGGCGACGTGGGACCGCTCCACCGTCACCGCCCACGACTGCGTGGTCCTCATGACCGCGAGCCGTCAGGTCGTCGACCGCCCGTTGTGGTACGCGGCCCCTCTGGTGCTCGACACCTGGAACCTCGCCGCCGCGGGTGACGGGATCCACCACCTGTGACCGCGCCGACGCCGGTTCGCGCGCTTCCCCGCAGCGAGCCCACGGACCACCCGGTCGAGTCGGTGATCGTCGGGTACGGGCACGCGGGGCGGGATCTCCACCACCGTATCCTCATCGCCCTGGCCGGGCGCGGGGCGGTGCCACGGGGCGAGGCGCTGGTGGTGGACCCGGTGCGTCCGGTGGACCCGCTGCCGGGCAGCCGCTGGCTCAGCTCCTTGCCGCAGGCGCTGGCTGCTCTCGGCTCGCCGGCGTCGGCCGTGGTCCACGTCGCGACCCCGGTACGCGACCGGGCGAGGACGATCCGGGACCTGGCCGCCGCGGGAATCCGCAGGGTGATCATGGAGAAGCCGTTCGCGGAGAGCCCGGCCGCCGCGCGTGAGCTGACGGACCTGATCCGCGACTGCGGCGTGGACGTGCTGCCCGTCGCGGTCTGGCCCTCCAGCACGATCACCCGCCGCGTCGTGGAGCTGCTCGCCGCCGGCCGCATCGGGCGGCCGGTCTCGTTGCACGTGGAGCAGAGCAAACCACGCTTCCGGCGCAGCTTCGAGAACTCGGCGCACTCCAGCGCCTTCGAGGTCGAACTGCCTCATCAGATGCTGCTCGCCCTGCACTTGTTCGGGGACGCCGAGAGCGTCGAGGCGGTCTCGTGGCCGTTGCGGAATCCGGCCGGCCAGGACCGGATGCTGGGAGGGGCCACAGTGTGTCTGCGCCACAGGGACGGTCTCGTCACCACGCTGACGAGCGATCTCACCTCACCCGTGCGCATACGCCGGCTGCGGCTGCGCGGGACCGAGGGAGAGATCGTGGCCCACTACCCCATCGGCGGGGACGATCCGTTCGGCCAGATCCAGGTGACCGGCGAGCGCGACCGGACCCTGCTTCCCGACGCCCCGCTGACCACGTTCGTCGAGGACTGCTACCGGTACTTCACCGGCAGTGAGGAGCGGCCGGCGGGAACCGACCTGCGGCTGCACGCACGCGTGACCGAACTGCTCGCCGCCGCCTCCGCCGCGGCCGTCCCCGGTGACGCACCGTCGCTTCTGGGGCGCCCCGATTCTCATGCTTTCGAGGAGTGAAAGGCTCTCCATGACCAGCAATCCACCGGTGCCGTTCTTCAGCGGCGCCGCCTCCGTCCGCCGTCAGTGGCCCGAGGTGTCCGGACTCGTCCGGCAGGCCGCCGCACGCGGCACCTTCGTCCAGGGCCCTCTGGTCGGCGAACTGGAGGAGCGCATCGCGCAGTACACGGGGGCTCGCAACGCCATCGCCTGCGGCAACGGCACGGACGCACTGATCCTGATGCTCCAAGCCGCGGGCATCGGCCCCGGCGACGAGGTCGTGGTCCCCGCGTACACCTTCTTCGCGACGGCGTCCTGCGTGGTCCACGTGGGCGCCGAACCGGTCTTCGTGGACGTGGACCCGAGGTCGTACGCCCTTGATCCGGCGGCGGTCAGGGCTGCCATCGGGCCTCGTACCAAGGCCATCATGGCGGTTCACCTCTTTCACCGGACGGCGGACATCGCCGTCCTGCGCGACATCGCGGACGAGCACGGGCTGGAGCTCTTCGAGGACAGCGCGGAAGCCATCGGCATGCGGGTGGCCGGGCGGCACGCGGGCCTGTGGGGCCGCGGCGGAGTGCTCTCCTTCTTCCCCACGAAGACCCTGGGCGCGTGGGGCGACGCGGGCATGGTCCTCACCGACGACGACGAACTGGCCCAGCGGGTGCGCCGGTTGAGGTCGGCCGAGGAGTCCGTCGGGGATGGGGACCCGGCGGAGGCCGCCCACAGCGTCTGTGACGAGATCCAGGCGGCCGTGCTGCTGACCCGGCTGTCCGTACTGGACCAGGACATCGACCGCAGGGCGCGACTGGCGGCGCACTACACACGCCGGCTCGAACCGCTCGCGCCGGTGGTGACCACCCCGGTCGTCGCACCGGCCAAGGAGCAGGGCTCTACCGTCTGGTACGTCTATCTCATCGAGACGGACCGCCGGACCGAGCTGATCGAGTACCTGACCGCCCACGAGGTCGGCACGGAGATCTACTACCCCCGGCCGCTGACCGAACAGCCCTGCTTCCGCGACCTGCCCGGCGCACGCCATCCCGTCCCCGTGGCGAAGGCCGCCGCCGAGCGGGCCGTCGGGCTGCCCCTCTACCCGGACCTCACCGACGAGCAGGTCGACCGCGTGTGCGACCTGATCCACGCCTTCCACGGGGGCCCCCGATGACCGAGGACACCACGATGCGCATTTCGCTCCGCGGCGACACCGCCCGCTACGCCGGACTCACCGACCAGATCCTCGAATCGGTCCTGGAGGCAGCGGAGGCCGACGAGTTCATCCTCAAGTCGCGCACGGCGCTGTTCGAAACCGCCTTCGGCACCGAACTGGGTGCCGCGCACGTCGTGGGCTGCGCCTCCACGGCGGGCGGCCTGCTGCTGGTCCTCGGCGCTCTGGGATGCGGGCCGGGCGACGAGGTCGTCGTCCCCGCCTGGGGTCCCCAGACCCTGTCGGGCGCGGTGAGGCGGGTGGGGGCGCTGCCGGTCCCGGTGGACGTCTCCCCCGAGGACGGGGCGCCGGACGCCGACGCGGTCGCCGCCGCGGTGGGCCCCGCCACCCGCGCGGTGCTGCTCGGCCCTGCGGGCTCCGCCGGAACGCGGGCCCGGCTCCACGGGACCGCTCTCCGGCTCGGCGTGCCGGTCGTCGAGGTGAACACGCCTGCGCCGGGCCACTCTTGGCCAGAAGGTGTGACGACGGTGGTGCCGCTGGGTCCGGACGACCTCCTGGGAGGCATCGGCGACGCCGCGGCCGTGGTCACCGACGACGAGGCCGTGGCCCGGGGCAGCCGCATGCTGCGCAATCACGGCCAGGACCTGAACGTGCGCTTCCACCACCTGCGTGTCGGCTACAACTGCCGCATGGACGAGTCGGTGGCCGCCTTCCTGCTGCGGCAGCTCCCTTCGTACGGAGTCCGCAGCACGGCGATGCGGGAACTCGCCGATCGTTACGCCCGCGGTCTGCTCTCCGTGGGGCCCGACGCGTGCGTGTTCCCTGCCGAGGCGTGTTCCTCGCCCGGTGCCGGCCTGACCCTGCGCACCGCGTACCGGGAACAGGTACGTACCCGGCTCGCCGCCCTGGGGGTGGAGGCGGTCGTGCCGCCGTCGGCGCCGTCCGACGACCCGGCGGTCCCGCCCGGGTCCGCCCCGTTCCCGGGCGCGCGACGCCTCGGGGAGCAGGCGCTCCGGCTTCCGCTGTACCCCGGTCTCGCGCCGGCCGACGTCGACCTCATCACCGGTGCGGTCGCCGAGTGCGTCGCCGCACAGCGGGGCGTGACCCGATGAGTACGGCCGCGGCAGGTGTGGGGAAGCCGCGACTGTGCGGCATCGGCGACGAGGCGGCGGCCGGGCTCCCGGAGCAGATCCGCATCCACCGCGACATCGGCTTTCCCGCCGTCGAGTTGAGGACGGTCGACGGCGTCGGGCTTCACGATCTGCCCGAGGACAGGGTGCGGGCGTTCGCCGACACGCTGGCCGGGGCCGGGCTGTCCGTGCCAGTGGTGGACACGCCCGTGGGGTCGTGGGCCGTCTCGGTGACGGGCGACTTCGAGCTGGAGACCGACATCCTGCGGCGCGCCGTCGTGCGGGCCCGGATTCTGGGCTGCCGGAGCCTGCGCGTGATGTCCTATCCCAACGACGGGCTGCCCGAGGGCGAGTGGCGGGCCGAGGTGTTCCGCCGCATGCGCCGTCTCACCGAGCTGGCCGAGGACGCCGGCGTGGTGCTGCTGCACGAGAACTGCCACGGATGGGCGGGCCAGGGTTTCAGGCAGACGCTCGAACTCGTGACGGACATCGACAGCCCGGCGCTGAGGCTGCTCTTCGACGTCGGCAACGGCCTCGCCTACGGCTACGACGCGTTGCCGTTCCTGCGGGAGACGCTGCCCTGGGTCGATCACGTCCACGTCAAGGACGGAGTCCGCAACGCCGACGGCTCGGCGGTGTTCGGCCTGCCGGGCGAGGGAGAGGCCCGGGTACGGGCCTGCATGGAGCTGCTGGAGGGCTCCGGTTACCAGGGCTGGTACAGCATCGAGCCGCACGTGGCGCTCATTCCCCACCTCGGGATCAGTGCGGGCGGCCCCGAGATGGAGAAGGCGTACACCGAGTACGGCCACCGCTTCTCGGAGTTGGCCTCCACCGTGGCGGTCGCCCCGTCCGGCCGAGGGGCGCGTACCGATGCGTGAACATGTCCGGCCGGCGCCGGACCGCGAGGTCGAAACACTGGTGGCCTTCGGCGCGGACGACGTGGCATGGCTGGTGGACCTGATGGAGCAGGACACCGTCTCGCCGCTGGAGGGCGGTGATCCCGCCGGACTCGCCCGTGCGCAGGCGCGGTTCGTCGAGGGCGCCGCGGAACGCGGTTTCGCCCTGCGGGAGTCGAGCGCGCCGCCCGCCTCCTTCCTGGAACGGCCGGGCGTTCCCGCGCAGGTCCTGGACGCGGTGGGCGCGCACGGCGAATCCTTCCTCCGGGACCAGCCGTCGGCGGTGGTGGCGCTGGGCGCACCGCAGCCCCCCGGGCGCAGGCTGGTCTTCAACTTCCACATGGACACGGTGGGTCCGCACCTGCCGCCCCTGGTCGAGAACGGTGTGCTGCACGGGCGGGGGGCCGTGGACGACAAGGGCCCGGGGGTCGCGGCCCTGCTCGGCGCCGCCGCCGCCTTCGCCGAAGACCCCTCCCTGGCCGAAGAGATCGAGGTGCTGGTCACTTCCGTACCCGGTGAGGAGGGCGGCGCCATGGGGGTGTACGGCACGAGGTGGGTCGTGGAGTCGGGTTGGGTCGGGCGCCTCATGGTCTTCGCCGAGCCGACGGGCGCCCGCGTGTTCGACGCGTGCAGCGCCGCGATGACGCCGCGCGTCACCGTCCGGGGCCTGGACTCCACCGACGACCACCCCTACGACGGTCACAACGCGACGTTGGCGCTCAGCATGGCCGCCTGCCGCTTGACGGAGGTACTGGGGCCGATGGCGGAGCGGCTCGGTGCGAAGATCTGCCTGTCGGGCCTGCACACCGGGACGTCCCACAACCGGGTCTACGGTTCCGGAGAGCTGCGCCTGAACATCGCCTACTACGACGTCGCCGCCGCCGACGAGTTGGCGGCGGCGGTCGAACGCGTGCTGCCGATGGTGGCGGACGAGGTTGCGCGGCGGTTCGGCTCCAACCCCGTCGCCAGGCAGCTCGTCCGGGACTGGAGCCAGGTCGTCCGCCTGGACTGGCTGAAGAGGGGCCTGCCGCCGCTCGCCAACCGGGACGAGACCATGGAACGCCTGCTGAAGGACGCGGGGCTTCCCCGGCACGACGCGATCGGGGACGGCTCCGCCTTCACCTGCGACGCCATCTGGGCCGCCGGCCCCGGCCGTTACGTGGTCGCCTGCGGCCCGGGCGGGCTGGACACCAACGGCGCCCACACCGCTCAGGAGTTCGTGGCACTGCGCGATCTGGAGGAGTACGCGGGTCGCTGCCGTGACCTGGTCCGGCGCTTCGGCGCCTGGGCCAGGGGCACGGCCGGACCCGCGTGAGCCCCGGCTCCGGCCGGACGGAGCGACCCGAAGTCATGAGGACGAGAGAGAAGGAACCACCCACATGAGGTACGGAATCATCGGGCTCGGGGCAATAGCGCCCTTCTTCCTGGAGGCCGTCGAACGGTGCCCGGATTCGACGCTGGCCGCCGTCTGCGATCTGGACTCCGCCAAGACGGAGGCGCTGGCCGAACAGGGCACGCCCGCCTTCACCGACTACCGCGAGCTGCTCGCGGCGGGTGTGTGCGACGCGGTGATCATCACGCTGCCCAACCACGCCCACGCGGATGCCGCCGTCGCCGCCCTGGAGGCGGGGGTCGCGGTCTGCTGCGAGAAGCCTCTGGCGGTCACCTCGGCGGATGCGGCCCGGATGGCCGAAGCCGCCGAGCGCGCCGGGAAGACTCTCTTCACCGCCTTCCACCGGCGTTACAACAGCCACCTGGCCGCCCTGCGCGAGGCGCTTCCTGCGGACCGGTCGCAGATCAGCCGGATCACCGTCCGTTACCACGAGAACATTCTCGAACACATGGGCGGCGACCGCTGGTACCTCGACGCCGAGCGCTGCGGGGGCGGTTGCCTCATCGACAACGGTCCCAACGCGCTGGACATGGCACACGTCCTCGTCGGCAGCCTCACCCTCACCGGCGCCCTGCTGGCCGACGTCCGGTCCGGCATCGAGTACGTCGCGCATCTCGATCTGGTGAGCGCGGACGGGATCACGGTCCGCGTCGAGCTGGACTGGGCGCTGACGACCGGCGAGACGAAGGACGTCGTCGTCGAGCTGGTCGACGGCACCGTCCTGCGCGCCGACATGCTGGAGGGCTTCAGCGCGTTCAAGTCCTCGCTGCGCCACGAGTACGACGGCATTCTGGCGGACTTCCGCCGCCAGGTCGCCGCGGGTCGCTCGTCGTGCGGCACGGGCGTGGAGATCGTCGGCCTCGTGGAGGAGGCCTACGCACTCGGTCGCGAGAACGCGGGACACCGGCGGTCCAAGCTGCCTGCCCGTAGCCGTCTGGTGCGCCTGCTCTTCCACACCAGCGAGAGCCGGGGCATGGCCCTGTCGGAGTGGTTCACCCGCTGTATCGCCAAGGGCGAGATCCATGAGCTGGTGACCACGACGGACCGCCCGCGCGTGGCCGGCGACCCCGTCGACGCCGTGGGCTTCCTCGGGTTCGTCGAGTTCCAGGAAGGCACCGTCGTCGCGCTGGGCGACGAGGTACGACTGGCCGACGACCGGCTGATCGGCACCGTGGCCGGCTTCGACGAGTGCCACTTCCCGAATCACTACAACATCGTCATCGAGTCCGACCGGCTCTGGACGGCGGACGTCGCAGGGGTCGAACCCCTCGACGAGATCCGCTTCGTCGAGCGCTGAGGGCGCTCCGCGCTCCGGCCGCGGCCGCGTGCACCTGAACTCCCCTCGGCCCCACCGGTCGTCCGGCAGGAAAGGCGGTACTGATGCGTATGGCGATGCCACGCGGTCCGGTCGGCATGGTGATCCTCGCCAACATTTTCAACGCTCTGGGGACCGGCCTCCACCAGACGGTGAGCGTTCTCCACCTCACCCGGTCCGTAGGGCTGACGGCCGGCCAGGTGACGCTGGGAATCAGTCTGGGGGGCAGCTGCCGCGGTCGTCGCCGGTGTGCCGCTGGGACACCTCGCGGACCGCAGGGGGCCACGCAACCTCCTCGTGCCGACCTTCCTGGTGCAGTGCCTGGGGTCGGTGTGATTCACCCAGGTCCACTCGGTGCCGTTCTTCCTGGCGGTCTCGCTCCTGACCGGTGTCTCTCTCGCCGGCACCAGGGGGCCCAGGGGGGCGCTGATCGCCCAGCTCGTCCCGGCGGACCGGCGGACCGGCGGACCGGCGGACCGGCGTGTGCTGACGCGCGCCGTCAGGCGTCAGACCGCTTATGTCGGCCTGGCTGTGGGGTCGTTGATCGCGGGACTCGGCCGGGTCGCCGACAGCAGGCCCTGGTACGTCGGCCTGATCCTGGGGGACGCGGCGACCTTTGTACTGGCCCACTGGCGACAACGCGGATACCGGCCCCGGCCCCCCGGGCACGGTGCACCGGTCCGGCTTCTGCTGGCCGCCCTGTTCGTCGCGGTCGGCCCGCTGATCTCGCCCGTCGTTCGATGGGCGGACCGGACCCGGGAGGCCGTCCGGGCAGGGAGTACGGTGGCCGGGGTCCGGGCCCCGGCCACTCGCGTGAGGACCGACGACGAGCGGGCCACCGAGCCCCGAAGAGAAGCCAGGACTCCATGACCGTGCGTACCCCCGTCGTGCCAGATTCCCCGCGCGGACACGACAGGGAGATCCTCGCGCTCGCCCTGCCGGCCTTCGGTGCCCTGCTGGCCCAGCCGCTCTTCGTCATGGTGGACACGGCCGTCGTCGGCCGTCTGGGAACGCAGCAGCTCGCGGGTCTCGGGGTGGCCACGGCGCTGCTGATGTCCGGCGTGAACATCTTCGTGTTCCTGGCCTACGCGACGACCGCAGCGGTCGCCCGCCGCATCGGGGCGGACGATGTCCCGGGGGCAGTCCGCCAAGGGGTGGACGGCATCTGGCTGGCGCTGGCGCTCGGCGGCACCGTCCTCCTCGCGGGTTTCCCGGCGGCCGGACGACTCGTCGACGCCTTCGGGGCATCGGTCCCGGCCGCCCCGTACGCGACGTCCTACCTCCGGGTAGCGGTCTTCGGTATCCCCGCGATGCTGGTGGTACTGGCATCCACCGGGGTGCTCCGGGGGCTGCAGGACACACGGACCCCTCTCCGGGTCGCCGTCGGCGGGTTCGGCGCGAACGCCGTCCTCAACGTCGCGCTGGTCCACGGTGCGGGGCTGGGAGTCTCCGGTTCCGCCTGGGGCACGGTCATTGCCCAGTGGGGCATGGCCGCCGCCTATCTCCTCGTGGTCGTGCGGGGTGCCCGTCGGCACGGCGTCTCCCTGCGGCCGGACCTCGCGGGCGTCGGCCGGGGTGCCCGGGCCGGTGTCCCTCTGCTCGTCCGGACGCTCTCCCTGCGCGCGATGGCGGTCGTCACCACCGCGGTGGCGGCCCGGCTGGGCGACACCGACCTGGCCGCCCATCAGATCGCGCTCTCCTTCTGGAGTCTGCTCGCATTCGGCCTGGACGCCATCGCGATCGCGGGGCAGGCGATCATCGGCCGCCACCTGGGGTCGGGCGACCGGAACGCCGCCCGTGAGGCATGCCGGCGCATGGTCCGCTGGGGCGTGTCGTCCGGCGTCGTCCTGGGTCTGCTGCTGGTGGCCGCAGGCCCCCTGCTGCTCCCGCTGTTCACCTCCGATCCCGAGGTGCGGCGGACGCTGTTCCCCGTGCTGCTGGTGATCGCGTGCTGCCAGCCGCTCTCGGGCGTCGTCTTCGTGCTGGACGGCGTCCTCATGGGGGCGGGCGACGGACCGTACCTCGCGGGCGCGATGCTCGTGACGCTCGTGGTCTTCGTCTCGGCCGCCCTCGCGGTACTCGCGCACGACGGCGGACTGGTCGCCCTGTGGTGGGCGATGACCCTGATGATCGGTGTGCGGCTGGTGACCCTGTGGTTCCGTGCGCGCTCGGGCCGTTGGATCGTCACGGGCGGCACCCGCTGAGCGCCGGTCGGCGGGGCCGGTCCCGGAGAACCGCCGAGGGCGCGGGGCGCCGCCCGTCGGATCAGTCCGCCACCTCGACCGTACGTCCGACGGGCTTGGCGGGTTCGGTGGGTTCGGCGGGTTCGGCGGGTTCGGTGGGGCGACCCGGGAGAGGCACGGGGGGCCCGGCCGCGTGCCGCCGGGCGAGGACCCAGGTGGCGATGCCACCGAGCAGGAAGAGCGTGCCCAGGGCCACCCAGCCCCACGAGCGGAACGCGAGGATCAGCGCGGCGAGTGCGACCGGACCGAGAATGCGCTCGACCGTCCCCCCGAGGTAGAACGTGGCGATGTACTGCGTCCTGTTGTCCTCGGGCGCGAGGTCGACCGAGAACTGCCAGGAAGCGGCGGACTGCAACATCTCGGCGGCGGTGAGGGCCAGCACACCGCACAGGAGGAGGGGGATCGCCGCGCCGGCGTTGGCCGGCCAGGCCGCTCCGGCGATGAAGAGCGTCGCTGCGGCCAGCCCGGCTCCGGCGCCCAGCGTGGCCTTGCCTGCCGCCACCACCGAGATCACGTGCCTGGTCGCGGGAATCTGGCAGAGCGAGACCACCACTGTGTTGATGGTCAGCGGGATCGCCGCGAAGCTGTTGGGGATGCCCGGCGCGGACAGGATCCACAGCGGGAGCAGGACGTTCAACGTGGTGATGTGCAGGCTCATCAGGGTGTTCAGCCCCGTGAAGGCCATGTACTCACGGTCTTTGAACGCCCAGCGCCGCCTCTCGCGCTGCCGACGGTCCGTTGCCCGGCGCTCCGGAAGCCGCTGGAGGAGGGCGGCGCAGAGCACGAAGAAGAGGGAGACCCCGAGGATCATGCCCCGGTAGAGCCAGTCGTTCGCGAAGGCGATGGCAATGCTGGCGGCGAGCCCGCCGACGGCGTATCCGACGTTGCGCACCGACCGGATCAGAGCCATCAGCTGAGGGCGCTCCTCCTTGTCCGTGGAGTCGGCGACGAGTGCCTGGCTGATCGCACCGGCCGTACGGTCGGCCACCGCGGTGACGAGCACGATGACCACGTAGGTGGCGAAGGACGAGACGAAGACGTACGTGCTGATACCGACCGCACGCCAGAGGTTGATGGCGATGAGGGTGCGGCGCGTACCGAACCGGTCGCCGATCAGCCCCATGGGGATGGTGAAGACGAAGCCGACCAGACCTGCCAGCGAGAGCCCGAGGGCGAACTGGGTCGGTTCGAGGTTCGCCGTCCGGGTGAAGTAGGTGGCGGCCATGGCCATGAAGAGGCCGGTGCCCAGGGAGTCGGACAGACAACTCGCGACCAGGGCCCGTTCCTTGGCCGAGCTGTGGCGCAGGCGGCTGACGAAGGAGCGCAGCGCTGCCGTTCCGATCACAGCGACTCGTCCAGCTCTTCCATGACGAAGCTCAGCTTCGAGATGCCGCTCCGCGCGGCGTCGAGCGCCAGTTCCGGGGTCGCGCCGACAGCCCAGCAGTAGGCAGGACGGTCGTCGGAGCACGTCACGGCTGTGAGGGTGTCTCCGGCGGTACGGCGGAGCACGACGTCGCGCACCCCTGCTACTGCCCGCGCCTCGGACTCGCCCCGGACCTCGGCGATGCGACCGGGCCGGTCCGGCACCGCGTACCAGATCGCGGCGAACGGGGCTTCACCGAGGGGCTGTTCGATCTCCGCCCTGAGCTGCCCCATCGCGGACAGGCCGGCACTCTGGCGTGCCAGCGCCTCCACCATGTCGACGTCACGCGCCGCCCGCAGCAGATAGGGGATGCGGTCCCCGCCCTGTCGCAGGTGCGTCTCGATGACGCGGACCTGCTGGCCGTCGACGATCACCTCGGTGTGCGTGGCACCGTTCCGGACGCCGAGGGCGTCGAGGGCCGCCGCGACCGTGCGGAAGATCTGCTGTTCTGCGCCGGGGGGAAGCGGGGCCGGCAACTGGTGGCCCAGCTCGACGAAGCCGCCGGGTATCACGAACTTCTGGGTGACGCACAGCGGGAGGTGCTGTCCGTCCTCACTGACCGCCTCGACGCTGAACTCCTGGCCCCGGTGGAACTTCTCGGCCATGACATCGGCCGGCGTCCCGTCCGGCGCGGGCGCGAGGGCGCGGGCCAGCCCTTCCGCCAGGTCATCGGCCGAGTCGATGCGTACGACACCCTGACTGCCCACCCCGCCGGTGGGCTTGCATATGACGGGGTACCCCACGCGCGCGGCGAAGGAGGCCAGCTCTCCGGGCGAGGTGACGCGGACGGCAAGCGTGTCGTCAACGCCGGCGGCAGCCAGCCGATCGCGCATCAGCCGCTTGCTGTTGACGGCGAGCACGGTCTCCCTCGCATGCCCGGACAGGGACAGGGCCTCGCACACCGCTGCCGCGGGTTCCTGGCCGTCCTCGCCGTAGCAGAGCACCCGGTCCACGGGTCGCAGGGCATGTATGTACGCGGCGGCGCCGGACCAGTCCGCCAGGGACGCGTCGCCGGGGAGCACGACGACGCGGAAGTGGTCCGCGAGTCGGGGAAGCGCCTTCGCCTCGTCGGCGGTGCAGAGTACCGAGGTGGTCAGCGAGGGAACGAGCTCGCTCGCCCGAGCGACGATGTCCCTCAGTACGCCGATGACGAGCAGGTGTCCGCCTTCGAGCGGGTCACCAGGACGAGAGCCGGTGGATGACATGTCTCTCCAGGTCGCGCAGAGGCGAAGCGGGGTGCTTCAACCGTGGGTCGGCCCCGGCTGTTCAGCCTCTTCGGGGACGGCAGTGAATCGTAGGCACGTCCCCCCGGCCCTGTCACGGCGGTGGATCAACTTCCCCGGACCATGACTCCCTGGTCATGGCGGGTGCCGCAACGAGATGGCGGCGGAACGGTGGCCGCTCCGGTGACGGCTGCGGACCGGAGCGGGAGGCCCGGACCGCCCGACCGTCCGCGGAGGATCCGCGGGCCCGCGGGCGCTCCAACGGGACCTTCCGGAACGTTGGTTGGGCAACGTCCTCTCTGCCTTCCGGCGGTTCACCGGCATACGGCTGACCTCCTTCCCGCAGTGGGCAGCCGGGAAGTGGCTTCCCGGGCCCGGCGGGCTGGAGATGATCTCCGGCTGCCGGCCGGCCAGGGGGTTCGAGCCAAGGGCTGTCCCGCGTCCGAAATGAGGCGGTGAAGTCTTCTACGGTTTCCGGAGGCTGGGCAGCGCGCTCTTTGTGAGGCAGTCGGCCGGTGAGCTGAGGATCTCGTCGGCGCTCTTGGTCCAGGTGAAGGGTTCCGGGCTTTCGTTCCAGGTCCTGATCCACGCGCGGATGTCGTCCTCCAGGGCCTGAATGGAGGTGTGGACGCCGCGGCGGACCACCGGACGAGGCGAGCATTCCCGGTCCTCGCACCGGCGCCACCGACGAAAGGGCATCGCCACGCACCCCCTGCGGGGACGCTCAACCCAGCCTCGGGCTGCAAGGATCGAGACCTGACGGCTCGCCAGTCACCGGTACCAATGAGCGTCAAGATGCTTGCGGGAGCATCATTCCAGCGTCAAGATATCGCCCGTAGCGCCCACACCGCACATATCGCGCGCCACCTGAACCCGCAGATCAGACGCCCTTCGCAGCAGGCTCCAGGATCGCCACGCACTCCACGTGGTGCGTCATCGGAATAGCATCGACCTACACCATTCGCATAAAATCCCAGGTCAGAGGCACTTTCTAGTCGCACCGTCATGGGCGCGGACACCCAAAGTGTCAAATGAGCGTCATGGCTCCCAGCCTCTGCTTCGCGCTCGGAGCGGAAAGGCTGCCACGACCAGCTCCGCTTGCATGGTCCGCCCACGCTCGTTCCGGACACGCCCCTGTGCGCGTCAGCGGAGCGTCGCCGGCTCCCCATCCATCAGGCGTGGGACCAGCTCAGGGGCCTGATCCATAGCCTTGGCTAGGATGGTGAGGACCATCTCAGCGGCCCGACGGGCTTCCGCTCCACTTCTATGTGGGACCGAAGGACATGCCCCCACCCGCACGAGCTACTTCGTGCTGCCTGGGGGCACTTCCTTGCTGTTCCGTGAGTCCGCGGCGTCACTGGCCAACCGCACCCGCCTTGAAGGACAGCTGGCCGAGCTCCTGCGCGAGAATTTCCTCCACAAACACCGCCACCAGCCCCACTCTGCGGAGGTGCGCTCATGGGAACGGAGCATCCCGGCACTCACCTACGCGCTCGTCGAAGCCGGGCTCGGTGAGATCGAGGTGATGTTGGAGTACGCACTTCCCCTGACCAGCAAGCGCGCGGACGTGATACTTGCCGGTATTCATCCAGGTACCGGAGAGCCCTCGTACGTGGTGGTCGAGCTGAAGCAGTGGAGCGAGGCCTACCCCGAGGATGACGATCCGCTGCTTTGCCGCATCAACGCCTACCCGGATCCGGTTCTCAACCCGATCGAGCAGGTGCGCGGCTACTGCGACTACCTCATCTCGTTCAACGGAGCGTTGGAGCGGATCCCCGACTCGGTCGCGGGCGTCGCGTATCTGCATAACGCGACCGAACACGGGGTGGCGGGGCTCCGCGCAGTCACCGAGGACGATCGGGGCCGAATGTTCACCGGCGACCAGCGCGGCGCCTTCCTCGGCTACCTCCGCTCCAGGCTGGCGGCGAAACCGGGCGCCGAGGCAGCCGATGCCTTGTTGCAGGGCAAAGTGCGGCCGTCGAGACAGTTGATGACCGTTGCTGCCGAAGAGGTACGCAACCGGGAACAGTTTGTTCTGCTGGACGAACAGCGACTCGCCTACGAGACGGTCATGTCGGCAGTCCGGCAGGCCCGGCGGTCCAACCACAAGCAGGTCGTCGTCGTAGCCGGCGGGCCAGGCTCCGGCAAGAGCGTGATCGCGCTCTCGCTGTTGGGTGACCTCTACCGGCGCGGGGTGCCTGCCCTGCATGCCACCGGATCGCAGTCCTTCACCAAGACGATGCGCAAGGTCGCCGGTGCCCGCAAGCCGGAGGTCCAACGGCTCTTCCGTTACTTCAACAGCTTCATGGAGGCTGAGCCGAACGACCTCGACGTGCTGATCTGCGACGAAGCGCACCGGCTACGCAAGACGTCCGCTAACCGCTACACGACGGCGGCTCTGCGAACCGGCCGACCGCAGGTGGCGGAGCTGATGGACGCTGCGCGGGTGCCGGTGTTCCTGCTGGACCAGCACCAGGTAGTACGTCCGGGCGAAATGGGAACGGTGGAACAGATTCAGGTAGCTGCGGCAGAACAAGGGCTGGACTGTACGGTGGTGAATCTCGACGGCCAGTTCCGGTGCGGCGGAAGCGACGCCTACCTGCGCTGGGTGGTCGACCTGCTGGGACTCGAAGGAAGCGCGCCCACTCTGTGGGAGCCGGACGGCAAGGTACAGCTCCTGACAGCAGACACGCCTCAGGAACTGGAGGGCTTTCTGGCTACCCGAAGGGCCCAGGACTACGGTGCGCGCATGTCCGCCGGGTACTGCTGGAAGTGGACGACAAAGATCACCCCCCGCATGCACGCCCTTCCCCCAGACGTGGTCATCGGCAACTGGACAAGGCCGTGGAACCTTTACGGCGACCGCGCCCTGCTCGGTGCCCCGCCGGCACCCCTCTGGGCCACCGACCCGGCAGGATTCGGACAGGTCGGGTGCGTCTACACCGCGCAAGGCTTCGAGTACGACTGGTCCGGCGTGATCATGGGTCCGGACCTCGTCTGGCGTACGGATCGATGGGTGGTGGACCGAGGCGCTTCGAAGGACCCGTCTTTCACCAAGGCCACCGCCGACGAAGATGTCAGCCGCCTCATCCGCAACACGTACAAAGTGCTGCTGACACGGGGCATGATCGGCACGGTTATCTACTCGACGGACCAGGAAACCCGCGAGAAGCTCCGCTCACTGATCCCCACGACGCTGTGACCGTCGAAGGCACCCGGAGCACGCCGGGTGCGCGCATGGGACGCTATCGCGCAATCAGTACCCGGGGGCATGGACGCAGGAGATAGCATGATCACGCTGCGCACCTTCCCGGAGGGTACGAGGCTGCGGGTCCTAAGCGCGCTTCAATGAGCCGCAGGTGAGGAATGGTTGTGCCCGTCGTGTGGTGACATGCGACGCGAGCGTGGATGCCCGGCAGGGCGTCCCCCTGCCATTCCGATCTCACTGCTCTGGAGTGGCCATGACCTCAGTCAAGTGCAAGCCTGCGCGTCGTGCACGGATCCGCAAGATCCTGATCGAGTTCGCCGCCGCCGTCGTCACCAATCTTTTGGTGACGGCCTTGGTGGCGATGGCAGGCCTGCTCTTCTAGTGCAGGCCGGTGGCGGACCCGGTGAGTCCGCCACCTCACTCATATGACTAATCTGTTCAGAACAGCCTCGACTCAGGGATTTGCAGCATCCCATCCTTCTGACGTTTCCCCCTGCTCCTTCCTCTTCCCCGTGCTCGGCCAGGCCTGGGCAGATGCGGTATACGTGCTTCCACCGGCAGGTTCTCCCAGGTGGGGCGCAGCCCGTGAATCTCGACTTCGCCGACGAGGCTCTTGAGATAGTCTCGGGTCTCCTGGTCCGTGGAGTAGAGCACCGTGGCACGACTGGCCCGGGTCATCAACACGTGGTAGGCGTTTCGGACGAGACGCGCGAACGCGCCGTCATCGACACTGCCGGCCTTCACTTTGGGATCGAACGAACCGGGTTCCGCGACTCGCTTGATACTCGGATCTGCTGTCTTGAGTTCTTTCCCCCGCCGAAAGACCCATCGATTACCGCGACGTATCATGTCGTCCCCCATGATCACACCGCACCAGTCCCATTCGAGTCCCTGCGCCGTGTAGACACAGCCGATCTGATCCAGTCCATTCTCGTGCACCGACCAGATCTTCGACGGCGGCGTCTCGTTCTCGCAGAAGCTTTCGCTGTCCGCGTTCCATGGCCGGTGCCACTCACCGATACGGACGTCGGCCTCCAGCCGTCGCTCTTCGCCGAGCGGCTTCGTCCATGGCCAGCAGTAGCCTGCGACCAAGCGTCCGGACGCACCGGCCAGAGCCTCTGTGCGAATGATTTTTTCGAGTTCTTCCGGGGTGTCAGCCACCTCAACGTGCATCAGTCCATCAGGACGCCATTTGCCAGGTTCCCCGCCCGTCACGCCGAGCAGTGCCTTGACCCAACGGACGTAGGCGTCGCTCCCCCCGCATCGAAACTGTTCTCGCAACTTGTAAGGAACAACAAGAGCGTCGTGGCGATCGGCCGCATCCTGGATCAGATCGACGGTTCCGACTTCGTTCGGTCTCACCGACTGCCCCTCGTCCAAAAAGAACACTGTCAAGCGGGATGCAGCCAGGAGTTCGTCGACCTGCGGGCCTGTGCCCTGCTCTTCGGGCTTCCAGAACCGGCTGGTCGACCGATCCCGGAGCCGGTGTGCTTCGTCGCAGATCAGCACGTCCAGGGGGGGGTCGGGTGGAGCGACGAAGTTACTGAAGTAGGTGAACGTCTCCCTGAACTGCCGATCTCCGTAACCCACATGTTCTTGAAGGGCACCGTTGAAAGCCCGGCTGCCGCTTGCGTATTTGACCGTACGACCTTGGCCCTCCAGCTCGGCTTTGATCTGCAGACCGATGGCACTCTTTCCGGTGCCCGCCCCTCCCGTCACGAGGAAGATCACACGCCGCTCGTCCGGCACCAAGGCGGGACGGCGAGGATCCGGCAGGACCCTTGAAGCGGTCTCCAGGATCTGCTCCGCGACCTCCTTCTGCCGCCCTCGCAGAGTGAAGACGGTGTCGGCTCCGCGAGACCAGATCATGGCATCCAGGAGCGGAGTGTTGCGCAGGCCCATGCTCTGCAGCATCCTCTCGGCCGTGGAGGCCGCGCCGTCCTTCGCGAAGTTCATCCTGAGATCGACCAGCAGCTGAGCGCGTCGGTCATTTGTGTAGACCCGGGCGTAGGCCCCTGTCGGCGCGTCCACGTCGATCAGCGCTCTTACGGATTCATCAGTGGCGTTGTGCAAGTAGGCGAAACCGCCGCATTCGAAGTCAGCACCCTGAAACGGACCTCGGGAGCTCGTGAAAGCCTCGTAATTGGCTTCCAGTTGCAGCGCCGGATGCTTCTTCGCGTGCTTGATGCCAGGCACCTGCAAGAGACCCGCGACTGCCCGTTCAACCCGACTCGCCGTTGACCAGCGTTTCAACTCGACCAGCTGCACGGAAGGCACGTGTCGCTCTGGATGGCGCCCCACCAGAACGACGTCAATAAGGCGTGGATCTCCGGGGCGAACCTCCTCGTCGAGGGTGGCCGCACACTCGACGATCATCTCCACGTTGCCCCGTCCAGCCGCGACGAGGTCGTTCGCGAGACTCACGAGGCTCTCCGCCCAGGCGGAACGCTCAGACTCCGAGGCGTTCGCCCCCCGGAAGTACTGCCACCGGGCAGCAAGATGCGGCACCATCCGGTCCCGCGAGTTGAGAGTGAGCAGATCCTGAGCCGACAGTCTCAGAAGGAGCATGGACACGAGGTGGTTCCCCCAGGGCACGAGTGACTCGTGCGGGTGGGGGCGTGTCCTGTCCAGGAAGCCCGTCGGGCCGCATTCCGATTGTGGTGATCTTAAGTAGGGCCCGGGCCGCCGATGACATCGCCCTGCTTGTCGGCCGGAACTGTGGCGATCATGGCTGGATCACGCGGTGCAGGTGACCCGATATCCCTAACACTCGGCAGCCCAAGATTGCCGTCCCGTCCCGGGTTGTCTCAGTGAGCAACGATCGAGACGAAGCGTACGGATTCGGACAACACGGCAGCCGCAGCCTCCAGGTCGGCCAGACGTGTGGAAAGCGTCGCTTCCGCCAGCCTCGGCGGCAGCGCCTCGGCGAACTTCAGCCCCCGTACGGCCCGCTCATCGACTGCGGGTAGACAGAGCCGCTCGGCTGCACCTTCGATGTGCCTCCTCCAGGACGCGTACGTCACATCCTCCCGCAGTCGGATCCAGTGATCGTTGATGCGCTGGCTCGGCACCGCCACCTCATCGAGTGTGGCAGCCAGTGTGGCGTTCGCCCGGTGCCCCGCCCATGTCCACCAGTGGACGCGACCATCGGCATCCCGGATGACGAGCGTGCCTCCTGGATGCACTCGTTGCAGGAAGTCGTCACGGGCTTCACTCAGAGACAGGACAGCTCGCCGGGTGAGCTGGACTGGCGGGTCTACGCCCAGTAGCACATCGCGTACCGCCCGCGATACTTCGAACGATGCGCCCAAGCCGAATCCCGCGCTGCTCCACTTCGCCTTCCCTCCCCCATCCACGGGTTCCACGAAGCAACGCTTTCGCCGCCAGTCGATGTACGTGACCACCCAACTCCGGCCGCCGAGCAGCAGTCGGCGTGGCCCGTCCACGCGCTCGGTGAGCAGACTGGGGTCAGTCCGTCCGATCTCCGACCGGCCGTGCAACACGGTGAACTGCGGAGGTGCGGTGAAGACCGCCGTGAGGTTCATGAAGTGGCGTTGCCCGAAACGTCGTTCTGCTTCGGGGCCGATGAAGATAAATCCCCCGTCGCGGTCCAGGTATCCCTCTTCGACCAGATGCCGTGCGATCGGTTCGGCGGCCTTGCCAAATGGGCCGAGACCGTTCCACCACTCCTGCCACAGATTCTCGCCGACCTGGTGTTCCTGAAGGCGGAGAGCGAGTAGCTGCTGCGCGACAATGTGCCTGGGCTCGGGAGGCGCGATGACGGGTTCTACCCAACCCCGCGACCACTGGAGCAGCAGTCCCGCCGCGTCCAACAGCCCGGATTCGTCCAGTGCCAGGAAGAGGCAGTTCCTCGTGGTGCCCGGCCTGCGGCCGGTGCGGCCCAGCCGCTGGAGGAACGAGGCGACCGAGGACGGGGCGTCGACCTGGATCACCCGGTCCAAGTCGCCCACATCAATGCCGAGTTCCAGAGTGCTGGTCGAGATGATGACGCAATCGCGCTCTTCCGCGAAGGCGGTCTCCGCCCGCTTTCGCTCATCGAGCGAAAGCGAGGCGTGGGACAGGAAGGCCGTGATTCCCTTCGCCCGGAGTTTCTCCCCGAGTTCTTCCACGAGCCTTCGGGACTCGCGAAAGACCAGACGCTTCTCACCCCTGTGGAGCGAGGCGATGACCGTGGCCGCGTTATCGAGGGAACCCACGAAATCGAGCTCGATGTCACCTGACGGCGGGGTGCTGACTGCCCCTTCCGCCGAAGGCCGTGGTCCGGCCAGGTGCGGGGCCACGGCCCGGGCCAGCCGCTTCCCGACGCCCGATCCCTGAAGCCACGTCAGCAAGTCCTCGGGGTTGCCGACCGTCGCCGAGAGTCCGATCCGCTGGAGAGGACGGCCCACCACCCGTTGCATCCGCTCCAGAACCGCCAGGAGGTGCCACCCACGGTCGTCGCCGGCGAAGGCATGCACCTCGTCGACGACTACTGCCCTGAGCCCCGAGAAGAAGGAGGTGCGGTCCACGTTCGCGCTGACCAGCATGGCCTCCAGCGACTCCGGAGTGGTCAACAGGACGTCCGGGCGCGCGGCCAGGATCCGCTTCCTGGCCCCGGCGCTGGTGTCACCGTGCCACAGCGCGGCTGTACGCCCCAGCCAGGACGTGTAGTTCTCCAGCCGCGGCAGCAAGTTGTTGAGGAGCGCCTTGAGCGGACAGACGTAGAGCACCGAGGTGCCGGTCCACCGGTTCTTCGCCATGCGGGAGAGAAGAGGGAAGCATGCCGCCTCCGTCTTCCCTCCCGCCGTCGGCGCCAACAGCAGGGCGTCGTCTCCTGCGAGAACCGGAGCTACCGACTCTTCCTGGAGGGGGCGCAGGCTGCCCCAGCCGAGCGTGTTGACGAGGTGGTGGACGAGTGCCGGGTCCAATTCCCCGAAGACACTCACGGCAGCTCCAGCTCGATGTCGTCCGCGCTTCCCGCCGCAGCGTTGCGTTCTGTTTCGGTGAGTTCGGACGAGACCACGGTGAAAGCGTAGTGCTGCCGTGGGTCGAAGTCCGCGAACTGGTCGACGCGGTCCAGAACGTCGGCGACGAGCTTGCGCAGGAACACCCGCGGTGCGACGCCGACTTTGCCTCCGAACCTGCCGGTGACGGCCACGGCCAAGTCATTGATGTACGCGTCGTCGACACGCTCGCCGACCCGACCGGGATGACGTGCGTCCTCTTTGTACAGGTCTCGCACGGCACGGCCGAGTTCGCCGAGCTGTGGGAGATCGAAGCCTGCCAGGCGCAGCTGGACCGCACGGGGGGAGTCGAAGCGCGGGTCAGTGGTGAAGTCGGTGGCCAGCCGTTGCGCGAGGGGTGCCAGACGCTGAGCGCCCTGTTGGCCGTCGTAGAACGCCGGGGTGCCCGTGATGACGAGGAAGAGTCCAGGGAAGCGTCCCGCGTCGATCTCGTCGAGGAGTTGCCGCAGTGCGTTGAGCCCTTTTTCCCGGACATCGCCTCGCACGCGTTGCACGGTTTCGATCTCATCGAGGACGAGAAGCAGCCCGGGGTGTCCACAGTCGCGCAGCAGCGTGAGGAGTCCCTGAAGGAACCCGAGCGCCGCGAAGTGGTCGAGGTCGCCACACACACCGGCCGTCCGGCGCGCGGAGGCTGCGACGGACTTCTGTCCGCCCAGCCAGGCGATGAGAGCTTCGGCAGTGGCTCCGTCACCGGCCGCGACGGCCCGCCGGTAGCCACGCAACGCTGCGGCGAACGCCGGCGTGGTGCGGGCGACTTCCGCCAGCCGTCGTTCCATCAGCGTGTCGACGGCCTCGGCGAGTCCGGCTTCGTCGTCCTCGTCCACCTGGCCGCCATCGAGGACTTCCTCCTCCAGGGTGTAGAACCACGAATCCACCACCGCTCGCAGCGCACTGGCCTGATGTGTCGCGGTGGTCAGCCGTTCCGTCAGTCTGCGGTAAACCGTCTCCAGACGGTGCAGAGGTGTCTCCGTCTCGGAGATCTGCACCCCGGCCGTGGCGAGGCCCGCCCTCTTGGCACGTTCGGCGAGCCACCGGGCGAAGAAGGTCTTGCCGGAACCGTAGTCGCCACGAATCGCGTGAAAGGCGGCCCCGCCCCGCGCCGCTGTGGCGAGATCATCGTCGACCGCCTCCTCGAAGCGGCCGAGACCGACCGCGAGGAGGTCGAGACCTGCTTGGGGCACCGTTCCGCGCCGGAGCGCGTCGATGACCTCGTGGCGCCGGACCGCGCTGGCGTGAGCCGACGAACTCGTCATCGTGCCTCCCGGTCCGGCAGGAACTGCCCGCGCAGGAGTGTCTCGTCGAGCTTCACCGTGTGACCGCCGTCGATGAATCCGAGGACGGGGTAACCCTCGACGTTCAGCAGCCGCTGGACAGTGGCGACGAAGCCGTCGATGTTGCGCCGTACGCGTCCGCTCGCCGAAATGGCGGCCGCCAACGCTGCCGGGGACATGGTGCCGGCCGCCGCGACCAGTTCGTCGATCACGGCTGCGACGATCTTCGTCTCGCGAGCCTTGCGCACGTACGCCCTCTGCGCCTCGTAGACCTCGCTCGACACCACACGGTCCCCCAGGCCGACCGGTGCGGCCGAAGGTTCTTCCTCGGGCGTCACCATGTCCGCGTCGGTGAACAGTCCCTCGGGCTGCCTCGGAGTCCTGCTCGGCCTGGGTTTCGGAGGCATGCCGACGGTCGGCGAAGCATGCTCCACGACCACCGCCGCCGGGGTGACGGCGGGCCGCCACCAGGGCGGTGCGGCTTGCTCCCGGGGCAGCGGGTCCCAACCCTGCGGGGCCATGTCCGCCGAGCGCACGAGCACCAGCACGGGCACGGTCACTTCCGCCAGCGCCGCACCACCGTGGTAGCCGGCCCTGCGACCCGTGTAGCGGACGTTCTCGCGCCGAGGCATGACGATCGTCCCGTCCCCGTCCAGCACACGGGGGCCGCTGAGGTTCACTTCTCCCTCGCCGGCGTCGGCGCCGGCGCCGGGCCTCCAGGGGCAGCCCCGGCCGGGCCGGCCACCTCGACGGGTCCGCGGCCCGGTTCCCGTTCCAGGACGTGTCCGTGGTCGGACGTCAGGACGACGGGCCGTCCGTAACTGCGGGCCGCGGCCAGCAGTTCGCGCAGGTAGGTGACGTCGTGCAGCGACCACGCGATCCGCTGGCCCTGTTGCCCCGAATCGAGTGCGTCGTCGATCGTGTTGAGGACTACTCCGACCACGGCGTCCGAGGCGAGGGCGAGCAGCAGTTCCGGGGCGAGAAAGTGCCCGGCCGCTGACATCCCCGAGAACCAGCTGCTGCGCACCGCCTGCGAACGACTGCTCCGTCTCCCGGACGGACTGTCCGCAGACATCCGCACCAGGCTGCTACGACTGCGCGTCCGGCTGGCCGACGCCACCCCTCGGACACGGACACGCGGTGCCCCGGTGGCGGCCCACCCGCCTCAATGTCCGGTACCAACCCGCCCTGCGCCTGGCCGAGCTGGTGCTCCGAAGCGCTTCGGTGGAACACCTGCCGGGCGGCGTCACCGTCAGTGGATTCCTCTTCCACATGCCGAAGGTGTTCGAAGACTTCGTCACCGTGGCACTGCGGGAGGCGCTGGCCGACGCGGACGGATACTGCAGGCTCCAGGCTGGCCATCACCTCGACGAGCAGGACAGCATCCGCATCGTCCCCGACCTCGTGCACTACACCAGCAACGGCACACCCGTCGGGGTCGCCGATGCCAAGTACAAGGCCGAGAAACAGGGCGGGTTCCCCGAAGCCGACCTGTACCAGATGCTTGCGTACTGCACAGCTCTCGGCCTCCCCGTAGGACACCTCACCTACGCCAAGGGCAACGCCCCGCGCGTAACCCTCCAGGTCCGGCATGCGGGCATCACCATTCATCAGCATGCACTCGATCTGAATCAGCAGCCCACGAGTCTCCTCGCGGAGGTCCGGTAGCTGGCCAGAGCCCTTGTAGCGCCCACGCGCGGGGAAGCGAAAAGGGTCCCGGCACCCCGTTGAATCCCCGACCCGGGCGTTGACCTTGATCTTGAACAAAAGAGACAGTGGAGGAGAAGTTGGCTGCCGAAGTGGGTCACCCGATGGTGATGCCCCTCCTGCGGGCGTCATTGCCCGCTTCATGACAGGCGGGGAAACAGCGGCCCGACTCTGACGGCGCCTCGCTGCGTCGACACTTCGGAACCCTGAGTCCGTTTCCGCTCGCGCGGAAACAGACCCAGAATTCCGGATCTCTGTGGACGGCTGCACCGAGCTCTCCGCGAGCGGAGGTGTGGCTCGACGGCCTTGCCCGACCACCGCCCCCGACGGGCACTGCTCAGGTCAACGAACCGGCGAACGGTGGGGCTTCCGGCGGCACGTGGCGATCAGATCTCAAGTAGTACACACTGCCGGAACCGCAGGTCAGTCGTCCTCCTTCACCGGCTCCAGGATCGCCACGCACTACACGTGGTGCGTCATCGAAAAGACGTCACCGATTGCCGATGCGAGAGAAACTGCAGGTCAGATAGGCTTTACCGGCTCTGCAGGCGGGCTTTCAGGGCTCGGAGCGTCAAATGAGCGTCACGGCCGGCGTGTCGTGGAGCCCCCGTCCACGGCGGTGCTCGCCCACCGGCGACCGGACCGGGCCACCCGCGCGCAACACGGCATCGGCAAGCTCGAACAACGCCTCGCAAGCCTGCGGCCGACCGTCAACGGCTCCCGTACTCCTCGACCAGTTCGCCGATCAGAGCGAGGAGCGCGTCGGCCCGGTTCCGGTCCTCACGCTGGTCACGCAGCCTACGGTCCAGCTCCCGCAGGTCGAGCACGGCGGCCGGCTCACGGCGCCGCACCGCGTCCAGCCACGGTGTGGTGACCAGGTCCATGCACACGGTGAACAGAGCCCGGGTCGACGGGGCGGGAGGAGCCGGGTCGGGGGCGGCGAAACCGGTGGTCACGTACCGGACCGGATCGGTCAGGCTCCAGCCGACGACGCCTCCCCCCTGAACGAGGAGTGCCACGTCCGGGGCGATTCCGATGCGCGCCTCCAGCGGCTCGTCAAGGACATCGAGGTCACGCAGACAGGTCAGTGCGGTGTCCTCCGGAGCACGGCAGAGCTCGGTGGTCATCTCCAGGCGGAAGTCCCGTACCTCTTCGGCGCGAAGTCCGCCCGGACGGACGGCGGGCGCGGCGGGAACGCGGGCACAGTCCTCAGTGTCGGCAGCCTCGTGGGGGAGGCGGAACCCGGCACCGACCAGTTCCCGGCTGTCCGGGTCGAACCGGAGCTCGTCGGGGTCGTCCCACAGCCACTCCCGGCTGCCGAAGGTGTCTCCGAGGGACTGTTGCCATTCCTTCACGTCCGCGTACTCCGCGACGCGCACACACTGGTCCCGGAAGTCGAAGCGCGGGGAGATACGCAGGGCGTTGTCCGTCACCATCGCCCTCCAGTCGCCGTCGAGGGTAAGTCTCATGATGAACGCCGCCTCATCGAATCTGTACCGCGGGAGCCATGTAGCCGTTCTTGGCTGGAATCCTGCCTTCCACCACATCGGCGTGGGTAACCGGTCCCCCGGGATCGGTGGGCAAGCCGCCGAGTGCCCTCGCACCGGAATCTCCTCTGATGCCGGAGGGGCCGTATGCCGTGATGGCATTGCCCGCCCCGGCGCCGCCGCCCTCCGTCACCACGATGTCCTCCCCTTGCCGGAAAATCAGCCTTCCGCTGCCCGCCGTCGAGTGGTACACGGCGTCCGGGCTCTTGAGAATCTCCAGGACACGTTCATCGCTGAAACTGTGCATGGTATCCGCGTGGTAGTTTCCGGCCTTCTTCATCCGGCCGCCCTGGGCTCTCTCGACGACCTCGTCCGCGGTCTCTATGGCCTTTTCCCTGGCCTGCTGGGCCTTCTCCTCCTTCGTGTACTTGGGCATCAGGCCCAGCGGGTCCGACGTGGTGCTGGGGTTGTCCACGTAGCCGACGGGGTTCGGGGCGGGGGCGAGGCCGAGGGGGTCGGGGGAGGTGTAGCGGCCGGTCTCCGGGTCGTAGTGCCGGAGGTAGTTGTAGTGGGGGCCGGTCTCGGGGTCGTAGTACTGGCCCGGGAAGCGGAGAGGGGTATAGGTGCTGCCGTCGCGGGCCCATGCCGTGGCGCCCCACAGCGTGGCTCGGGAGCGCCAGGCGATGTCGCCGGATTCGTCGATCAGTTCGGTGGGGTGCCGATGAGGTCGGTGGCGATGGCGAAGAAGCGGCGGTCGATCTCGTTCTGCCGGTCGTCGGCGGTGAGGATGCGCTCGGTCTGGGCCAGAGGGGTGTGGCCGCGGTGGTCCCAGGTCAGGGCGACCGTGTTCAGCTGGTCGGGTCCGTGGCTGGTCTGTTCGCACAGGGTCAGGCCGTCCCAGGTGAACCGGACCTCCTCGACCACGCTCTCGCCGTCGTCCGCCATTCGCTGCTTCGCGGTGCGTCGGCCCAGCGGGTCGTAGCGGTACCTCCAGCGGGTCCCGTCGGGGGTGGTCACGGAGGTGAGGCGGTTCTCCGTGTCCCATGTGTAGCGCCAGATGTCGGGCTTGCGGGAGAGACGGGTTTTCCGACGCAGGATCACCCGGCCGAGGGCGTCGTGCTCGAAGCGCACATCGCCGGCCCGGGTGACGGTGGTGCCGATGTAGTTGCGTGGCCCGGTGGCTTCATGGCCGGGGTGGCCGGACGGCCAGGACGCCGAGGTCTGGTTGCCGGCGTCGTCGTAGGCGTACCGCTCCGTCCAGCCTTTGGCGTGGACGGCGGTGACCCGGCCAGCCCGGTCCAGGTCGAAGGTGCGAGTGCCCGTCAGCCGGTCAGCGGCGGAGGTCGGCTGACCGTCGGCGCGGTAGGAGTAGGCGCGGCTGTTGACGGTACGCCCTGACGCGGTGACCTGCTGCTCGGCCAGCCTTCCGGCCGTGTCCCAGGCAGAGGTCACGGTGACCCCGTCGCTGAAGACGCGGGCGAGTTCCCGGCCGGCCGCGTCGTGCGTGAAGTCGATCCGCCGATCGCCGCTGGTCAGGCGGTTGGGCATTCCGTCGGCGCCGTAGGCGTACGTGGTGGGGCGGCCGTCGACGAGTTCCGTCTTCGTGAGCCCGCGCCGGTCGTACTGGTACCGAAGTTCGCTGTCCGGTCCAGCGGCCTCCAGGAGACGTCCGGCAAGGTCGTGGCCGTAGGTCGTCACACGACCGTCGACGTCCTTGCTGATCACTTGGCCCAGTTGGTCACGCTCGAACGAGATGGTCCCGCCGAGCGCGTCAGTACGGACGGCGAGCCGTCCCGCCGCGTCCACCTCGTAGCTGGGTGTGCGGCCGTCGAAGTCGGTCTCGGAGAGGACGTTTCCGGCTGCGTCGTGGCGGTTCCGTCGCCCCCCGGTTCGCTGCCGGACGGCGCGGTGAAGGAGAGGCACAGACAACGTTTCTGCTGGTCAGCGCAGCATAATCTCCGTACTGCCAGCAGGCGAAGAACCTGCTGGCACTCTGCGCAGGCGGCTGAGTGGGATCGCTCAGCACCACGAAATTCCCGGCGCCTTGCCACACCCGCGCAGTCAGGAGGCCGCCTGATCAGCGGGGCAACGCGCCTGATGACCCATCAGAACGAGCGTCAAGACACCGCCGCGAGCGTCATTTCAGCGTCAAGATATCGCCCGTAACGCCCACACCGCACATCACGCACACCACCCAAACCCGCAGGTCAGGCGCCCTTCGCGACCGGCTCCAGAATCGCCACGCACTCCACGTGGTGCGTCATCGGGAACAGGTCGAACGCCCGCAGGGTCCGCACCTTGTAACCGCCCTCCCGGAAGTACGCGATGTCCCGCGCGAGGGCCGCCGGGTCGCAGGCGACGTAGGCGATCTTGCGGGCGCCGAGGCCCGAGAGGTGCTTGACGACCTGCTTGCCGGCGCCGGCGCGGGGCGGGTCGAGGACGATGAGGTCGCACTCGGTGATGCCGGTGCGGGGCAGGATCTGGTCGACCTTGCCGTGCTCGATGCGGACCCGGTCGAGGTCCTTCAGGTTGTGGCGGGCGTCCTCGACGGCGCGCTTGCCGGACTCGATGCCGAGCACCGCGCCCTTCTCGCCGATGCGCTGGCCGATGGCGCCGGCGAAGAGGCCGACGCCGCAGTAGAGGTCGAGGGCGGTGTCGCTCTTGCGGGGCAGGAGGCCCTGCATGACGGCGCGGACGAGGGTGTTCGCGGCCTGCGGGTGGACCTGCCAGAAGCCGCCGGAGCCGACGCGGTAGGTGCGGTCGTCGGCGACCTCGCGGACGAAGGCACGGCCGTGGACGCGGTGGACGCCGCCGTCGTGCTCCTCGACGCGCAGGACGGAGACCGGCTTGTCGAGCTCGACCAGGGGCAGCCTGCCGCCGGGCTTCGGGGTGAGGACGACCTGGCGGTCGTGGGAACCGGTGGCGGAGATGGCCTCGACGCCGGCCAGCGTGGGCCAGGTGCGCTTCTCGACGCCCAGCTCGGTGACACCGGGGGCGGCGATCATGCAGTGGTCGATCGGCTGGACATCGTGGGAGCGGTGCTTGCGCAGGCCCGCGCGGCCCTCGTCGTCGACGGCGTACTGGACGCGGGTGCGCCAGGCGGGCACCTCGCCGGGGGGCAGCTTGTCGCCCTCGGCGGGCATGACGGTGCCGTCCCAGCCGGCCTCTTCCGGCGTGAGGCCCGCGAGGCGCTGGAGCTGCTCGGCGATGACCTCGCCCTTGAGCCGGCGCTGGGCGCCCGGCTTGGCGTGCTGCCAGTCGCAGCCGCCGCACATGCCGGGACCGGCGTACGGGCAGGGCGCCGGCACGCGGTCCTTGGACGGCTCGATGACGGTGACGGCGTCGGCGCGCAGGAAGCGGGAGTCGGTGTCGCCGTCGGTGACGCGGGCGATGATCTTCTCGCCCGGCAGCGTGTGGCGCACGAAGAGCACGCGGCCCGCGTCCGTACGGGCGATGCAGTGGCCTCCGTGCGCGACGGGGCCGACCTCGACCTCGTACTCCTCCCCGACCAGCGACAACGTGGATTCGTTCTGCATGAGGGGAGGCTCCAGTGATCGGGGAGGGCAAAGAGAGGGCCGGAGGTCGCGGACGGTACTCCCGCGGCCATAGCCGGACGGCGGTCCGACGCACGCGGCCGGACAACAGCCCACCAGTCTACGTGGGTGTCGTCCGGCCGTTCACCACCGAAGGGCAGGCGGGCGACGCGCGGGCAGGAAGCCCGCCCGCGTCGCCCGTCCTCACGGCTTCTTCGCGGGCTCCTTCGAGCGGCGCTCGACCGGTCCGCGCCGGACGGAGCCGGGGGCGGTCCACTCGGCGCGCCTGCGGGCCCGCTTCTTCGCGACCTCGGAGGACTCCAGCTGGTACGGCACCGAGGTGACCATGACCCCCGGGGTGAAGAGGAGGCGCCCCTTCAGCCGGAGCGCGCTCTGGTTGTGCAGCAGGTGCTCGTACCAGTGCCCGACGACGTACTCGGGGATGTACACACTCACCACGTCGCGCGGGCTCTCCCGACGCAGCCCCTTGACGTACTCGATGACCGGGCGGGTCACCTCGCGGTACGGGGAGTCGAGGATCTTCAGCGGGACGTTGATGCCGTGTCGCTCCCAGTCCTCGCGCAGCGCCTTGGTCTCCTCCGCGTCGACGCTGATGGAGAGCGCCTCCAACTGGTCCGTGCGGATCAGCTTGGCGTAGGCGAGGGCGCGCAGGGTGGGGCGGTGGAGCTTGGAGACCAGGACGATGGCGTGGACGCGCGAGGGCCGGACGGTTTCGTCGGACGGGGTCTCGTCGGCGGCGATCTCGCGGGCGACGCGGTCGTAGTGCTTGCGGATCGCGGTCATCGTTCCGTAGAAGATCACCATGCCGAGCAGCGCGACCCAGGCGCCGTGGGTGAACTTGGTGGCGAGGACGACGACCAGCACCAGGCCGGTGAAGAAGGCGCCGAAGGTGTTGATGGCGCGCGAGCGGACCATGTGGCGGCGCTTGGCCTGGTCCGTCTCGGTGCGCAGGTGGCGGTTCCAGTGCCGGACCATGCCGGTCTGGCTCAGGGTGAACGAGACGAAGACGCCGACGATGTAGAGCTGGATCAGGCGGGTGGAGTCCGCGCCGTAGACCCAGACCAGCAGGATGGCCGCGCCGGCGAGCAGCACGATGCCGTTGGAGAAGGCGAGGCGGTCGCCGCGGGTGTGCAGCTGGCGCGGCAGGTAGCGGTCCTGGGCGAGGATCGAGCCGAGCAGCGGGAAGCCGTTGTACGCGGTGTTGGCCGCGAGGAAGAGCACCAGGGCGGTGGCCGCCGCGAGGATGATGAAGAGGAACGAACCGTCCCCGAACACGGCGGCGGCGACCTGCGAGATCACCGGGTCCTGGACGAAGCCGGAGCCGACCGAGGAGCCGTTGTGGAACAGGTCCTTGGCCGGGTTCTCGGCCATCTTCACGTCAGTGACCATGGCGAGCGCGATGATGCCGCAGAACATGGTGACGGCCAGCAGGCCCATCATCGCGAGGGTGGTCGCGGCGTTCTTGCTCTTCGGTTTGCGGAAGGCGGGGACGCCGTTGCTGATCGCCTCGACGCCGGTGAGCGCGGCACAGCCGGAGGAGAAGGCGCGCAGCAGCAGGAAGACGAGGGCGAACCCGGCCAGCCCGCCGTGTTCCGGCTTGATGGTGAAGTCCGCGGTGGGGGCGTGCATGGAGTCGCCGAGGACGAGCCCGCGGAAGGCCCCCCAGAGGATCATGACGAAGACGCCCACGACGAAGAGGTACGTCGGGATGGCGAAGAGCTTCCCCGACTCCTTCACGCCGCGCAGGTTCATCAGTGTCAGCAGCACGATCGCGGCGATCGCGCAGAGGGTCTTGTGCTCCACCACGAAGGGGACCGCGGAGCCGAGGTTCTCCACACCGGAGGCGATCGACACGGCGACGGTGAGGACGTAGTCGACGAGCAGCGCGCTGGCGACGGTGAGTCCGGCCTTGGGGCCCAGGTTGGTGGTGGCGACCTCGTAGTCGCCGCCGCCGCTCGGGTAGGCGTGGACGTTCTGCCGGTACGAGGCGACGACCGTGAACATCAGGACCACGACGGCGACCGCGATCCACGGGCTGAAGTGGTACGCCGACACGCCCGCGATGGAGAGCACCAGGAGGACTTCTCCCGGGGCGTACGCCACCGAGGACAGCGGGTCGGAGGCGAAGACGGGGAGGGCGATGCGCTTGGGGAGGAGTGTTTCTCCCAGCTTGTCGCTGCGCAGCGCCCGTCCGATCAGGATCCGCTTGGGCACGTCGGTCAGTTTGGACACGGGGAGGATCGTAAGCGTTGGCCGGAGGCCCGGCGCCACCCGCTACCCCGTGGCACCCCAATCTCCTGCGATCAGGGGAAAAGCCGCCAGGAACCTTAACGAAATCCTTGCGCTTCGGGGACCCGGGGTGACACGGCGCTTCCCTTCCGCCACGATCGGTCATCGGCGGGGGCGTCGGCCCCCGTCCTCCGCCGGGCTCGTGATGCTCTCCGGTCCCTGCCGCCCTTCCGTCCCTCCTCTCTTTACTCCACCTTTGCCGCCGCTTTCGCTCGTCTTGCACCGGCACGCGCTCCCCCTTTGCCGAGGCGCCCGGCCGAACGCAGACTCGGGTGAGGCGGGCGCGGGGTTGCCGCTTAAGCTCATCCCCGGGCAGCGACGGACGTGGTTGCCCCGTTTCTTTGCCCGGTAAGCCGAGAGAGAGTTGTGAGCACGGTGTTTTCGCAGGTCAGCCGGACGACCAGGACTGCGAGGTAGGCACAGGGTGCATATCGTCATCATGGGCTGCGGGCGAGTCGGAGCCGCTCTCGCGCAGACCTTGGAACAGCAGGGGCACACGGTCGCGGTGATCGATCAGGACCCCACGGCGTTCCGACGCCTCGGTTCCGGGTTCGGTGGCCGCCGCGTCACCGGGGTCGGCTTCGACCAGGACACCCTCCGCGAGGCGGGTATCGAGGAAGCCGGTGCCTTCGCCGCCGTCAGCAGCGGCGACAACTCCAACATCATCGCCGCCCGGGTGGCCCGCGAGATGTTCAGCATCGAGAACGTCGCGGCCCGCATCTACGACCCCCGCCGTGCGGAGGTCTACCAGCGCCTCGGCATCCCCACCGTGGCGACGGTCCGCTGGACGGCGGACCAGATGCTGCGGCGGCTGCTGCCGTCGGGCGCGGAGCCGCTGTGGCGCGACCCGAGCGGTGGTGTGCAGCTCGCCGAGGTGCACACCACCCCCTCGTGGATCGGTCACAAGATCAGCACGCTCCAGGAGGAGACGGGGGTGCGGGTGGCGTTCCTCACCCGACTGGGCGAAGCGATCCTGCCCTCGTCCCAGACGGTGCTGCAGGAGGGTGACCTGGTCCACGTGATGATGCGTACGGACGAGGTCGCGAAGGTCGAGGCGGCCTTCGCCGAGGGCCCCGAGGAAGGCGGTCACTGATGCGCGTGGCGATTGCCGGCGCCGGCGCGGTGGGCCGTTCCATCGCGGCCGAGCTGCTGGAGAACGGGCACGAGGTACTGCTCGTCGACAAGGCCCCCACCGCCATCTCGGTGGAGCGGGTCCCGATGGCCGAGTGGCTGCTCGCGGACGCCTGCGAGATCACCTCGCTGGACGAGGCGGCGCTCCAGCGCTGCAACGTTGTGATCGCGGCGACCGGTGACGACAAGGTCAATCTGGTCGTCTCGCTGCTCGCGAAGACCGAGTACGGGGTGCCGAGGGTCGTGGCCCGCGTCAACAACCCGAAGAACGAGTGGCTCTTCAACGAGTCCTGGGGCGTCGATGTCGCCGTCTCCACGCCGCGTCTGATGTCGGCGCTGGTGGAAGAGGCGGTGAGCGTCGGCGACCTGGTCCGGCTGCTGCGCTTCAGCCACGGTGACGCCAACCTGGTCGAGCTGACCCTCCCCCCGGAGTCGGCCCTGGCCGGTACGCAGGTGGGCGAGGTGGAGTGGCCCGAGGACACCTCCCTGGTCACCATCATCCGCGGCACCCGGGTGCTCACCCCGAGCTCCGAGGAGACGCTGGAGGCCGGCGACGAGCTGCTGTTCGTGGCCGCACAGGCCCGCGAGGAGCAGCTGGAAGACCTGCTGTCGGTGCGCCGGGAGGTACCGGCCGAGGACTGAGCCCCGAGGGTGCCGCGTACGGCAGCCGTACGCGGCAGCCGCACGGGGTGGCTGGACGGGGGCTGCCGTGACCACGGCGGAGAGGGCCGGGACCGAGTGCGTACCCCACTCGGTCCCGGCCCTCTCCGCCGTGGCGAGCAGGTCGTCGAGCGCTCACGCCCCGGGGTCGCTGCTCCCCCGGACGATGAGCCGGTGCGGGATCGTCAGGTCGTGGGCGGGCAGCTCGTTGCGGGGGCTGTAGATCCGGTCGGCCAGGCACTGGAGGGCCCGCGCGGCGATCTGGTGCTTGTCGGGCGAAACCGTGGTGAGGCCGGGGAAGCTGAACCGGCCGTCCTCGATGTCGTCGAATCCCACGATCGCCAAGTCCTCCGGCACCCGTACCCCCCGCGCACGGGCCGTGTGCAGGGCGCCCAGGGCCAGTTCGTCGCTGAACGCGAAGACCGCGTCCGGCAGGGCAGCACCGCCTCCCGCGCCGTCACCGCCTCCCACGCGGTCACCGTCACCGTCGCGGTCACCGTCACCGTCGAGCAGGTCCGCCATGGCGCGGGCTCCGTCGCCGCGGTGCAGGGAGGCCACGGAGCGCTCCCAGGCGGGGCGGGGTTCGATGCCGGCTCGCCGCAGCGCCCGGCGGTAGCCTGCCGCGCGCTGCTCCGCCGTGCCGTTCTCCAGGTGCGGTTGGAGGCCGATGGCGGCGATGCGGCGGCGGCCGCGCTCCAGCAGATGGGTGGTGGCCTCGTCGGCGGCGGCGACGTTGTCCACCGCCACCCGGTCCGCCAGCCCCTCGGTGCTCCGCTCGCCGAGCAGGACGACCGGCAGCGCGTGGGCGGTGGCCGTCAGGTCCCGGGCGCGCAGCGCCCAGGGGCTGATGACGAGCCCGTCCATCACGCGGCCCCCGTCCCCGGTCAGCAGGCGCCGCTCCGCCTCGGCGTCCCCGAGGGTCTGGTCGATGATCACGGTCCACGAGCGGCGGCGGGCCTCGTCCACCAGCAGTCCGGCGAGTTCGGAGAAGTAGGGCGAGCGCAGTTCCGGGATGGCGAGGCCGATGATGCCGGTGCGGCCGGCCCGCAGGCTGCGGGCCGCGAGGTTGGGCCGGTACCCCAGCTCCTCGATCGCCTCCTGCACCCGCAGGCGGGTCTGCTCCGCGACCGGCGCGGAGCCGTTGACCACGTTCGACACCGTGCGCGGGGAAACCCCCGCGCGGAGGGCCACGTCCTTCAGGCTGCTGCTCACCCCCCCATCGTGGCACACGGGCACGCGCACCATTGCCACGTTGCAATCAACGATGTAAAACTACCGGCAGCCCACTCCGCCCAGCCCTCAGGAGGCACCCGTGAGCCGGAACGCCTACCCCCGAACCACCCTGACCGATCTCGACGTCGACGTGACGCCGGACGTGGAGGCCCTCTACACGGACGGCATCACCGCCCGGCGGGGAGCGTTCACCCCGGAGTGGACCGACCGGCTCCGCGAGGACATCGAGGTGGCCTTCCACGAGGCCCTCGGGCGGCCCGGCGGCGCGGTCGGACGCGGCCCGCACCGGTACTACGTGGAGATCCACCCCGAGCAGCTGCGCGGCTTCGTCGAGCTCGTCGAACACCCGTGGGTCCGCTCCGTCTGCGCCGCCGTGCTCGGCCCCGACTACCGCATCGTCGAACTGGGCTTCGACGTGCCGCTCGAGGGCGCGGTCAACCAGCCGTGGCACCGGGACTTCCCCATGCCGGAGGAGACCCGCGCCGAACGACGGCTCACCTCGCTCGCCTTCAACGTGACGGCCGTCGACACCGAGGAGGACATGGGGCCCTTCGAGATAGCGCCGGGTACGCAGTGGGACGACAGCCCGGAGTTCGGCCACGGCATGTTCCCGCCCCGGACGCACTACCCGCGTTACGAGGAGCGGGCCGTACGCAAGTACCCCAGGCGCGGGGACATCTCGGCCCGCAGCGCGCTGACCGTCCACCGCGGCACCACGAACCACTCGGCCAAGCCCCGGCCCGTGCTGGTCCTGGGGGTCGACGGCCCCGAGGCCGCGAACGGCGACCGGCACGACACCGCCGCGACCCGGCCGTACTGGGAGAGCCTGCCCGAGCGGGTGCGGCGGCACCTCGACTGCGCCGTCGTCGACGTGCTGGTGCCCGTGACGCAGAAGCACACCATCGAGGGCCTGGTCATGGGCGACGCCTGAGCGGTCCATGGCCGCCACGCAGCGGCGGCAGGCACGTCATGTGCCTGCCGCCGAGGGGGAAACGCGGAGTGGTGAGGTGGGAAAACGGGGGGAGGCGGGGGGTGGAGCGTCAGGCGTCGTAGTTCCGCGCCGCCGCGGTCTCCGCGGCCCGGGCCTCCCGGGCCTCCGCCTCGCGCTCGGCCGCCCGCTCCGCCTCGCGGTCCTTCTCCGCCTTCTCGGCGGCTTCCATCTCGGCGAAGACGTCGATCGGGGCCGGCGCCTTGGCCAGGAAGACCCAGGTGAGGTAGACGGCGAGCAGGAACGGCGGGATCTTCAGTCCGACGAGCACCCAGCCGAGCTGCGCGGTGTCGGCCCACCAGTAGAGCGGGAAGAGGATCGCGCACTTGGCGAGCAGGATGAGGCCCCAGGCGTAGCTCGCCTTGGCGTAGGCGCGCTTGCGGCCGGGGTTCCTGGTGCGCCAGGAGAGGTTCTCCTTGAAGACCGGGCCGAGGATCAGCCCGATCAGCGGGACGCCCGCCAGGGTGGTGACCAAGTAGGCCAGCGCCAGGCCGAGCGTGTAGAGCATGCCCGGGAGGTAGAAGTCCTTGGCGTTGCCCGTGATCATCGCGAAGACCACACCGAAGGCCACGCCGAAGACGCCGCTGAAGGCGTGCTTGACGGTGTCCCGGCGGACCAGCCGGACGACGACCAGCAGCAGCGAGACCGCCAGGGCGGCGATGGCCGAGACGTGCAGGTTCTTGTTGACGGTGAAGATGGTGACGAAGAGCAGTCCGGGCAGGACGGTCTCCACCATCCCCCGGACCCCGCCGAACGCCTCGAAGAGGGCGGCCTCGGTGACCGCCCGGTTCGTCGCGTCCTGCTGATCCGTGTGCGGGGTACGGTCCCCGTCGTGCGTCGGCTTGTCGTCAGACGACACCGGCTACTCCTTGCCCAGCGGTCGCAACTCGTATGTGGGGTTGAACAGCACCCGGCGCCCGTGGCTCATGGCGACGCGGCCCGAGACGATGAGCCTCCGGCCGGGCTCGATGCCGACGATGGAGCGGCGGCCGAGCCAGACCACGTCCAGCGGCGCGGTGCCGTCGAAGAGCTCCGCTTCCAGAGCGGGCACTCCAGCACGCGGTCGCAGGGTGACGGTCCGCAAGGTACCAGCCACCTTGACGATCTGGCGGTCCGAGCATTCGGAGATGCGGGTACAACCCGACGCGTGCGCGTCCTCCCGGAGCTCCTCGGACTCCAGGTCCTCCTGGGAGCTGGACAGCCGGTCGAGCATGCGGCGGAAGCGCCCGGTGGACCGCTCCGCCTTCCCGGCCCTATCGAATCGAGGAACAGCACTCATACCCGAAGAGTACCGGTCTCGCGAGCCGGTCGCGGGCTCCGGAAAACTCACCCGAACGAGTGCATGGCTATGCCCCCGCGACGGGAGCGCGAAGGGCGTGCGACGGACCCGCGACGGACCTGGGACGACTCAGCCGCGCTCGAAGCGGTAGCCCATTCCCGGCTCGGTGATGAAGTGCCGGGGGTGCGAGGGATCGGCCTCCAGCTTGCGGCGGAGCTGGGCCATGTAGACGCGGAGATAGTTGGTCTCGGTGCCGTAGGAGGGGCCCCAGACCTCCTGGAGGAGCTGCTTCTGGCTGACCAGCCGACCGCTGTTGCGGACCAGGACCTCCAGCAGGTGCCACTCGGTCGGGGTGAGGCGGACGTCACGGCCGTCGCGGTGGACCTTCTTGGCCGCCAGATCGACGGTGAACCCCTCGGTCTCGACGATCACCACGTCGTCGGCGCCGTCCTGGCCGACCGGCTCGGCCCGCCGGACCGAGGCCCGCAGCCGGGCCAGCAGCTCGTCCATGCCGAAGGGCTTGGTCACGTAGTCGTCGGCGCCGGCGTCCAGCGCCTCCACCTTCTCGTCCGAGGTGTGCCGGGCGGAGAGGACCAGGATCGGCACCCGGGTCCAGCCCCGGAGCCCCTTGATGACCTCGACCCCGTCCATGTCGGGCAGCCCGAGGTCCAGCACCACCACGTCGGGGTGGCGGGCGGCGGCGAGCTGGAGGGCGGTGGCCCCGTCGGGCGCCGCGTCGACCTCGTACTTCCGAGCCTTCAGGTTGATCACGAGGGCGCGTACGATCTGCGGCTCGTCGTCGACCACAAGCACCCGGGTCATCGCGGTCCTGCCTTTCTGCTGCTGTACGGGGGAAGGATTCTGCTGCACGCGGATGTCAGGGGTGTGACGGGCCGGTGTGACGGACGGTGCGACGGGCCCCCGGGCTCCACCAGGCCCCCGGGGCTCCACGGAGGCCCCAGGCTCAATAAAGACCCCGGAGCGACGGAGCCACGGCACCGCGTCACGAGGTGACCTGCGGAGACAGGTCCGGGCTGGCGGGTACGTAGCCGGCCGCCGTCTTGAGCGTGAGCACCATGGTCATGCCACCGCCGGGGGTGTCCTCGGCGTCGAGGGTGCCGCCCATCGACTCGGCGAATCCCCGGGCGACGGCGAGGCCGAGGCCGACCCCGGCGCCGCGCGGGGCGTCGCCGTACCGCTGGAAGGGTTCGAAGATCCGCCGCTTGCCCTCGTCCGGGACGCCGGGCCCCCGGTCGGAGACCCTGAGCTCGACGCGGTCGCCGAGCGTGCTGGCGGCCACGACGACGGGCATGCCGTCCGGACTGTACTTGACGGCGTTCTCCACGACGTTGGCCACGGTCCGCTCCAGCAGGCCGGGGTCGACGGCGACCATCGGCAGGATCTCCGGGATGTCGAGTTCGACGCTGCCCTCGGGTACGCCTCCGAGCGCCATCGGGACCACCTCGTCGAGGTCGATCTCCCGGATCAGCGGGGTGACGGTCCCGGTCTGGAGGCGCGACATGTCGAGCAGGTTGCCGACGAGGTGGTCGAGTCGGTCGGCGCCGTCCTCGATGCCTTCGAGGAGTTCCGCCTCGTCCTCCTCGGACCAGGCGACGTCGGCGGAGCGCAGCGAGCTGACGGCGGCCTTGATGGCGGCGAGCGGGGTGCGCAGGTCGTGGCTGACGGCGGCCAGCAGGGCGGTCCGGATGCGGTTGCCCTCGGCGAGCCTGCGGGCCTTCTCTGCCTCGCCGACGAGGCGTCGGCGGTCCAGCACGACGGCCGCCTGGGCGGCGAACGCGCCGAGCACCCGGCGGTCCTCGGCGGGCAGCACCCGGCCGGAGAGCGCGAGCGCCATGTGGTCGCCGACCGGCATGTCCACGTCGGCGTCCTCGGGCCGGGTCACCGGGCTGGGGCCGACCGATCCGGCGCAGGTCCACGGTTCGACGTCGCTCTGCCGTTCGAGCAGCGCGACGGACTCCATGGCAAAGGTTTCCCGGACCCGTTCCAGCAGGGCGTCGAGGGTGGTCTCGCCGCGCAGCACGCTGCCGGCCAGGAAGGAGAGGATCTCCGACTCCGCGCGCAGTCGGGCGGCTTGGTGGGTGCGTCTCGCCGCGAGGTCCACCACGGAGGCGACCGACACGGCGACCGCGAAGAAGATCACGATGGCGACGATGTTCTCCGGGTCCTGCACGGTCAGGGTGTGGGTGGGTGGGGTGAACCAGTAGTTGAGCAGCAGGGACGAGGCGGCCGCTGACGCGAGCGCCGGGAGCAGGCCGCCCAGCAGGGCGGCGGCCACCGTCAGGAAGAGGAAGAGCAGGACGTCGTTGGCGAGCCCGGGGCCGTTCTCCATGCTGCGCAGCAGTACGGAGAGGAGGGCGGGCCCCCCGACGCCGACGAGCCAGCCCCAGATGATCCGGGCCCGGCCGAGCCGGGCGCCCCGGGCGATGGGCAGCCCTCTGCCCTTGGCCACCTCGTCGTGGGTGACGATGTGGACGTCGAGGTCGGGGCTGGACTCGCGGGCGACGGTGGCGCCCACGCCCGGGCCGTAGATGTACTGCCAGGTCTTGCGACGGCTGGAGCCGAGGACGATCTGGGTGGCGTTGACCCCGCGCGCGAAGGCGAGCAGGGCGGCCGGGATGTCGTCGCCGATGACGTGGTGGAAGGTCCCGCCCAGGTCCTCGACGAGGGTCCGCTGGACGGTGAGTTCCTTCGGCGAGGCCGAGGTGAGGCCGTCGCTGCGGGCGATGTAGACGGCGAGGATCTCGCTGCCGGAGCCCTTCGCGGCCATCCGGGAGGCGCGGCGTATGAGGGTGCGGCCCTCGGGTCCGCCGGTGAGTCCCACGACGATGCGCTCGCGGGCCTGCCAGGTGGAGCTGATGTTGTGCTCGCCCCGGTACTGCTGGAGGTACTCGTCCACCCGGTCGGCGACCCAGAGCAGGGCCAGCTCGCGCAGGGCGGTGAGGTTGCCGGGGCGGAAGTAGTGGGAGAGCGCCGCGTCGAGCTTGTCGGACGTGTAGATGTTGCCGTGGGCCATGCGGCGGCGCAGCGCCTGTGGCGACATGTCGACCAGTTCGATCTGGTCGGCGCGGCGGACCACCTCGTCGGGGACGGTCTCACGCTGCCGTACGCCGGTTATCGACTCGACCACGTCGCCGAGCGACTCCAGGTGCTGGATGTTGACGGTCGAGACGACGTCGATGCCGGCCTGGAGGAGTTCCTCGACGTCCTGCCAGCGCTTGGCGTTGCGGGCGCCGGGGACGTTGGTGTGGGCGAGTTCGTCGACGAGGGCGACTGCCGGGGCCCGTTCGAGCACGGCGTCCACGTCCATCTCGGTGAAGACCGCCGAGCGGTACTCGATCTCGCGGCGCCGGACCTGTTCGAGACCGTGGAGCATGACCTCGGTACGCGGACGGTCGTGGTGCTCGACGAAGGCGACGACGCAGTCGGTGCCCCGTTCGATGCGCCGGTGGGCCTCCGAGAGCATGGCGTAGGTCTTGCCGACGCCGGGTGCCGCCCCCAGGTAGATACGAAGCTTGCCGCGTGCCATGGCCCCATTGTCCTTCTTGCCCTGGCTGCGGCCCGTGCGGCAGCCCTGGGCCGTTTCGCCCATCACGACGCTACTCCCGGAGATCCGGGCATTTCGGATGACGGTCGGCCCGGGTGTCCGTTTTGACGGAACTCTGATGCCGCGGCGCCGGTGCCGGACCGGTCGGCCCGGAAGCACCGCTTACGGCCGCGGCGCCGTGTGTCCGCCCGGCCCGGGGAGACGGGCCGGGCGGACACGACACGTGGCGGCTCCGGGACGCCGGTCCCCGGAGCGCCGGCGGGGTCAGCCGGCGTCGACCAGTTCCTTCAGCGCGACGTTCAGCCGGAGGACGTTGACGCGGGGTTCGCCGATGAAGCCGAGGACGCGACCGTCGGTGTTCTCGTCGACGAGCCGGGTCACCCGGTCGACCGGGAGGTGGTTCTCCTTTGCGACACGGCGGATCTGGAGTTCCGCGTACCGGGGGGAGATGTCCGGGTCGAGACCGGAGCCGGAGGAGGTGACGGCGTCGGCCGGCACGTCGTCGGGGTCGACCGGGTGGCCGGGGACGGAGTTGTCCTCGACCACGGCCGCCTTGGCCGCGGTGACCCAGTCGATCAGGTCCTCGTTGTCGCCGGAGCGGTTGGTCGCCCCGGAGAGGATGATCTTGTACTGGGTGTTGACGCTGTTGCTGCCGAGCCCGTTCGACGGGCGGGGCTGGAACCACTTGAGGTCCGGGTCGGCGGTCTCCTGGCCGTCCTTCAGGGGCAGGTCGTAGCGCTGGCCGATCAATTCGGAGCCGACGACCTCGCCGTCGCTGGAGACCTCGGAACCGTTGGCCTTGCCGGGGAAGAGCGCCTGGGCGACACCGGTGACCGCGAGCGGGTAGAGGACGCCGCAGACCAGGGTGAGGACGAGCAGGGCCCTCAGACCGGCCAGCAGCAGCCGGATCGTGTTTCCTACGGAGGTGTTCATGCTGATCAGCCGATTCCGGGGATGAGGGAGATGATCAGGTCGATGATCTTGATGCCGATGAACGGGGCGATCAGCCCGCCGAGGCCGTACACCCCGAGGTTGCGCCGGAGCATGCTGTCCGCACCCGCGGGCCGGTAGCGGACGCCCTTGAGGGCGAGCGGCACCAGCGCGACGATGATCAGCGCGTTGAAGACGACGGCGGAGAGGATCGCGGTCTGCGGGGAGTCGAGCCGCATGATGTTGAGCTTGTCGAGGCCCGGGTAGGCCACCGCGAACATGGCCGGGATGATCGCGAAGTACTTCGCGACGTCGTTGGCGATGGAGAACGTGGTGAGCGCGCCGCGGGTGATGAGCAGCTGCTTGCCGATCGCGACGATCTCGATCAGCTTGGTGGGGTTGGAGTCCAGGTCCACCATGTTCCCGGCCTCCTTGGCGGCCGAGGTGCCCGTGTTCATCGCCACGCCGACATCGGCCTGGGCGAGGGCCGGGGCGTCGTTCGTACCGTCACCGGTCATCGCGACGAGCTTGCCGCCCGCCTGCTCCCGCTTGATGAGCGCCATCTTGTCCTCGGGCGTCGCCTCGGCGAGGAAGTCGTCGACCCCCGCCTCCTCGGCGATCGCCTTGGCGGTCAGCGGGTTGTCCCCGGTGATCATCACCGTCCGGATGCCCATCCGGCGCAGCTCCTCGAACCGCTCCCGCATGCCCTCCTTGACGACGTCCTTGAGGTGGACGACACCCAGGATCCGGGCCCCGTCGGCGTCGTCGACCGCCACCAGCAGCGGGGTGCCGCCGGCCTCGGAGATCCGGTCGGTCAGCGCCTCGGCGTCGTCCGCGACGGTGCCCCCGCGCTCCTTCACCCAGGCCACCACCGAGCCGGTGGCGCCCTTGCGGACGCGGCGCGTGGCGCCGGTCCCGGTGAGGTCCACGCCCGACATGCGGGTCTGCGCGGTGAACTCGACCCAGACGGCGTGCGCCAGCTGGCCGCGGTGGCGCTCGCGCAGCCCGTACCGCTCCTTGGCGAGGACCACGATCGAGCGGCCCTCGGGGGTCTCGTCGGCGAGCGAGGAGAGCTGGGCGGCGTCGGCGAGTTCCGCCTCGGTCACCCCGCCGACCGGGAGGAACTCGGCGGCCTGTCGGTTGCCGAGGGTGATGGTGCCGGTCTTGTCGAGCAGCAGGGTGGAGACGTCGCCCGCGGCCTCGACGGCCCGGCCGGACATGGCGAGGACGTTGCGCTGCACCAGCCGGTCCATACCGGCGATGCCGATCGCGGAGAGCAGCGCGCCGATCGTGGTCGGTATCAGGCAGACGAGGAGCGCGGCCAGCACGATCATCGACTGCTTGTTCCCCGCGTAGATCGCGAAGGGCTGGAGGGTCACGACGGCGAGCAGGAAGACGATCGTGAGCGACGCCAGCAGGATGTTGAGGGCGATCTCGTTGGGCGTCTTCTGCCGGGCGGCGCCCTCGACCAGGTTGATCATCCGGTCGATGAAGGTCTCGCCGGGCTTGGTGGTGATCTTGACGACGATGCGGTCGGAGAGGACCTTCGTCCCACCGGTGACGGCGCTGCGGTCGCCGCCGGACTCGCGGATCACCGGGGCCGACTCGCCCGTGATCGCGGACTCGTCGACCGAGGCCACGCCCTCGACCACGTCGCCGTCGCCCGGGATGACGTCTCCGGCCTCGCAGACGACCAGGTCGCCGATGCGCAGCTCGGTGCCGGGGACGCTCTCCTCGCGCGGGCCGTTCAGCCGGCGGGCGACCGTGTCGGTCTTGGCCTTGCGCAGGGTGTCCGCCTGCGCCTTGCCGCGGCCCTCGGCGACCGCTTCGGCGAGGTTGGCGAAGATCGTCGTCAGCCACAGCCAGCCGGCGATGGCCCAGCCGAACCAGTCGGTGGGGTCGGTGGCCGCGAGGACCGTGGTGAAGACCGAACCGATCAGGACGACGAACATCACCGGGGACGTGACCATCACCCGGGGGTCGAGCTTCCGTACGGCCTGGGGGAAGGAGGTGAGCAGCTGCTTCGGGTCGAAGAATCCTCCGCCGACGCGGGTGGCGGCCGGCGCGGTGCCGGCCGGTCCGTCCGCGTGCGGCGCGGGGGCCTGACTGAGGGTGGACATCGTGTCCTCTTGCGTGGTTCGGGTGGTCATGACGCCAGCCCCTCGGCGAGCGGGCCCAGGGCGAGGGCGGGGAAGTAGGTCAGACCGGTGACGATGAGGATGGCGCCGGCCAGCAGCCCGCTGAAGAGCGGTTTATGGGTGCTGAGGGTGCCGGCGGTCTCCGGTACGGGTTTCTGCTCGGCCAGCGAGCCGGCCAGGGCCAGCACGAAGACCATCGGGACGAACCGGCCGAGGAGCATCGCGAGCCCGATGGTGGTGTTGAACCACTGGGTGTCGGCGTTGAGGCCCGCGAAGGCGGAGCCGTTGTTGTTGGCTCCGGAGGTGTAGGCGTAGAGGATCTCGGAGAAGCCGTGCGCGCCGGTGTTGGTCATGGAGTCGCCCGGGGTGGGCAGTGCCATCGCCACGGCGGTGAAGCCGAGCGCCAGGGCCGGGGTGACGAGGATGTAGCAGGCCGCGAGCTTGATCTCGCGGGTGCCGATCTTCTTGCCGAGGTACTCCGGCGTACGCCCGACCATCAGACCGGCCAGGAAGACCGCGATGACCGCCATGATCAGCATGCCGTAGAGGCCGGAGCCGACTCCGCCGGGCGCGATCTCGCCGAGCTGCATCCCCAGCAGGGTGAGGCCGCCGCCGAAGCCGGTGAACGAGGAGTGGAACGAGTCCACCGCACCGGTGGAGGTGAGGGTGGTGGCGACCGCGAAGATCGAGGAGCCGCCGACGCCGAACCGGTTCTCCTTGCCTTCCATCGCCCCGCCGGCGATGTCGAAGGCGGGGCCGTGGTGGGCGAACTCCGTCCACATCATCAGAGCGGTGAAGCCGATCCAGATGACGGCCATCGTGCCGAGGATCGCGTACCCCTGCTTCAGGGAGCCGACCATCCGCCCGAAGGTGCGGGTGATCGCGAAGGGGATGACGAGGATCAGGAAGACCTCGAAGAGGTTGGTGAAGCCGTCGGGGTTCTCGAAGGGATGGGCGGAGTTGGCGTTGAAGTAACCGCCGCCGTTCGTACCCAGCTCCTTGATGGCCTCCTGCGAGGCGACCGCACCACCGTTCCACTGCTGCGATCCGCCCATGAACTGGCCGACCCCGTGGATGCCGGAGAAGTTCTGGATCGCCCCGCAGGCGACGAGCACCAGCGCGCCGAGCACCGCGACGGGCAGCAGGATGCGGACGGTGCCGCGCACCAGGTCGGCCCAGAAGTTGCCGAGCTCACCGGTGCGGGACCGGGCGAAGCCGCGGACCAGCGCCACCGCGACGGCCATGCCGACGGCGGCGGAGAGGAAGTTCTGCACCGCGAGGCCGCCGGTCTGCACGACGTGGCCCATGGCCTGCTCGCCGTAGTACGACTGCCAGTTGGTGTTGGCGACGAAGGACGCCGCCGTGTTGAACGCCTGGTCCGGGTCGATCGGGACGAAGCCGAGGGAGCCGGGGAGGATGCCCTGCACCCGCTGGAGCAGGTAGAGGAAGAGCAGGCTCACCGCGGAGAAGGCGAGGACGCCGCGCAGGTAGGCGGGCCAGCGCATCCGGGTGCCGGGGTCGGCGCCGATGGCGCGGTACATCCACTTCTCGACGCGGAGGTGCTTGTCGGAGGAGTAGACGCGGGCCATGTGGTCGCCGAGCGGACGGTAGGCCAGGCCCAGCGCGACGATCAGCGCGAGCATCTGGAGCACACCGGCGAGGAGGGGACTCATGTCGGGCTAGAACCTCTCCGGGTACAGAAGGGCGAGGACGAGGTAGCCCAGCAGGGCGACGGCCACGACGAGGCCGACGATGTTCTCGGCAGTCACAGCTTCGCCACCCCCCTGGCGATGAGGGCCACCAGCGCGAAGACCGCGATCGTGGTGACGACGAAGGCCACGTCGGCCATCGTGTGCTCCTAGATGAGGTTCGGTTTCTCGGACCCCCAGAGCAAACCTCCGGCCAGCGCCCTTCCGGCCTGCGTTGATGTCTTCCATACGGGCGCGGGCGTTCCCTTGACGGTGCCCATACGGCGCCGATACGCGCCCCTGACACCGGCCGGACACGGTGCGGGCGACACGAGTGACGCCGGACGGAGGAGCACGTGCACGCGCACCCGCAGCCGCGTGCGGCCCCGCATCCGGCACCGCGCCCGACCCGCACGCGAAAAGGCCGGTGGGCCGCACCCCGGGTGAGGGGGTGCGGCCCACCGGCCTGAGAGAACCGTGTCCCCGTACGAACCCGTACGGGGACAGCCCTCAGCGGATCTCGCTGATCTCCGGTCCGCGCTGGAGCTGGCCCATGCCGCCGGAGAACTTCGAGCTCTCCTGATCCTCCTGCTGGACGCCCTCGGGCACCATCTGCGCGTCGTTGGGGAGCTTGAGGACGATCGGGTCACGGGGGGCCATCGGGCCCTCGCCGCGGACGACCACGGTGTCCCGGAAGATCTGCTCCAGGAGCCCGGCGGCCTGCGGCTGCACGGCACCCTGGCCCGAGATCACACCACGCAGGAACCAGCGGGGTCCGTCGACGCCGACGAAGCGCACCAGCTGGACACCGTTCTTCCCGTCGGGAAGCTGTACGGGGACCTGGGCGCGCAGCTCCCAGCCGAGCGGGCCCTCGACCTCGTCGATGATCCCGCCCTGCTTGGTGATGCCGGAGGCGATCTCCTCGCGGACCTCACCCCAGATGCCCTCCTTCTTGGGGGCGGCGAATGCCTGCAGCTGGATCGCGCTGTCCCGCAGCACCACGGTGGCGGCGACGATCGCGTCCCCGGCCACCTCCACCCGCAGCTCCATGCCCTCGACTCCGGGCACGAAGACGCCGCCCAGGTCGACCCGGCCCTCACCGGGCCTGGAGACCTCGGAGATGTCCCAGGGTCCGTCCGGCCGAGGGGCCGGCGGGAGGTTCGTCCGACGGGCGCTCACCGCGCCGTCGGCGTCATCGAGCTCGTCGGCGACCTGCTCGGTCTCGCGCGCTTCGTCCACCGTGTCATCGGCGGAACCACTCTTCTTGCGACGTCCGAACACGTCACTGTCCTTCCCGGTCGGATACGACCGAAGCGTAGTTGTTCCCACCCGGGGTGATACCGCCCCCGACACCGCCCACCGAGGCATGACCGCCGGTGGACCCGAAGCCCCCCTCGGCCCGTGCCGAGCCGGGAAGTTCCGCGACCTCGTGGAAGCGCACCTTCTCGACCTGCTGGACGATCAACTGGGCAATCCGGTCGAAACGCTCGAACCGCACGGTCTCCCGCGGGTCGAGGTTGACGACGATCACCTTGATCTCTCCACGGTACCCGGCATCCACCGTCCCGGGGGCATTCACGAGGGCTACTCCGCAGCGGGCCGCGAGGCCGGAGCGGGGGTGCACGAAGGCCGCGTAGCCGTCCGGCAGGGCGATCGACACGCCGGTGGGGAGTACCGCACGCTCTCCCGGGGCGAGTTCCGCCGCCTCGGTGGTCACCAGGTCGGCGCCGGCGTCGCCGGGGTGGCCGTACGCGGGAACCGGGACCTCCGGATCCAGGCGCCGGAGAAGGATGTCGACGGGAGGACGGGTCACGGGTTCACCTCGAAGGCTCGGGCACGCTTGATCTGGTCGGGGTCCGCCATCGCCGCGCTGATCTCGTCCGGGCGGCCGTTGTCGATGAAGTGGTCGACCTTCACCTCGACGAAGAGGGCGTCGGCCCGCACCGCGACGGGGCCGTCGGGGCCGCCGATCCGGCCGGTGGCGGTGGAGTAGATCTTCCTGCCGTGCACGGCGACGACCCGTGCGTCCAGGTGCAGCGCCGTCCCGACCGGGACGGGCAGCGAGAAGTCGGTCTCCAGCCGGCCGGTGACCGCGATGACCCGCAGCAGCCAGCTCAGCGAGCCGAGCGTCTCGTCCAGCGCCGTGGCGAGCACTCCGCCGTGGGCCAGACCGGGTGCGCCCTGGTGTTCGGGGCGCACGGTGAACTTGGCGGTCACGCTCACGCCCTCACCGGCCCGGGCCGCGAGGTGCAGACCATGGGGCTGCTCGCCGCCGCACCCGAAACACTGTTCGTAATGCGAGCCGAGAAGCTCCCCGGGCGCGGGCGCCTCGGGGTGCCGCACGGGTGCCACCGCGTCGGCCGGGGGTGTCAGAGCTGCAGATGTTCCACTCACAGGCGCAGACCTTACCCGCGAGCCCGACCGTGGGCCCCGCCGTGCCAAGCTTGTTCCCATGCAGCCTTCCGTACCGCCCTACGACGAACGCCTCACCGCCCCCCGCACCTGGTGGCTGATCGCCTTCGGAGTGGGGGTGGCCTTCGCCCTGATGCTCCTGCCGCTCGGCGGCCTGTTCCTGCTCGCGGGGCTGGTCGGCGGCACGGCCGCGACGGCGGTCGTGGTCAGTTCGTACGGCTCCGTCCGCATCCGGGTGGTCGCGGACTCCCTGGTCGCCGGGGACGCGCGGATTCCGCTCTCGGCGCTCGGCGACGCCGAGGCGCTGGACGCGGAGGAGGCGCGGGCCTGGCGGACGTACAAGGCGGACGCCCGTGCCTTCATGCTGCTGCGCGGTTACATCCCGACGGCGGTGCGGGTGAAGGTGACCGACCCGGCGGACCCCACCCCCTACCTCTACCTCTCGACGCGCGAGCCGCAGGCGCTGATCGCCGCGCTCTCCACGGCGCCGGTGGCCGCACAGGACTGAAGGGCTGTCCCGCCGGGGCGGGACAGCCCTTCAGCGGCTCCGGGGCTCCGCGGGAGGGGAAGCGGGCGGTTCGCGCGGGCCCGCCCGTCAGCGGCCTTCCGCCTCCGGGGGGATGTCGGTGGGGTCGGGGGGCTGCTCCAGCGCCGGGAGGGCGGCGAGCCGGTCCCAGGCGACCTGCTGTTTCCGCAGGTCCTTCCTGACGTGTCCGGCCAGCTTCCGGGTGTCGCGGCGGTTCATCGCCGCGCCCACTGCGGCGCCGATCATGAAGGGGATGAGATTGGGCAGATCGCGCGCCATGCGCTTCATGATCTGCTGGCGCAGCTCGCGTTTCATCTGGCCGCCCAGGGCCGCGTTGAGCGAGACGGGGCGGGTGACGTCGATGCCGCGCTCCTCCGTCCAGGACGTGAGGTACGCGGTGGTGCGCTGGGTGAGGTTGCCCGGGGGGCGCCGGCCGTAGATCTCGTGGAGTTCGGCGACGAGCTTCAGTTCGATCGCGGCGACCCCGGTGATCTCCGCGGCCAGCTCGGCGAGCATGGCGGGGGGTACGGGCAGCATGGCCGCTGCCCCGATGCCCGCGCCCACGGCCGCCGTGGCCTTGCTCGCGCCCGAGATCAGACGGTCCGCGATCTCCTCGGGACCGAGTCCCGGAAAGTGGCGGCGGAGGGTGGCGAGGTCGCGCACAGGGACACGGGGAGCCGTGTCGATGATCCGGTCGGCCAGATGCCCGGCGACCGCTCTGACGCTCTCCCCGCCCTTGTGTACGCCCCGTCTCACTGCCTTCAGCCGCCCGGTCGGGGCCGCCTCGGACGCCGGAGTCCCGTGGTCACCGGTCTCCCCGGCATGTCCGGCCCCGTCCTGCGGGCCGGCCGCCGAGGCCACTTCGAGCGAGGCCGGGTGGCCCCGCTCGTCGTCGGTCGTGCCGGAGGGGTCGTGCGGGGCGTTGGAGCGCCCGTCAGGGGCTTGCTGACCCTCTGCCGGGCGGGCACCGCCCTCATTCGCCTCCGGCCCTTCACTGCGCCGTGAGCGCCGCTTCCGGAACGGGTTGTCGCCTGTCACGGCAGGCCTGCCTCAGTCGCAGTCGCGGCAGATCGGCTGGCCGTTCTTCTCACGAGCCAGCTGGCTGCGGTGGTGCACGAGGAAACAGCTCATGCAGGTGAACTCGTCGGCCTGCTTGGGCAGGACGCGAACGGCGAGTTCCTCATTGGACAGGTCCGCGCCGGGCAGTTCCAGGCCCTCCGCGGCGTCGAACTCGTCGACGTCGACGGCGGACGCGTTCTTGTCGCTCCGCCGCGCCTTCAGCTCTTCCAGGCTGTCCTGATCGACGTCTTCGTCGGTCTTGCGTGGGGTGTCGTAATCCGTTGCCATGTCGCTCTCCCCCTCTTGGGTGTCTTGCGGGTGTCTCAGCGCACGTAACGCGTGAGAGGCCGGACTTGTGCCCGACCTGAGGCGGAGATTTTGCCTCACATCAAGGTCTGTTACTCAATCGACACCCGAACCGGCCACTGCTGAGCGGTCGCCTTGGGTGGCGAAGGGGACCGTACACGGTCCGGTCGTCGTGATCCACGGGTGCCACCCCGTGTACTTCCCGTGATACCACCCCTCGAAAACCCGGACGTTTCCCGGCTTTACGCCCGAAGGGGGTTCACGGAGAGTAGACGCGTCCACTGTGGCCCCTGTGATCGATCACACAGGGGCAAACCGGTGACGCAGTACGAAAATTCCGCTCAAAGCGAAAGCGATGAGCCCTCCCCGTTCACGCCGTGACGCTTGTCAGACCGGCAAGGTGACGCGCATCACGAGGCCGCCCCCCTCTCGGGGCTCCGCGATGATACGGCCTCCATGGGCCCGCGCCACGGATCTCGCGATCGACAGGCCGAGACCGACACCCTTGTCGCTCCCCGTGCGCTCCGTGCGGAGCCTCCGGAACGGCTCGAAGAGGTTGTCGATCTCGTACGCGGGAACCACCGGCCCCGTGTTCGAGACCACCAGCAGGGCCTGTCCGGGCCCGACCTGTGTGGTGACCTCCACCCACCCCGCCTCCGGGGTGTTGTAGCGCACCGCGTTCTGTACGAGGTTCAACGCGATCCGCTCCAGCAGTACGCCGTTGCCCTGGACCACGGCGGGCGCGCGCTCACCGCGGATCTCCACGCCCTTCTGGGCGGCCTCCGCGCGCGCCTGGTCGATGGCGCGCTCGGCGACCTCGGCCAGGTCGACCGGTTTCCGCTCGACGATCTGGTTCTCGCTCCTGGCGAGCAGCAGCAGGCCCTCCACCAGCTGCTCACTGCGCTCGTTGGTGGCGAGCAGCGTCTTGCCCAGCTGTTGGAGCTCGGGCGGAGCCGCGGGGTCCGAGAGGTGGACCTCCAGCAGGGTGCGGTTGATCGCCAGCGGGGTCCGCAGCTCGTGCGAGGCGTTGCCGACGAACCGCTGCTGCGCGGTGAAGGCGCGCTCCAGGCGGTCCAGCATCTCGTCGAAGGTGTCCGAAAGCTCCTTGAGCTCGTCGTCCGGCCCGTCCAGCTCGATCCGGCGCGACAGGTCCGTTCCGGCCACCCTGCGGGCGGTGCGGGTGATCTTGCCGAGCGGCGACAGGACGCGGCCCGCCATCGCGTACCCGAAGGCGAAGGCGATGATGGTGAGCCCGACGAGTGCCAGCAGGGCCCGGTTCAGCAGGCTGTCCAGGGCGTGCTGGCGCTGGGAGGCCGTGCATGCCTTGATGGCGTCGTTGAGCTGGTCGTTGTTCTGCGAGGCCGCCAGCTGCGGGCACGTCGTGCTGGAGATCCGGACATTGGTACCGGACACCTGGAAGGCGGGGCCTCCCGCGTCGTGCAGCGCCTGCGCGGCCAGCATGTAGATGATCGCGAGCAGCAGGATGCCGGCGATCAGGAACATCCCGCCGTAGAGGAGCGTCAGCCGTATCCGGATGGTGGGACGCAGCCAGGGCGAGGTGGGGTCCTGCTTCGGGTCCCAGGTGGGTTTCGGAGGCGCCGGCAGCGGCGCCGAGAACGTGGCCATCGAGTCGCTCAGATCCGGTAACCGGAACCGGGGACGGTGACGATGACCGGGGGCTCACCGAGTTTGCGGCGGAGCGTCATGACGGTCACCCGCACGACGTTGGTGAAGGGGTCGGTGTTCTCGTCCCACGCCTTCTCCAGCAGCTGTTCCGCCGAGACCACCGCACCCTCGCTCCGCATCAGGACCTCCAGCACGGCGAACTCCTTCGGCGCGAGCTGGATCTCCTGCTCGCCCCGGAAGACCTCGCGGCGGTTGGGGTCGAGTTTGATGCCGGCCCGCTCCAGGACCGGCGGCAGCGCCACCGTCGTACGGCGGCCCAGCGCGCGGACCCGAGCGGTCAGCTCGCTGAAGGCGAAGGGCTTGGGAAGGTAGTCGTCGGCTCCCAGTTCCAGCCCTTCGACCCGGTCGGAGACGTCACCGGACGCGGTGAGCATGAGCACCCGGGTGGGCATGCCCAGTTCGACGATCTTGCGGCAGACGTCGTCCCCGTGGACGAGCGGGAGGTCCCGGTCGAGCACCACGACGTCGTAGTCGTTCACCCCGACCCGTTCCAGGGCCGCCGCTCCGTCGTAGACCACGTCGACGGCCATCGCCTCTCGGCGGAGCCCGGTGGCCACCGCGTCGGCGAGCAGTTGCTCGTCCTCGACGACGAGTACGCGCACGGCACTGTCCCTTCTCTGGTGCGGTTCACGCGGACGTTCCGCACGTCCGGGAGGTGGCCCGCCGCCCCTCCCCGGGGCGTGTCGGGCCGACTGTTCGCGACCATCCTGCCCGCAACACCCATAAACCGGCGGTAAGGCGGACCCCGGCGACCTGCGGGTTCGGGGTGGAACGAGGAAGGGGGCATATTCACGGGCGAGTTGAGGTTTCTCCCCCTGCGGGCCCGGGGAGACCGGTTCTACACCCGCGATCACGCCACGTACGTGGCTCGCCACTGCTGTTCCTTTTCCCGGAGGAACCGCGTGACCGACGGCACTCGGGACCAGGCCCGAGACATCCCCGGCACACCCCCGTGCCACCGACCCACGCCGAGGGGGCGCTTCATGGACGCTTTCACCGCAGGGCTGCTTCACCGCATCAGAACGACCGAGTCCGACCTCACCCGTGCCCGCGAGACGGGCGACGACTTCCTCGCGGACGTCGAGCAGAGTGAGCTGGACGACCTGCTGCGCCTCGCCGCCGAACACGGCGTCGAGACCGGCGTCACCACCGTCTGACCCGGTACCGACCCGCACACCGCACCCACCGCACGGCGCCACCCGCACCACTGAGCCGCACCGCACGACCGAGCCGCACCATCGAGCCCGAGCCGCACCGCACCACTGAGCCGCGGCACCACGCGTCACCAGCGTCTGCACCACCCGCACTGCGCGTCACCCGCACACGCGTCACCGCACAGCAGGAACCCGCGCCACGCATTCATCCGCACAGCACGGACCCGCAGCACACGGAACGCCCGCCGGAGCCCCTTCAGGAGTCACGACGGGCGTTTTCGCGTACTGCGGGTCCGTCCGGACGGGTGAGGGGGTCAGTCGTGCCAGGCACCCAGCTCTTCCAGGATCGCCCGGAGGGGCTCGAAGACACCCGGCGAGGCGGCCACCGTCAGATTCCCGTCGGCGGGCAGTCCCGGGCGTCCGCCGGTGAGCGCACCGGCCTCGCGGGCGATGAGGTCGCCGGCCGCCAGGTCCCACGGGTGGAGTCCGCGCTCGTAGTAGCCGTCGAGCCGGCCGGCGGCCACGTCGCACAGGTCGATGGCGGCCGAACCCCCGCGCCGGATGTCCCGCAGCCGCGGGATCAGCTGCCGGGCCACCTCGGCCTGGTGGGTGCGGACGGTGGCGACATAGTTGAAGCCGGTCGACACGAGCGCCTGGTCCAGCGGCGGGGCGGGGCGGCAGCGGAGGGCGGTGCCGTTCACGAACGCGCCTCCCCCCAGCACCGCGTGGAAGGTCTCGCCGCGCATCGGCGCCTCGACCACGCCCACGACCCGCTCCCCGTCGAGCTCGGCGGCGATCGAGACGGCCCAGGTCGGCAGGGAGTAGAGGTAGTTCACCGTCCCGTCCAGCGGGTCGATGACCCAGCGGACACCGCTGGTGCCCTCGCGGCTCGCGCCCTCCTCACCGAGGAAGCCGTCGCCCGGGCGGTGTTCGGCGAGGTAGCCGGTGATCAGCTTCTCGGCCGCGATGTCCATCTCGGTGACGACGTCGATGGGGCTCGACTTGGTGGCGGCCACCCCCAGATCGGCGGGGCGGCCGTCGCGCAGCAGGGCGCCGGCGCGCGCGGCGGCGGTCGTGGCGAGTTCGAGGAGTTCGGCGAGCAGGGGGTCGGTCACGGTGCTCCCAGGAAGTCGGGGCGGGCGGGCACGGATTCGGGCAGAGCGGTCCGGGCAAGGCGGTTCGGGCACGCGGGCATCGGCGGCGGGACGGCTCCCGCCGGGCGGCCCGGTCCCTGCGGCGAGGTGCGGGGCGGAGCCCGGCGGGGCGACACGGCGCGGGCCGCAGTGCGGTCAGGAGAACGGGCTGTCGGCGCCCGCGGCGGCCGGCTTCGGCGCTCTGGCCGGGCAGCAGCCGACCGGGCAGAGGTCGTGCGAGGGCCCGAGTGCGCCGAGCGCACAGCGGTCCACCGGGTACCCCTGTTCGGTGGCGGCGCGCTCCAGCACGAGGTCACGGACGGCGGCGGCGAAGCGCGGGTCGGCTCCGACGGTGGCGGACCTGCGGACGGGCAGACCGAGTTCGGCGGCCTTCGCGGTGGCCTCGGTGTCGAGGTCGTAGAGGACCTCCATGTGGTCGGAGACGAACCCGATGGGGACCATCACGACAGCGGGGACACCGTCGCCGTGCAGTGTCTCCAGGTGGTCGCAGATGTCGGGTTCCAGCCACGGGATGTGCGGGGCACCGCTGCGCGACTGGTAGACGAGCTGCCAGGGGTGCTCGACCCCGGTCTCCGCGCGCACCGCCTCGACGATCACCCGGGCGACGTCGAGGTGCTCGGCGACGTAGGCGCCGCCGTCGCCGTGGGCCTCCTGCGGCCCGGAGGTGTCGGCCGCCGACAGGGGGATGGAGTGCGTGGTGAACGCCAGGTGGGCTCCCGCGCGCTCCTCGTCGGTGAGGCTCGCGAGGGAGGCGAGCACGCCGTCGGTCATGGGCCGGACGAAGCCGGGGTGGTTGAAGTAGTGGCGCAGCTTGTCCACGTGCGGCACCGTCAGGCCCTCGGCCCGCAGCGTCTCCAGCGCGTCGGCGAGGTTCTCGCGGTACTGCCGGCACCCCGAGTAGGAGGCGTAGGCGCTGGTGGCGAGGACCAGGATCCGGCGGTGGCCCGCTCCGCTCATCTCGCGCAGGGTGTCGGTCAGGTACGGGGCCCAGTTCCGGTTGCCCCAGTACACCGGGAGGTCCAGCCCGTGGCCGGCGAAGTCCTTGCGCAGGGCTTCCAGGAGGTCCCGGTTCTGGCCGTTGATCGGGCTGACGCCGTCGAAGAGGAAGTAGTGCTTGCCGACCTCCTTCAGCCGCTCCTCGGGGATGCCGCGGCCGCGGGTGACGTTCTGGAGGAACGGAACCACGTCGTCCGGGCCTTCGGGGCCACCGAAGGAGAGCAGCAGCAGGGCGTCGTAGGGGGCGGGATCGCGCAGATCGGACATGGTCCGATCCTGCCACCCGCCGACGGGGGCACCGCCACCGACATCCGTCCCGGCCACCGGGCGGCTCGTACCGGGCGCCTCGTACGGACGTACGAGGCGGCCGTACCGGCCGGGCTTGGGGGGACGGGGCCCGCACGCCGGGGAACGACCGCGCCGGAGCCGTGCCGGGCCGTTCCACTCCGAGGTGGGGCGGCCGGGCGGGGAGGGGCGCCGCGGCCGTGAGTATGATCCCCCTCCAACTGGCCGGGAGCCCGCTGTTCCTGGCCGTGGCGCTCTTCGGCGACGCGCGTCCGCCGCCGGGCGGGGAACGCGGTGGTGGGAGCGCTCGCGGCCGTTACGGCGTTCCCGGGGTATCGGCGGCTCGCGAGGCCGGCGCAGACGGGAAAGCGTGGGGAAGATGACCAGCACCGACGCAGGGACGGCGCGCGCGTGGCGCAACTGGGCGGGGAACGTCACCGCCCGGCCCGTACGGGAGGTCTCGCCGGCCTCCGTGGACGAACTCGCCGACGCGGTGCGCCGGGCCGCCGAGGACGGACTGCGGGTGAAGCCGGTCGGCACGGGTCACTCGTTCACGGCGGCGGCGGCCACCGACGGCGTGCTCGTCCGTCCCGACCTGCTCACCGGCATCCGCGGGATCGACCGCGAGGCGATGACGGTCACCGTCGAGGCGGGCACTCCGCTCAAGAGGCTCAACGCCGCCCTCGCCCGGGAGGGCCTCTCGCTCACCAACATGGGCGACATCATGGAGCAGACCGTCGCGGGGGCCACCTCCACCGGTACCCACGGCACCGGCCGTGACTCGGCGTCCATAGCCGCGCAGATCCGGGCCCTGGAGCTGGTCACGGCGGACGGCACGGTGCTGCGCTGCTCCGCGCAGGAGAACCCGGAGATCTTCGCGGTGGCGCGGATCGGGCTCGGCGCGCTGGGCGTGATCACCGCGATCACCTTCGCGGTGGAGCCCGTCTTCCTGCTGACCGCCCGCGAGGAGCCGATGACCTTCGACGCGGTCACCTCCGCCTTCGGCGAACTGGTCATCGAGAACGAGCACTTCGAGTTCTACTGGTTCCCGCACACCGGCAACTGCAACACCAAGCGCAACAACCGCAGCGCGGGCCCCTCCGCGCCACCCGGCCGGATCAGCGGCTGGATCGAGGACGAGCTCCTCTCCAACGGGATCTTCCAGGTGGCCTGTTCCGTGGGCCGCGCCTTCCCGGCAGCGATCCCCTCGATCGCCCGGATATCCAGCCGGGCCCTGTCGGCCCGCACGTACACCGACATCCCCTACAAGGTGTTCACCAGTCCGCGCCGGGTGCGCTTCGTGGAGATGGAGTACGCCCTTCCGCGCGAGGCGGCCGTGGCGGCGCTGCGGGAGCTCAAGGCGATGGTGGACCGGTCGCCGCTGCGGATCAGCTTCCCGGTGGAGGTCCGCACCGCCCCCGCGGACGACATCGCCCTCTCCACGGCGTCCGGCCGCGAGAGCGCCTACATCGCCGTCCACCTCTACCGGGGCACTCCCCACCAGGCGTACTTCACGGCGGTCGAACGGATCATGACGGCGCACGGGGGCCGTCCGCACTGGGGGAAGGTGCATACCAGGGACGCCGGGTACCTCCAGGAGGTCTACCCGCGGTTCGGCGAGTTCACGGCGGTGCGCGACCGGCTCGACCCGGACCGATTGTTCGGCAACGACTATCTGCGGCGCGTGCTGGGCGACTGATCCGCCGCACTCGGGCGGCCGGTCCGCACCTGACGGACAGGGCCCCGGCCGCCCCCCTCGTGGGGTGGCGGCCGGGGCCCTGTCGGCGCCTCCGGTGGTGCCGGTACCGGCGGATATGCGTGCGGGTCACTCCCCGCCGGGGGCGCCACCGGGGAGCGGGTCCTGGGTGGCCGCGCCGCCGCCGTCCGCGGTCGGCTCCGGCGCGGCGCTCGGGCCGTCACCGGCCGTCGAGGACGACGGGGTCGGCGAGGGCGCCGGGGTGGTGGCGCCGTCGGTCGGCGTGGGGGCGGGGGTGGTGGCCGTGCCGTCGTCGGTGGTCGCCGGGGCGGACGGCCCGTCGTCCCCCTGACCGGTGCCGGTGCCGGGAGTGGCACTGGATCCGGAGCCGGTCCGCTCGTCGTCGCCGGTGCCGGAGTCGGTACCGGTCGACGGCTTGGGGTCGGCCGTGCCCGGGTCGCTCCCCCGCACGACGGAGCCCACGGTCGTACCGTTGCCGCCGCTGAGGTCGTTGCCCGAGAGCAGCTCGAACCCGGTGATGCCGAGCATCGACACGACGAAGACCACGACGGCCGCCACGACGGGCTTCCGCCGGCGGCGGGCGGAGCCGTGGGTGGTCGCCTCCGAGAACCCCTCGCCCGGTGTGCTCTCCCCCGCAGGCGGGACGGGGCCGGTGATCCGCAGCAGCCGGGTGGCGTCGTCCGGCCCGTCCGGCCCGACGACCGGGGCGGGGACGGCGCGCAGCAACCGGGTCCGGTCCCGGTCCGGGCGGAGCAGCCGGGTCCGGTCCGCGTCGGTCTCCTCCCTCCCGGCGAGGGCGGCACCGACGCCCTCCGGCACGAATACGGCACCTTCCGGGACGTCCTCGGCGCCCCCGCCGCGGCGGGTGGTCTCGCGGGTCCGTAAGGCGACCTGACGGCCCCCCGGGTGCGTCACCTGGACGGTGACTTCACGGATCTGCTCGCCCGTGCGGCGGAAGAAGTGCTGGAAGACGGAGCCTCCGCAGGTGGCGACCACGCTCATCACGCCGGCGCCCACGATCGTTCCGTAGACCCCCAGCTGCGAGGCGGCCACCGCCGCCGCGACCGCGGCCACGGCGCTGCCGGCGACCTGCGGCACATTCAGATCTATGCGCCTTTCCTTCTGTTCCGTGTCGCTTTCCGGCTTCTGAACCATTACCAGCCCTTGCTTGACATCTCACCCACCATGCAACAGGAAGAGACCTTTGGGCGAAGCGGATAGTTCCGTTTCTGGTGATTCTGTGAACAGGGACACGCGGCAGGGGCAAACGGGCGGGGAACGGGTATCCCCACTCTCATGCCCGTCGTCAACCACCGTCACCGAGGACACCCGTCGACAACTCTGACGGCGTGCCGGTCCACCCCGGTGGCCCGAATGGAGTACTGTGACGAGCCCTGGGACCGGACTCCCGCAAGGGCGATCCGGGTCCTGCGGGAGGGGGCCGAAGGCGGCACTCGAACCGGCGGCACCGACGTATCGCACGGGGACTCGTTGCACAGGGTGACCGCACCGGTCAGTCTGCGCCACCATGGGTAACCGTGTCACGACGGCGTACCAGGGCCAAGGCCCGACACCCGCCGGGCAACTTGGCAAGGTTGTGGCAGGCTGCACCCGGGCAGGCCACACTCGACTAGCGGAAGCAGCGACGCACGTGACGTCGGCAGGCACCACCCGGGAGGTCCCCATGCCCGAACTGCGTGTCGTGGCCGTCTCAAACGACGGCACACGACTGGTGCTCAAGGCTGCGGACAGCACGGAGTACACGCTTCCGATCGACGAGCGTCTCCGTGCCGCGGTGCGCAACGACCGGGCGCGGCTCGGACAGATCGAGATCGAGGTGGAGAGCCACCTCCGCCCGCGGGACATCCAGGCCCGGATACGAGCCGGTGCCTCCGCCGAGGAGGTCGCCCAGTTCGCCGGGATTCCCGTCGACCGTGTCCGCCGCTTCGAGGGCCCCGTGCTCGCGGAGCGCGCCTTCATGGCCGAACGCGCCCGGAAGACTCCCGTCCGCCGTCCCGGTGAGAACACCGGCCCCCAGCTCGGCGACGCCGTGCAGGAACGTCTTCTGCTGCGCGGCGCGGACAAGGAAACGGTTCAGTGGGACTCCTGGCGCCGCGACGACGGCACCTGGGAAGTCCTGCTGGTCTACCGCGTCGCGGGCGAACCCCACTCGGCGAGCTGGACCTACGACCCGCCCAGGCGGCTGGTCCAGGCCGTGGACGACGAGGCACGCTCCCTCATCGGCGAGTCGGACACCCCTGCTCCGGAGCCGAGTTTCCCGTTCGTACCGAGGATCGCCCGGCTGCCCAGGGACCGTCCGCTGGACCGGGCCCTGGACCGGCAGATGGAACGGCACACCGAGCCGGAGGAGTACTCCGGCCCGACGGCCGCCGAACGCGACTCGCTGACCAGCCTGCTGGAAGCGGTACCGAGCTTCCGGGGCGACATGGTCGTGCCCGAGCGGCCCTCGCAGCCCGAACCGGCGGCGATCGAGCCGGCCGTCGAGGAACCGGCGGTGGACGAGCCGCCGGCCGCCGCCGCGTCGGCGAGCGCCGGTTCCGCCTACGCCGACGTACTGATGCCGCGCGCCGTCGCGGGTCACCGCGACCGGCTGACCGGGACCACCGACCGTCAGGCCGAGGCGGACGGCGTCCGGCCGGGCCGCCGGGCGGCGGTGCCCAGCTGGGACGAGATCGTCTTCGGGACCCGGCGCAAGAAGCAGGACTGATCAGAACCGGTTCATCAGACTGGTACGACACCGCAGGGGCCGCGCGCGACGCGTGCGGCCCCTGCGGTGTCTCGTGGGCCGTCCGGCCCGGGTGCCTACTGGGGCTCCGGTCCGGTCGCGACCGGGCGCGACGCGTCGGAGGTCCATTCCGACCAGGAGCCCGGGTACAGAGCCGCCCGCAGACCCGCGATCTCCAGGGCGAGCACTTCGTGGGCGCCGGAGACCCCCGATCCGCAGTAGACGCCGACTTCTGTGTCCCCCGAGGCGCCGAGGGCGGCGAAGCGGTCGGCGAGCCGTGCGGCGGGCAGGTAGCGTCCGTCCTCGCCGACGTTCTCCCCGGTCGGGGCGGAGAGTGCGCCCGGGATGTGGCCGCCCACCCGGTCGATCGGTTCGACATCACCCCGGTAGCGCTCGCCGGCCCGCGCGTCGAGCAGCACTCCGGTGCGGGCCAGGGCCGCCGCGCCGTCGGCATCGAGCACCGGCAGCTCTCCGGGCTTCGGCCGGAAATCGCCCTCGTGGGGGCGCGGGACGTCGGTGGACAGCTCACCGTCCCAAGCCGCGAGACCCCCGTCCAGCACCCGGACATCCCCGTGCCCCGCCCAGCGCAACAGCCACCAGGCCCGGGCTGCGGCCCAGCCCTGTCCACCGTCGTAGACCACCACCGACCGGTCCGAGGAGACGCCTGCCCTGCGCATCGCGGCGCCGAAGCTCTCCGGGTCGGGCAGCGGATGGCGACCGCCACCGCTTCCGGGCGGGCCGGCCAGTTCGGTGTCGAGGTCGACGTAGACGGCGCCGGGGAGGTGCCCGGCCTCGTAGGCGGTCCGGCCGTTCGGGCCGCCCAGCTGCCAGCGGACGTCGAGGACCACGGGCGGGCGGGGCCCTGCCGACTCGCCCGCGTATTCGGATGCGGTGATGATGGGCTTCATGAGGGCCATCCTCGCGCAGCGACCGGCCCCGGAGTGTGGCGTGCACATGAACACGGGCGACAAAAGTGGCGCACCGGATAAATAGGTCCGGTTTCGTCGGGACGGCGCGCCGCGCGGCGCGGCCGGTGCGTCCCCGGGCCCCGGTGGTGCGAGCATCGGGGCGGGACGCACGAGCCGTACCGCACCCCTGGACGGCGGACCGCCCCCGATCCACCGCACGGCCACCACGATGGTCCGAGGAGAGAGAAAGACGATGACCGAGGCTGTCTCCCGGCGCACACCCGGAACGCCCTGCTGGGTGAGCCTGATCGTGCACGGCCTGAGCGCCACCCAGGACTTCTACGGCGCCCTCTTCGGATGGGAGTTCAAGCCCGGCCCCGAGCAGCTCGGCCCGTACGTGCGCGGCCGGCTCCGGGGGGAGGAGATCGCGGGAATCGGCCAGCTCCCCCCGGACCGCCATCTGCCGATCGCCTGGACGACCTACCTCGCCACCGACGACGCGGACGCCACCGCGGAGACCATCCGTTCCTGCGGCGGCACGGTGGCGGTCGGCCCGCTCGACGCGGGTCCGGCCGGCCGACTGGCCATCGCCTCCGACCCGAACGGAGCGGTCTTCGGCATCTGGCAGGCCGCCCGGCACGTGGGGACGCGGCTGTGGGGCGCGCCTGGCACCCCGGTGTGGAACGAGCTGATCACCCGGGAGACGTCCTCGGTCGCCAAGTTCTACCAGGCGGTCTTCGGTTACGACGTCCAGGCGGTCGTCTCCGCCGACTTCGACTACCAGACGCTGCACCTGGACGGTCGTCCGGTGGCGGCCCTGCACGGAGTCGGCCACGCCCTGCCGCGCGACCGGGGGCCGCACTGGATGACGTACTTCGAGGTCGAGGACACCGACGTGGCGGCTGCCCGTGTGGTGGAGCTGGGCGGGCACATCCTGCAGCCGCCGCGCGAGGGCACGAGCGGCAGGCTGGCGACGGTCTCGGACCCGGAGGGCGCGGCCTTCACCATCGTGCGGAGCAGCGGGCGCTGACCGACGGCGGGGCGGCCCCACCGGACGGGCGCGGAGTCGGCGCCGCGTCTCGGCGCCGAGGGTCGTACGTCGCCTCGGGGCGCGTCCCAGCGCCGGGGGTTACGGCAGCGCCGAGGGGCTCACGTCAGCGCCGGGGGTCGTACGTCAGCACTTTCACCTGACGCAGGGTCAACAGGGTTTCGGCGTTCTGGACTCCGGGGGTCGCGCCGATACGGTCCGTCAGATACGCGTACAACTCCTGGGTGGTCCGGCACTGAACGGCGGCGACGACGTTCGCGCGGCCACTGACCGCCGCCGCGAACCGCACCTCGGAGTGGGCCGCCAGCGTTTTTCCCACCGTCCCCAGACCGGCGGGCGCCACCGTGAGCCAGAGCATGGCTCCCACGCCGTGGCCGAGCGGTTCGTGGTCGTACTCGACGTCGAAGTAGAGGGCGCCGGTGCGGCGCAGCCGGTCCAGTCGCCGTTTGACCACGGCCTCGGACTGGCCCGTCCTGCTCTGCAGTTCGGCCATCGGCGCCCGGCCGTCCCGGCGCAGCACGCCGATCAGCGCCTCGTCCACGGCGTCCAGGGTCACGGGCCCGGCGGGAGGTTCGCCGAGCCGGGGCCGCAACGCTTCCTCCTGCTCGGGGGTGAGGGCGCTGATCTTGCTGAGCCAGCCCAGGGTGCCGCCGTAGAACTGGTTCAGTACGCAGTGGGCGCTGACCGAGACGACGCGCGGGGTGCGCGGGAGCCGTCCGAGCAGGAGTTCGTCGCGCTCCTGCTGCGTACGCGGCCGCATGGCGCACATGACCTCGGTGCCGCCGGACATCAGACTGACGTAGAAGGTGTCGGCGCGGCGCGCGAGCGCGGTGGCGAGCGGTTCTGCGGCATCGGGGGTGCAGCGCAGTCTGACGATCCAGCTCGGCCGCCCGAGCCTGGTCTCGTCGGTCATCCCGATCACCCGGAATCCGGTGTCACGGCGCAGTCCCGTGAAGCGGCGCGCGACGGTCTTGTCGGAGACGCCGAGGACCTCGGCGATCTGCACGAAGGAGGCCCGCCCGTCCAGTTGCAGGGCCTGCATCACCTTCAGGTCCAGGGCGTCGGGCAGGGCCACGAGGTTCTCCGATCCGTTCGTCCGTCCGTCCGCCCCCAGCATGCGGGGGCGCGCTGCCCGGTGTGTCAGGCGCGGTCCGACCGGGTGCCCGACGCAGCGGGCGCGCTCTCGTGCGCCTCGCCGCCGGCGGCAGGAGCCCGGCCCGCGTCTCCGTGGGCGTTTCCGGCCGTGGTTCCCGTCGCGCTGCCCGCCGTGGGCACGGACGGGGCGGGACGGCGGGGGCGCAGGGTGACGGCCGCGACGATCGCGCCGCACAGCATGAGGACCGCCGAGACGACGAGGCAGAGGTGGAGGCCGTCCACGAAGGAGAGCGACAGCGCGTGGAGGGCGCGCCCCGCGTCGGCGCCCAGGGGCATCCCGGCGACTGCTTCGAGGCCCCCGCGGTCGACAGCCTGGGTGATCCGCTCGCCGGTCGCCCCCGTGAGCCCCTGGTCGGTCAGGTGGCCGGGGAGGGCTCCCACGGCCTTCGTGGTCAGCAGCGCTCCCAGGATGGCGGGGCCGAGAGCGGCGCCGACCTGGCGGAAGGCGTTGTTGCCGGCCGCCGCCATGCCTGCCTGGTGGGGCGGTACGGAGCCCACCGCGGTGGCGGTGATGCAGGGGAAGGCGATGCCGAGGCCGATGCCGAGCAGGGCGAGGCGCCAGCCCAGCGAGGCGAAGGAGGTGTCGATGCCGATGGTGGTCAACGTGCAGAGCGCCGCGGTGGCGATGAACAGCCCGGCGGTGATCAGCAGTCGGGCCGACAGCCGCTGGGCCAGTCGGCCGAAGACGGCGCCCAGCAGGATCGGCATGATCGTGACCATGAGGAGACGCAGCCCCGCCTCCAGGGTGGTGAGCTGCTGCACCATGCCGAAGTAGAGGCTGAGCACGAAGAAGAAGCCGATCAGGCCCAGGAAGCTGATCATGACCACGAGCGTGGAGCCGGTGAAGGCCGGGCTGCGGAAGATGCGCAGGTCCAGCATCGGGCTCTCGCTGCGGCGCTCGGCCAGCACGAAGACGATCCCGCCGATGACCGCGAGCGCCAGGGCCACGAGGACCTGGGGCTCGGTGAAGGAGGACGCTCCGCCTTCGATGACCCCGTAGACCAGGGCCGTGATGGCCACGGCCGCGGTGATCTGGCCGGGCCAGTCGAGCTTGCGGGGGTACGGCGACCGGGAGTCGTCGAGCAGCCGGGCACCGGCGGCCATCGCGGCGAGGGAGAGCGGGATGGGCAGGAGGAAGATCCACCGCCACTCCGCGTGGGCGGTGATCGTGCCGGCGATCAGTGGGCCGACGGCGAGCGCACCCATGAGGAAGGTCGTCCAGAGGCCGATGAACTTGCCGCGTTCCCGGTGGTCGGGGACGACATGGCTGATCAGTGCGAGGGTCATCGGCAGCAGCGCGGCGGCCCCGGCGCCGGAGAGGGCCTGTCCGATCCAGATCATGGTGATCGACTGCGCGCAGAGCGAGACGGCGGCACCGGCGGCGCAGAGGGCGAGCCCTGCCTGGAAGACCTTCTTGCGGCCGTGCACGTCGCCGAAGACCCCGGCCGTCAGGATCAGGGCGGCCACGGGCAGGACGAAGGCGTCCGAGACCCACGAGAGGTCCGAGGTGGAGGCACCGAGCGCGTTCTGGATGACGGGCAGGCTCACCGACACCGTCGTGACCGGGAAGTAGGCCACGAACACGCCTATGCAGGCCATGACCAGGGTGGCCGCGCGCCGGTCGGCGGCGCGGCCGACGGTGGGGGGTGTGCTGTTCACTGAAAGCTCCTCCGCGGCCGGGCGTCCGCCGCTGTCTGTCGATGCCAGACGGAACTATGCGGACAAGAACCGCATCGGAGCCAGCCGGCGGGCTCCTTTGCCGGATCCTCGACACCGCGCGGCCCCGAACACCGGATTCTCGACACGCGGAGAGGTGCGGGACCGGGGGCGGGAGACTAGGGAGGGGCGGGACTCGGGTGGGGCGGGACGCCGGGGGTGCGGGGCGCGGGGGCGCGAGGGAGGGGTGGGGCGAGAGGGGTGCGGGAAGGCGGCCCGTCGGGTGCGCGCGCCCCGGCCTTCAGGAGCAGGCGGGTGCGCGCCCCGGCCTTCAGGTGCAGTACGTGGGCGCCTCGTCCACGTTCGCCCGGGTGACCAGGAGGATCGGAGCGGAGGCGACCTTCTCGACCCGGCCTCCCGCCATCAGCCCGAGACTGTTCCGTACCGCCAGCCGCCCCAGGTTCGAGGCGGAGTTGCCACGGGGGCGGAGAGGCGCCCGTCCCTCACCGCCTGGAGCCCCTCGTCGATGCCGTTGACGGTGACGATCCTGACGTCGGCTCCGGCGGCGTCGAAGACCTGCCGGGCGCCCAGGGCCATCTCCTCGTTCGCCACGAAGACGTAGTCGAGGTCGGGGTGGGCCTCGATCATGTCCGCCGCGGACTCCCGGGCCTTGGCCGGATCGAACAGCCCCGGAAGGTCCGCGACCATGGTCGCGTTCGCCGGAAGAGCCTGCTCGAACCCGGCAACCAACGGTGCCGGCTCCGTTGACGAAGCCGATCGTCGTCGAGCCGTCGTCCCCGCCGGCGCTTTCGCCGGTGGGGGAACACCCCGCGAACAGGGAGACCAGGGCAGCTGCGGCGGCCAGCCGCCCGGGAACTGCGCGGCGATGAAGTCATGAATCGGCCTTGTCTGCGGTGGGCGGATCACACCAGGACGAGTGCTTCGCGCGGCCGGCCGGGTCGGGTCACGGCCGTCCGGGGTGCCGGAACGCACCCGGGCGGAGGCGTGCCGGGTCGCCGTGCGGTCATGCCCGGGGAAGCGGTGCGGTGGCTCGACGCCCCGGACGTCCTGCGGCGGCGCACCACGTAACGCGTGTCCGGCCCGGTCCACCCCCGCGCGCGGCGCGCAAGGTGTGCTTGCAGGGAACGGGATCAGGGAACGGGCGCCGGACGAGCGAGCCGGCGCGGGACGGCGGCGGTGGCCGACGCGGCACTCCGCGCGGACGGTGCGGTGGCTGGGGGCGCCGACGCGTCCACCTGGAGGGGCGGCGGCCGCGCGGGGCAGCCCACGGGCGCCCGTGACGAACCGTCAGACCTGGTTCACGGGAAGGACGTCCGGCGACAGAGCACCCGCGTGGGCGGTGGCGGACGTGGTGCGGCGCTGGTGGTGGCGGCGGCAGAGCACCTCGTAACCGACTTCCTTGGCGGGGCGGTTGACGTCACCGACCACGACCTGCTCGCCCTCGACGACCATCTCGCCGTCCACCGTGCGGGCGTTGTGGGTGGCGCGGGCGCCGCACCAGCACAGGGCCTCCACCTGGAGTTGCTCGAGTCGGTCGGCCAGTTCGATCAGGCGCTGTGAACCGGGGAAGAGTTTCGTACGGAAGTCGGTGGTGATCCCGAAGGCGAAGACGTCCATCCCGAGGTCGTCGACGATCCGGGCGAGCTGGTCGATCTGCCGCGGGGCCAGGAACTGCGCCTCGTCCACGATCACGTAGTCCGCCTTGCCGCCCTGGGACAGCTGGTTCACCACGTACGCGTAGAGGTCCATCCCGTCGGCGGCCTCGACGGCTTCCGTCACCAGCCCCAGCCGGGACGAGAGCTTGCCCTCCCCCGCCCGGTCGTCACGGGTGAAGATCACGCCCTGGAGCCCGCGCGCGGACCTGTTGTGGCCGATCTGCAGGGCAAGCGTGCTCTTTCCGCAGTCCATCGTTCCGGAGAAGAACACAAGCTCGGGCATGAGAGGTCGGACGCCTTTCGAGATGGGGGGCCGGGGGACGCGGCGAGGGTGCGGCAGCGTCAGGTGCGCACTTCGAGGAGGGGGACGAGCTGCTCGACGGGGGTCAGCGAACCGTGCATCCCCACCATCGCGGACTCGTGCGGCTCGTTGGACGAGGCGGTGATCACCACGTCATCGTGGGCGGCGGCGACCACGTCACCGATGCGGCCGTACACGCGCTCGTCCACCTCGGGGCCGAACCAGCCGGCGGCGATCGCCTCGTCCCGGCTCGCCACCCAGAACTGTTCGCCGAGCACCTCCCGCCAGACGGTCAGCACGTCGGCCTCGGCGCCGGGCACGGCGTAGACGTGACGGGCACGGCCCTCACCGCCCAGCAGGGCGACGCCCGCGCGCAGCTCCCAGTCCTCGTCGAAGTCGATGCGGGACTGCTCGTCGAACGGGATGTCGATCATGCCGTGGTCGGCGGTGATGTAGAGCGCCGAGCGGGGCGGCAGCTGCTCGGCGAGACGCCGGGCGAGACCGTCGACGTACATCAACTGCCCGCGCCAGGCGTCGGAGTCGGTGCCGAAGCGGTGGCCCGCGCCGTCCACCTCGCTGTAGTACGTGTAGACCAGCGAGCGGTCCCCGGCTGCCAGCCGCTGGGCCGCGACGTCCATGCGTTCCTCACCGGCGAGGCGGCCGAGGAAGGAGCCGCCGCTGAGCGCGACCTTGGTCAGCGGCGTCTGCTCGAACGCGGGCGCCGAGACCTGGGCCGTACGCACTCCCGCCGCGTCGGCGAGGCCGAAGACGGTGGGGTACGGCTGCCAGACCTTCGGCGAGGTCCAGGGCTTCCAGCGGAGCTGGTTCATCAGCCTGCCGGTGGCCGGGTCGCGCACGGTGTACCCGGGCAGTCCGTGCTTCCCCGGCGGCAGGCCCGTGCCGACCGAGGCGAGGGAGGTCGCCGTCGTCGCGGGGAAGCCGGCGGTGAGGGGGCGTCCGGTGCCGCCGCGCGAGGTGGGCAGCAGGGAGTGCAGGAACGGGGCTTCGTCCGGATGCGCCGTGACCTGCTCCCAGCCGAGACCGTCGATCAGGAAGACGCAGTTGCGGTCGGCCGGGGTGAGTTCCGGGATCGACGCGGTGAAGCCGGGCACCTCCTGCCCGGCAGCCAGGGTCGGCAGCAGATCCGCGAGGGAACCGGTGCCGTACTCGGGGACGGGAGCGGTGTCGAGCGGGAGCAGTACGGGATCCTGCCAGGCGGGCTGGACCATCAGCGCTTGGTCGCCGTATTGGCTGTATTGGCCGCAGTGGCCGCGTTGGCCGCCGTGGCCGCGGTCGCCTCACTGAGCGCCTGGGCGAAGGCGAGGGTCTGCCGCACGGTGTCCGGGCCGTCGCCGGCCTCGCTGACCCGCAGGCTGAGGTCGTCGGCGGTGGAGCTGCCGGTGTAGCCGTGGTCGGCGTCGCAGTCGGGGTCGCCGCAGGCGGCCGGCTCCAGGTCGATGCGGGAGACCGCGCCCCAGCCGATGGTGAGGACGACCTCGCGGGGCAGCGAGCCGGGCACGTACTTCTCGGGGTCCGCCACGACCCGGCTCACCACGACGGACGAGATCCGGCCCAGGTGCACGGACTCCGTCGAGGTGGTCGCGTACGGCGTCGGGGACTCCGTCTCGGAGGTCTGCTCGTCGGTGTGGCTGACGATGAAGCGGGTGTCCGTCAGGACCAGGACCGTGGCATGGCGCCGGACCTCGTTGGAGTCGAAGGTCGTCTCCTGGTGCACGAGGTACGAGGCGACCGGCTCCCCGCCGACGGCGGCCTCCACCGCCTCGGCCACGAGGGCCGGGTAGTAGCCGCTGCGCTCGATCGCCGCGCGCAGCCCCTGGGTCGTCGTACCGGTCTTTGCCATGACCCCCATCTTACGGGCCCCGGTGAGCGCCGGGGACTCCACCGGGAGGGGCGGGCCGGGTCAGTAGTTCGGCAGCCGGCGGGGCCCGAGGTCGGTCCGCGCGGGCGGCGGTGCGAGCCGGACGCTCGCGCCGAGGACGGTCAGCCCGTGGGTGGCCACCACGACCGGTTCCAGGGTGACCGAGACCACCTCGGGGTGGTCGTCGACCAGGCGGGAGACCCGGAGCAGCAACTCTTCGAGCGCCCGGGTGTCGACGGGCGAGGAGCCGCGCCAGCCGAAGAGGACGGGAGCCGCGCGGATGGAGCGGATGAGTTCGGCGGCGTCCCGGTCGGTGGCCGGAACCAGCCGGTGGGCGACGTCTCCGAGGAGTTCGGAGGGGGTGCCCGCGAGACCGAAGGAGAGCACGGCCCCCGCGGCGGCGTCGATCGTGGCCCGCACCACGGTGTCGACACCCCGGGGCGCCATGGACTGCACGACGGGCTGGAGTTCGGCGGGCTTGCCGAGGAGTTCGGTGAGTTCGCCGTACGCCCGTCGCAGCGCGTCCTCCCCCGCGAGGTCGAGGCGGACGCCACCCAGGTCGGCGCGGTGACGGAGATGGGGCGCCGTGGTCTTGAGGGCGACCGGCCAGCCGAGCCGCACGGCGGCGGCAACGGCGGCGTCCGGGTCGGGGGCGGGGAGCGTCGCCCGTACGCCGATGCCGTATCCACGGAGCAACTCGCGGGCCTCGTCGTGTCCGAGCGGCCGGCCGCGCGGATCGGGGGCGGGGCCGAGCAGCGCGTCGATGAGCGCGGCGGTGCCGGGTTCGTCGATCGTGTCGTCCAGGAACTCGGGCACCCGGCCCGGGGCCGCCGCCTGGCGGCGCCACTGGGCGTACTTGACCGACTCGCTCAGCGCGCGGACGGCCCGTTCGGCGGCCGGGTAGGCGGGGATGCGGCCGGTGGGGGCCGGGGTGTGGGCCCCGGGTTCCGCGGCCGCCCCGGCGGGGGGCGACGGTACGGGGGCGGGGGCGGCCGCCTGGGCCGGGCCCGCCTCGGGGACGTCGCCCCCCGCCGGGCGCGTACCCGCCGTGGCCGCCAGGGCCTGGGCGAGTCCGCCGATCTCCAGGTGGACAACGGCCACCGGCTTGGCGGGGCCGGCGGTCCGCTCCGCCACCGCCTCGTGCAGGGCTGCCGCCAGTACCTCGCCGTCACCGCTCTGCACCTCCCCCTCGGTCCCGACCAGCGGGATCGCGGTCACGATCACCGCGTCGCATCCCGGGTCGGCGAGCGCCTCGGCGAGGGCCGCGCGGAAGTCCGCGGGCCCGGCCGCGGTGGTCAGGTCGCGGGGCGGCCTGGGGCGGAGCCCTTCCGTGAGGCAGGCGTCGTACGTGAGGAGGCCGAGCGACTCCGAGTTGCCGAGGATCGCCACCCGGGGGCCGGCGGGCAGCGGCTGGTCGGCGAGGAGGAGGGCCGCGTCGATCATCTCGGTCACCGTGTCCACCCTGATGACGCCGGCCTGCCGCATCAGCGCGGAGACCGTGGCGTCGGGGATGCGGCTGACGGGCACGGCGTGACCGGGCGGGGTGGCGCCGCTGTGCCGGGCGCCCTTGACCACCACGACCGGTTTGACGGCGGCGGTGCGGCGGGCGAGCCGGGTGAACTTGCGGGGGTTGCCGAGCGATTCCAGGTAGAGCAGGGCGACATCGGTCTCGGGGTCGTCGAACCAGTACTGGAGGAAGTCGTTGCCGGAGATGTCGGCGCGGTTCCCGGCCGAGATGAAGGTGGAGAGCCCCGCGCCGCGCCGGTGGATGCCGGAGAGGAGGGCGATGCCGATGGCACCGGACTGGGTGAAGAGGCCGATGCGGCCCGGCGCGGGGGACGCGGGGGCGAGCGAGGCGTTCATCCGGACGGCACCGGAGGTGTTGATGACGCCGAAGGCGTTCGGGCCGATGATCCGCATCCCGTGGGAGCGGGCCTGGCGGAGGAGCGCGCGCTGTCGGTCGCGGCCCTCGGCCCCCCGCTCGGCGTAGTCCGCGGAGAGGACGACCAGGCCCCGCACCCCGTGCTCCCCGCAGTCGGCGACGGCTTGGGGGACCCGTTCGGCGGGTACGGCGATGACCGCGAGGTCGACCGGCTCGCCGATACCGCCCACGGAGCGGTGCGCGGGGACCCCGTCGAGGCTGTCCTGATCGGCGGCGAAGGCGTGGTTGACGGCGTACAGGCGGCCGGTGAAACCGGAGTTCAGGAGGTTGCGGAGGACGGTCCGCCCCACCCCGCCCGGAGCGCGGCCGGTGCCGACGACGGCCACCGACGCGGGGGCCAGGAGCCGCTGGACGGAACGGGCCTCGGCGCGCTGTTCGCGGGCGCGCTGCACGGCGAGCGACTCGGCGGTCGGTTCGATGTCGAGGGTGAGGTGGACCGACCCGTCCTCGAAGCTCCGCTGCTGGGTGTAGCCGGCGTCCCGGAAGACTTTGATCATCTTGGTGTTGGCGGGCAGCACCTCGGCGGCGAAGCGCCGGATGCCGCGCTCCCGGGCGACCGCTGCGATGTGTTCGAGCAGCACCGAGGCGACACCGCGGCCCTGGTGGGAGTCCTGGACGAGGAAGGCGACCTCGGCCTCGTCGGCGGGCGCGGAGGCGGGCCGGCCCCGGTCGTCGATCCGGTCGTACCGGACGGTGGCGATGAACTCCCCTCCCACCGTGGCCGCCAGCCCCACCCGGTCGACGTAGTCGTGGTGGGTGAAGCGGTGGACGTCCCGGTCGGAGAGCCGGGGGTAGGGCGCGAAGAAGCGGTAGTACTTCGACTCGTCCGAGACCTGCTCGAAGAAGCTGACCAGCCGTCCGGCGTCGTCCGGGGTGATGGGCCCGATCCGGGCGGTGCCACCGTCCCGCAGCACCACGTCTGCCTCCCAGTGGTCGGGGTACGCGTGATGCGGACTCTGCTCCGGCGTGGGCTGCATGGGGAAAGCGTACGACCGACCCGCGCTCCGGGTCGGGTTCGCGGGGTGTCCCGGGCGCCCGGGACGTGCGGACGGCGGGTCCGGATGCGTCGGGCCTGACGCGCCGGCCGGCCCACGGGTGGCCGGGCCCGGCGGGACCGGGCCGTACGGGCACCGAATCCGCCGGACACGGGTCGCGGCGGATTCGGTGCCGGGGCAGGCTGGGAAGCCCACCGGCAGGTCCGCCGGCGGGAGGGTACGCAGGTCCACGCCCCCGTGCCACAATGGTCTAGACAAATCAATTACCGGTCAGGACATCGCAGATCCACGAAGGGCAGAACCATGGTTGAGCGCCGTGTCAACGTCGGATGGGCCGAAGGCCTGCACGCCCGCCCCGCTTCCATCTTCGTCCGCGCCGCCACGGCCTCCGGGGTTCCGGTGACGATCGCCAAGGCCGACGGCAACCCGGTCAACGCCGCGTCGATGCTCGCGGTTCTCGGGCTGGGCGCGGAGGGCGGCGAGGAGATCGTGCTCGCCTCCGGGGCGGAGGGTGCGGACGCCGCGCTCGACCGGCTGGCGAAGCTGGTCTCCGAGGGGCTCGACGAGCTCCCGGAAACGGTCTGACACGAATCCCGAAACCCCTTCCGTCGGACTTCCTGACGGAATTCTCGCTCGACCGGGCCGCACCGTCCCTCACGGACGGCGCGGCTCAGTCATTTCTCGGGCCGATCGCGCACACGTGAATTCCGGCAGCACGGAGAAGGCTCCGGATATTCGCTCCCCCATTTGTATACGGCGAGTTTGTTAATGACGGGCACCCGAGGTGTTTACGGGATGTTGCGAAGTGCTCACCCGGGACTGTTTCACCGCTCTGAGGGGCCTGCGCGGCCGGTGCGCGGCGAGCGAACGCTCCGCGTGCTGCGCGGCCAGCCCCCTCGCGCGTTCCGCGTCGCCCCGGGCGACCGCGTCCACGAGGGCGCCGTGTTCGGCCCACGACTCGACGGGGCGGACCGGCTGCTCGACGGCGTACATCCAGGCGACCTTGTGCCGGAGCTGGGTCAGCAGCGCGATGAGGCCGGGGCTGCCCGACGCCTGGGCGAGCGTCTCGTGGAACCAGCCGCCGAGGGAGCGCAGGTCCTCCCCCTCCCCCCGGCGGGCCCGCTCCTGCCCCAGCTTGACCAGCCCGCGCAGGACCTTGAGGTGCGCCTCGGTGCGGCGCTGTGCAGCCCGGGCCGCACCCAGCGGCTCCAGCAGGAGCTTCATCTCCAGGAGGTCGGCCGCCTCCTGCTCCGTGGGCTCGGCGACGCAGGCGCCGGCGTGCCTGCGGGTGACCACGAACCCCTCGGACTCCAGGGTCCGCAGCGCTTCGCGCACCGGCACGCGTGAGACGCCGTAGCGCCGCGCCAGGAGTTCCTCGGTGAGGCGACTGCCGCGTTCGTAGACGCCCGAGACGATGTCCTCACGGATTGCCGTGCATACCGAGTGCGCGGGAATGCGCATGTCCGAACCTCCGCCTTAATCCCCGCGAAACGCGGCCGATCGAAGCCTGCACCGTGACTCTATTGCAATCTGCGTGAATTTCCGATGGCGTACCGGAATTCGCACATATCTTTTGCCTGCGGTGTCTGCCTGCGGGAGGGGTTTCGGGTGATATGCCGAAGCCGCGATATGCCGGAGCCCCGGCGCGGGGCCGGGGCTCGGGGGCGATCGGCACGGGTCCGGGCCGGCCTCCATCGGTCGTCGGTCAGGGGTGTCCGGCGGCGGTCGCGCCGGACGGCGGGCGACCCGGGCGGGGTCGGGCGCCGTGGGCCCCGGCAGCGGCGGGTGGGGCCGCGGGGTCAGGCGGTGAGGCCGTGGGCCCGCAGATACGCCACGGGGTCCATGTCGGAGCCGTACTCCGGTCCGGTGCGTGCCTCGAAGTGCAGGTGCGGGCCGGTCGCGTTGCCGGTGGCGCCGGAGAGGCCGATCCGCTCCCCGGAGGAGACGCTCTGGCCGGCGAGGACACCGATCGAGGAGAGGTGGCCGTACTGGGTGTACGTGCCGTCGGTCATCCGCAGCACGATGTTGTTGCCGTACGCGCCGCCCCAGCCGGCCTCGACGACCGTGCCCGCGCCCACGGCGAGGACGGGGGTCCCGGTGGCGGCGTGGAAGTCGACGCCGGAGTGGCTGCCGGAGGACCAGAGGGAGCCGCTCGACTGGTAGCCGGTGCTGATGTAGGAGCCCGCGATGGGCAGGTGGAAGGAGTTCAGCCGGACGCGCTCGGCGGCGCGCGCGGCGCGGGCCTTCGCCTCACGGGCTTCCCTGACCCGTACGGCGGCCTCGGCCCTGGCCTTGGCTTCCGCCTTCGCCCTGACTTCCGCCCCGCGCTGCTGGGCCTCCGCCTGGTCGGCTATCCGGTCCGCGATGGAGTCGCCGAGCGTGACGGCCCCGATGAGGCCGGTCGAACCGGGTGACGGGGTGGTGGGGCCGACGGCGAGTGCCGGGGAAGCCATCGAGCCGACGACGCCGGTCGCGGCGAGGGCGCAGGCACCGGCGAACCGGGCGGTGGTACGCGTCAGACGGCCCGGGGCACGATGGGTCCCGGTGGCACGGGTGAACGCCATGGAGGAGCGGATCCTTTCCTTCCTTCTCGCCTACCGGGTTAGCTGACGGGTTCGGAGCAGGAAGGTCTCCTACGGGCGTTCGCGTCTCTCACGAGACGCGGGTGCCCGATTCACCCCAGGGACTTCACGGGTCCCCGGCTCCCCAGGCTCGCGCCTGACGGGGACTCGGCGATGACTGTCCGGCACCGCGAGTGCGGTACACAGTCGACGGACAGCCGGACCGACGCTAGGCCGCGGCGCTTTCGATCACCAAACGGACAGCGGGTTTTGTAGCACATCCCACAGGGCAGACGGGCATGCTCCCGGCAAAGGGGACAAACAGCGCGACCCCGGCGAGAGATCTCCCGCCGGGGTCGCGCTGCCGGGGCGTACCCGGTCGTCGTGCGAAGGACGGCCGGTCAGCCGTTCACGACCGTCACCTCGCCGATGCCCAGCGCGCGGACGGGCTCGGCGATCTGCGACGCGTCGCCCACCAGGACCGTCACCAGCCGGTCCACCGGGAAGGCGTTGACCACCGCGGCGGTCGCCTCGACCGTGCCGGTCTCGGCGAGTCGTGCGTACAGGTGGGCCTGGAAGTCGTCGGGCAACTGCTGCTCGACCTGGTCGGCGAGGGTCGCCGCGACCGAGGCCGCCGTCTCGAACTTGAGCGGGGCGACCCCCACGAGGTTCTGGACGGCGGTCTCGCGCTCGGCGTCCGTCAGCCCGTCCGCCGCGAGGGTCCGCAGGACCTTCCAGAGGTCGTCGAGCGCGGGGCCCGTCGACTCGGTGTCCACCGAGCCGCTGATGGCCAGCATCGCCGCACCGGCCGGCCCGGAGTCCGGGCCGCCGGCGGTGGAGCGGAGCACCTGGGCGAAGGCGCGTACGCCGTAGGTGTAGCCCTTCTCCTCGCGCAGCACCCGGTCGAGCCGCGAGGTGAGCGTGCCACCCAGGCAGTACGTACCGAGGACTTGGGCGGGCCAGACACTGTCGTGCCGGTCCGCGCCGATGCGGCCGATGAGCAGCTGCGTCTGCACGGCTCCGGGGCGGTTGACGATGACCACGCGGCCGGTGTCGTCCGCGGTGATCGGCGCCACCGGGCGGGGGGTGCCGGCGTTGCCCGACCAGTCGCCGAGGGTGTCGGCGAGGAGGGCGTCCAGGTCGATGCCGGTGAGGTCGCCGACGACGACCGCGACCGCCGTGGCGGGGCGGACGTGGGCGTCGTAGAAGGCGCGGACGGCGGCGGCGTCGATCCGCCGCACGGTGTCCTCGGTGCCCAGACGCGGGCGCGACATCCGGGCGGTGGCCGGGAACAGCTCCTTGGAGAGCTGCTTGGCCGCGCGGCGCGCGGGGTTGGCCTGCTCGTGCGGGATCTCGTCCAGGCGGTTGCCCACCAGGCGCTCGATCTCGCTGTCGGCGAAGGCGGGGGCCCGCAGCGCCTCGGCGACCAGGCCGAGCGCCTTGGCCAGCCGGGAGGCGGGCACCTCCAGCGAGACCCGGACGCCGGGGTGGTCGGCGTGCGCGTCGAGGGTGGCGCCGCAGCGCTCCAGCTCGGCGGCGAACTCCTCGGCGCTGTGCTTGTCGGTTCCCTCCGAGAGGGCGCGCGCCATGATGGTGGCGACGCCGTCCAGTCCCTCGGGTTCGGCGTCGAGCGGCGCTTCGAGGTGGATCTCGACCGCGACGACCTGCTGGCCGGGGCGGTGGCTGCGGAGCACGGTCAGCCCGTTGGGCAGGGTGCCGCGTTCGGGCGCGGGGAAGGCCCAGGGACGGGCGGTTCCCGGGGTGGGCTGCGGGTGGAAGTCCATGGCTACTCCAGTCACGGCGGCGTCGCTCACTTGCCGTCCTCCTCGTCGGCGTCGGTCTCCGCGCCGTCCTCGGCAGCGGTCCCGTCGTCCGGCTCGGCCGGTTCGACCGGCTCGTAGACCAGCACGGCACGGTTGTCGGGGCGCAGTGTGGCGGCCGCGACCTCCCGCACCTCGTCGGCGGTGATGTCGAGGACGCGCCCGACGGCCGTCAGCGCGAGCTGCGGGTCGCCGAAGAGCACGGCGAAGCGGCAGAGTTCGTCGGCACGGCCGGAGACCGTGCCGAGACGGTCGAGCCACTCGCGCTCCAACTGGGCCTGCGCGCGTTCCATCTCCTCGGGCGTCGGGCCCTCGGTGGCGAACCGCGCCAGCTCCTCGTCGACCGCGCTCTCGATGCTCTCGACTTCCACGCCGCCGGACGTCTTGACGTCCAGCCAGCCCAGCGAGGGCGCTCCGGCCAGCCGCAGCAGCCCGAATCCGGCGGCCACCGCCGTGCGGTCGCGGCGCACCAGCCGGTTGTGGAGCCGGGACGACTCGCCGCCGCCCAGGACGGTCAGGGCCAGGTCGGCGGCGTCCGCCTCACGGGTGCCATCGTGCGGCAGCCGGTAGGCGGCCATCAGCGCGCGGGCCGGGACCTCCTCGTGAACCACTTCGCGCAGCTGCCCGCCGATGGTGCCGGGGAGTGTGCCGTCGCGCGGGGGCTTCTTGCCGTCGTGGGACGGGATGGAGCCGAAGTACTTCTCGATCCAGGCGAGGGTCTCGTCGGGGTCGATGTCGCCGACGACCGAGAGCACCGCGTTGTTGGGCGCGTAGTACGTACGGAAGAACGCCTGGGCGTCCTCCAGCGTCGCCGCGTCCAGGTCCGCCATGGAGCCGATCGGCGTGTGGTGGTACGGGTGGCCCTCCGGGTAGGCGAGCGCGGTGAGCCGCTCGAACGCGGTGCCGTAGGGGACGTTGTCGTACCGCTGGCGGCGCTCGTTCTTGACGACGTCCCGCTGGTTCTCCATGGACTCTTCGTCGAGCGCGGCGAGCAACGAGCCCATCCGGTCGGCTTCCAGCCAGAGCGCGAGCTCCAGCTGGTGGGTCGGCATGGTCTCGAAGTAGTTGGTGCGCTCGAAACTCGTGGTGCCGTTGAGCGACCCGCCCGCGCCCTGGACGAGTTCGAAGTGACCGTTCCCCTTGACCTGCTTCGAGCCCTGGAACATCAGGTGCTCGAAGAGGTGCGCGAGACCGGTGCGCCCCTCCACCTCGTGACGGGAGCCGACGTCGTACCAGAGGCAGACGGCGGCGACCGGGGTCAGGTGGTCCTCGGAGAGCACCACGCGCAGGCCATTGGCCAGACGGTGCTCGGTCGCTGTCAGGCCGCCGGAGCCGGCCTGTGCGGTGGCCGTGTGACCCATGGGCATGTACGTCCCTTCGATCGCGGTACTGGACTTTCTGCCAGACCTGCCACTGTAAGCAAGCGCACGGGTACCTGGCGAAGTTCCCGTTCCTTCGATGTTGTGCTCGTTGGTAGTTCTTGACGACTGATGTTGACGCGTGGTGTCGACGCCCGCGCACAGGGGGTCGACCGGGGCGTCGGATCCGTGTCCGGAACGGCGCCGCATCCGCGTCGGGTAAGGCGTCCGGTACGGCCGGAGAACCGTGGGGAACGGGCGTCCCGGCGGGTCCCGGCAGGGCCCTTGGGACGGGTCGAGGTCGGCGCTGTCGGCGAGGCGGTCCACAATGGTCCGCGTCAGAACCTCAGGTTGCCCGACAGAATCTGTGAAGGAGTCGCAGCCGCGATGGCCCGCCGCAGCACGAAAACCCCGCCGCCGGACGACTTCGAGGAGAAGATCCTCGACATCGACGTCGTCGACGAAATGCAGGGCTCCTTCCTCGAGTACGCGTACTCGGTGATCTACTCCCGGGCCCTGCCCGACGCGCGCGACGGCATGAAGCCCGTACACCGCCGCATCGTGTCCCAGATGAACGAGATGGGACTGCGCCCCGACCGCGGGTACGTCAAGTGCGCCCGAGTGGTCGGCGAAGTCATGGGCAAGCTGCATCCCCACGGCGACGCGTCGATCTACGACGCCCTGGTGCGCATGGCGCAGCCGTTCTCCATGCGCCTCCCGCTCGTGGACGGACACGGCAACTTCGGCTCCCTCGGCAATGACGACCCGCCGGCCGCCATGCGGTACACCGAGTGCCGCATGGCCGATGCCACGTCCCTCATGACGGAGTCGATCGACGAGGACACCGTCGACTACCAGTCGAACTACGACGGGCAGGAGCAGGAGCCCGTCGTCCTCCCGGCCGCCTACCCGAACCTGCTGGTCAACGGCGCGTCCGGGATCGCGGTCGGTATGGCGACCAACATGCCGCCGCACAACCTCGGTGAGGTCGTCGCCGCCGCGCGCCACCTCATCCGGTACCCCAACGCCGACCTCGAAGCGCTGATGCGGTTCGTCCCCGGTCCCGACCTGCCGACCGGTGGCCGGATCGTGGGCCTGAGCGGCATCAAGGACGCCTACGCCGCCGGGCGTGGCACGTTCAAGATCCGGGCCACGGTCGCCGTGGAGAACGTCACCCCGAGGCGCAAGGGCCTGGTCGTCACCGAACTGCCCTTCACGGTCGGTCCGGAGAAGGTCATCTCCAAGATCAAGGACCTGGTCTCGTCGAAGAAGCTCCAGGGCATCGCCGACGTCAAGGACCTCACCGACCGCTCGCACGGGCTGCGCCTGGTCATCGAGGTGAAGAACGGCTTCGTACCGGAGGCCGTCCTGGAGCAGCTCTACAAGCTGACGCCGATGGAGGAGTCCTTCGGCATCAACAACGTCGCGCTCGTCGACGGTCAGCCGCTCACCCTGGGCCTCAAGGAGCTCCTGGAGGTCTACCTCGACCACCGCTTCGAGGTCGTGCGCCGGCGCAGCGAGTTCCGCCGCACCAAGCGGCGCGACCGGCTGCACCTGGTGGAGGGGCTGCTCGTCGCCCTCCTCGACATCGACGAGGTCATCCGGCTCATCCGGGACAGCGACAACTCCTCGGCCGCGAAGGAGCGCCTCATGGAGCGCTTCTCGCTGAGCGAGATCCAGACGCAGTACATCCTCGACACCCCGCTGCGCCGACTGACCCGGTTCGACCGGATCGAGTTGGAGAGCGAGCGCGACCGGCTCAGTGCCGAGATCGACGCTCTGACCGTGATCCTGGAGTCCGACGCCGAGCTGCGCAAGCTGGTCTCCTCCGAACTGGCCGCGGTGGCCAAGAAGTTCGGCACCGACCGGCGCACGGTGCTGCTGGAGTCGGCGGGTTCGCAGGTCTCGGCCGTACCGCTGCAGGTGGCGGACGACCCGTGCCGGGTGCTGCTCTCCTCGACCGGTCTGCTCGCCCGGACGGCCAACGCCGACCCGGTGGCCGAGGACGAGGACGCCAAGCGCGTGAAGCACGACGTGATCGTGTCCGCCGTACCGGCGACGGCGCGCGGCGAGGTGGGGGCGGTGACCTCCACCGGACGGCTGCTGCGCGTCCCGGTGATCGATCTGCCCCGGTTGCCGGACACCCACGCGGCGCCCAACCTCTCCGGCGGGGCCCCGGTGGCGGAGTTCCTCACGCTGGAGGAGGGCGAGGAGCTGATCTGCCTGACCACGCTCGACGAGGCGTCGCAGGGCCTGGCGATCGGCACTCTCCAGGGGGTGGTGAAGCGCGTCGTGCCGGACTATCCGGCCAACAAGGACGAGCTGGAGGTCATCTCCCTCAAGGAGGGCGACCGGATCGTCGGAGCCGTGGAACTGCGTACGGGTGAGGAGGACCTGGTCTTCATCTCGACCGACGCGCAGTTGCTGCGGTACCCGGCGGCCCAGGTACGCCCACAGGGGCGTGCGGCGGGCGGCATGGCCGGGATCAAGCTCTCGGACGGCGCCGAGGTGCTCTCCTTCGCCGCGGTCGAACCCGCCGCGGACGCCGCGGTGTTCACGGTGGCCGGCTCGCACGGCACGCTGGACGATTCGGTGCTCACGTCGAAGCTGACACCGTTCGACCAGTACCCGCGCAAGGGGCGGGCCACCGGCGGGGTGCGGTGCCAGCGGTTCCTCAAGGGTGAGGACGTGCTGGTCTTCGCCTGGGCCGGTCCCCTGCCCGCGCGGGCCGCGCAGCAGAACGGCACACCCGCGCGGCTCCCGGAACCCGACCCGCGCCGCGACGGTTCCGGTATCCCGCTGACCGACCCGGTGGCCTCGATCGCGGGGCCTGTGTAGGCGCCGGGCATACGGAGGACGGGTGCGGCGGGCGGGCCCCGCCCCGTCTTCCGGCGGCCCGGCGGCACGGGTGAGCCTGACGCGGCACCGCCACTACGGCAGGTCCGGTTCGGCGGGTGCGCGGCTTCCGTCGCCGGGCGGGTCCTCGCCGGGCGGGTCTTCGCCAGGCCGGTCTTCGCCAGGCCGGTCCTCGCCGGGCCGGTCGGCGGCGGGCCGGTCGGCGGCGGGCCGGTCGGCGGCGGGCCGGTCGGCGGCGACGTACCGCAGGACCCCCCACATGGCGCGCTCCAGCTCGTCCGCGTCGCGCGGCTCGGCCTCCGGCACGCCGCCGGGACCGGTGGCCCCGGGGCTCGTACCGTCCGGGCTCGTGCTGTCCGGCCCGGGCTTCCGGCAGTCCTCCAGTTCCCGCAGGAGTGACTCCCCGTCAAAACCTGACCCGATCAGTACGAGCTGGGTGAGCCTCGGCTCGTCGCGGGCCCACGGACGCGGGACGAACCGGAGGAACCGGCCCACCGCGTGGAGCAGGTAGGCGTTGCGTGGATCGGCCGCGCCGAAGTCCACGAAGCCCTTGATCCGGTACAGCCCCTCGGGCCGCGAGTCGAGGAACCTCATGAACCTGCGCGGGTCCAGGGCGATCGCGGTGGAGAGTTCGACGCTCTGGTACGAGGCGTGGGGATGGTCTCCGTGGGCTCCGCCGCGGCTCCCCGCTCCTTCGTGGTCCGCCGCTCCTTCGTGGTCCGCCTCCTCCGCCAGCAGGTCCTCGAAGGTGAGCTGGCGGGCCGCGGTCCGTTCGCTGTCGGGACGGAGCGCGGCGTCGAAGAGCAGCGAAGGATCGATCCGTCCGTGTGCGGTGGAGACGACGGCGGCGCGGTCGGTCAGTGAGGCGATCGAGGTGCGCAGCCGCGCGTGCTCCGCCGCGTCGATCCGGTCGGTCTTGTTGAGGACGACCAGATCGGCGACGGCGAGGTGCCGGTCGGTCTCCGGGTGCCGCTCGCGGGTGCGCTCGAACTCGGCCGCGTCGACGACCTCGACCAGCCCTCCGTAGACGATCCGCGGGTTCTCGCTCGCCAGCAGCATCCGTACGAGTTCCTGCGGCTCGGCGAGTCCGCTGGCCTCGATGACGATCAGATCGAGGCGGACGGCGGGCCGGGTCAGGGTGTGCAGGTAGGAGTCCAGCTCGCTGGTGTCCACCGCGCAGCACAGACAGCCATTGCCCAGCGAGACCGTCGAGCCGACCTGCCCGGCGACCGTCATGGCGTCGATCTCGATGGCCCCGAAGTCGTTCACGATCACGCCGATCCGGTTGCCGGCGCGGTTGTGAAGCAGGTGGTTGAGGAGTGTGGTCTTGCCCGAGCCGAGGAAGCCCGCGAGCACGATGACCGGGATCTGCGGGATACGGGCATCACCCGGTGGGACCGAAGGGGGCAAGACGGACCATCCTCGTGGAGCGGAGAAGCAGTGGGGGCGCCGCGGTCAGGGCGCCGGGACCGGCTGCGGCGGAGGCGTCCCGACATAGCGGGCCGCCGGTCGGATGATCTTCGAGTCCGCCGCCTGCTCCAGGATATTGGCACTCCAGCCGACCACCCGCGCCGCACAGAAGGTGGGCGTGAACATCGTCCGCGGCAGACCGCAGAGTTCCATCACGACCCCGGCGTAGAACTCGACGTTGGTGTGCAGCTCACGGCCCGGCTTGAGCTCGGCGAGGATGGCCTCCACCTGACGCTCCACCTCGACGGCGAAGTCGACGAGCGGACCGCCGAAGTCCTCGGCGATCCCCCTCAGCATGCGCGAACGCGGATCCTCGGTGCGGTAGACGGGGTGACCGAAGCCCATGATCCGTCCGCCGGAGAGGACCTGTTCGCGGATCCAGCCGTCGATGCGGTCGGGGGTGCCGATCGCATCCAGGGTGTCCAGTGCGCGGCTCGGCGCACCGCCGTGCAGGGGCCCGGAGAGGGCGCCGACCGCCGCGACCAGGCAGGCGGCCATGTCGGCACCGGTGGAGGCGACGACCCTCGCGGTGAAGGTGGACGCGTTGAACCCGTGGTCGACGGTGGAGATGAGATAGCGCTCGACGGCCCGCGCGCGGATGCCGTCGGGCACCTCACCGGTGAGCATGTACAGGTAGTTGGCGGCGTGCGGCAGATCGTCGCGCGGTTCGACGGGTTCGAGTCCCTCGCCCAGCCGGTGCAGCGCGGTCAACAGGGTGGGCACCGCCGCGCAGACGGCGAGTGCGTCCTCGCGGCGGCGTCCCCGTTCGATGTCGTACAGCGGGCGGTACCCGGCGGAGGCGCCGAGCAGGGAGAGCGCGGTACGCAACCCCGCCAGCGGGCCGGACACCGCTCCGGCGCCGGCGATGGCGGGCAGCGCCGCGCGGACCTCGTCCGGGAGGTGGCGCAGCTCGGCGGTGCGTGCGGTGAATGCGGCGCGGGCCGGTGCGTCGGGCAGCTCGCCGTGGAACATCAGGTACCAGACGTCTTCAAAGCTCCGGGTCTCCGCCAGCTCGATCGCGGAGTACTGGCGGTAGTGGTAGAAGCCCTCGGTCCCCCGGACGTCGCCCAGGGCGGTGTCGGTGACGACGACACCCGCGAGGCCGCGGGGAACGCCGGTGGGGGCGGGGCTGTGGGTCTTGGTCGGCATCGCCGGCTCCTCTTCGCGCGGTCTGGCCATGGTCTTCCGTGGCTATTGATTCGACTATCCATGCTTGACTGTATATGCGTCAACATTGATTGAATCAATATGCGATCGGAGTGGATACGGTGAGCACATGACGGATCAGGGAGCCCACGGCTTCGACACCGGGACGACCGGAATCACGGGGAGCGCCGGGACCGCGGCGGGCACCGAGCGGCTCACCACCCGTGAGACGGCCGCCCTGCTCGGCGTCAAGCCGGAGACGGTGTACGCCTATGTCAGCCGCGGCCAGCTCAGCAGCGTGCGCGCGCCCGGGGGCCGGGGCAGCACCTTCGACGCCGACGAGGTCCGGGTTCTGGCCCGGCGTACGGGCCGGCGCGAGCCCCTGCCGGCGGGCGGGGCGGATCTGGTCTTCCGTACCGGCATCACCCTCATCGACCAGGACCGCTACTACTACCGGGGCGTCGACGCGGGCGAACTCGCCCTGCGGCACGGTTACGAGGAAGTCGCCGAATGGCTCTGGACCGGCGAACTCAGGCCTGGCGTCCGCTTCTCCGCGCCGGCGCAGGCTCTGGTCGCGGCACGACGGGCCGTCGAAGCGCTTCCCGCCCACAGCGGAACGACGGACCGGCTGCGGGTCGCCGTCATCGCGGCGGCGGCCGCAGACCCCCTGCGGTTCGACCTCTCCCCCGCCTCGGTCCTGGACGCGGCGCGGGGCATGATCCCGACCCTGGTGGGTGCACTGCGACCGGCGGCCGGCGCACCCGACGGGCCGGTCACGGGCTCCGGGGCCGCCCCGGGCGACGGCCCCGACGGTGCCGGGCGCGCCGGAACGGGCCCCGACCCCGCCGATCCCGACCCCACCGACCCCGGCATCGCGGCCCGGTTGTGGCCCGCGCTCACCCCGCGCCCCGCCGACGCCGCATCACTCGCCGTGCTGGACACCGCACTCGCCCTGCTGATCGACCATGACCTCGCGGCGTCCACCCTGGCCGTGCGGGTGGCCGCCTCCGCGCACGCACACCCGTACGCCGTCGTCTCGGCGGGGCTCGGGGCCTTGGAGGGACCGCTGCACGGCGCGGCCAGCGGGCTCGCCCACCGGATGCTCCGCGAGGTCGTCGAGAGGGGCGGTGCCGCACCGGTCGTCGCCGACCACCTGCGCGCCGGAAGACGGGTCCCCGGACTGGGTCACCGGCTCTACCAGGGCGAAGACCCTCGGGCGCGGGTCCTGTTCACCCTGCTGGAGGGCGTGCCCGAGGCCGCGTCGGCGCTCGCCGCAGCGCATGACGTGGTGTCGACCGCAGCCCGGCACGTACCTCTGCACGCCAACGTCGATCTGGCGCTGGCCGTGCTGTCGGTCTCCGCGGGCATGCCCGCAGAGGCGGGCGAGACCGTGTTCGCGGTGGCCCGTACGGCGGGCTGGATCGCGCACGCGCTGGAGGAGTACGCGGAACGGCCCCTGCGCCTGCGCCCCCGCGGCCAGTACACCGGACCGCCCCCGCCGCAGGCAATGCCCGCACCGGCCACCCCTCCGGCCTCCGGGAGCGGCTCCACCCACGCAAGATAGCGACAGATCAACGCGAATTATCGCGCGGCGGCGGGGCGGTCGAGCCGCGCACCACCAGTTCCGGCTCGAAGAGCAGTTCGTCGGAGGGCACCGTCTTGCCCCCGATCTGCACGGACAGCAACTCGACGGCCGCCCGGCCCATGGCCTCGATGGGCTGACGGACCGTTGTCAGGGGCGGTTCGGTGCAGTTCATGAAGGCGGAGTCGTCGTATCCGACCACCGACACGTCGCGCGGCACGGAGAGCCCCCGGCGGCGGACCGCGCGCACCGCGCCGAGCGCGAGCGGGTCGCTGCCGCAGATGATGCCGGTGACCTCCCGGTCGAGCAGCCGGGAGGCCGCCGCCTGGCCGCCCTCCAGCGAGAACATGGCCCGCGCCACGTGTTCGTCCGGGATCGTCGACCCGTACTCACGGGCCAGCTGCCGTGCAGCGTCGAGCTTGCGCTGGGAGGGGACGTGGTCGGTGGGGCCGAGCACCAGACCGATCCGCTCGTGACCCAGCGAGGCGAGGTGCCGCCACGCCTGCTCGACCGCGACGGAGTCGTCGCAGGAGACGCCCGGGAAGCCGAGTTCGGCGATGGCCGCGTTGATCAGGACGACGGGGATGCGACGGTCGGCGAGCACCTTGTAATGGTCGTGGGCGGCGTCCGCCTGGTGGTAGAGGCCGCCGGCGAAGACCACGCCGGACACCTGCTGCTGGAGCAGCAGGTCCACGTAGTCCGCCTCGGAGACTCCGCCCTTGGTCTGCGTGCAGAGCACGGGCGTGAGCCCCTGCTGGGCAAGGGCGCCGCCGACCACTTCGGCGAAGGCGGGGAAGATGGGGTTCTGGAGCTCGGGGAGAACGAGTCCGACCAGCCTGGCCCGTTCGCCCCGCAGCTGGGTCGGGCGCTCATAGCCGAGCACGTCGAGTGCGGAGAGCACCGCCTGCCGGGTGGCGTCCGAGACGCCTGGCTTACCGTTCAGGACCCGGCTGACCGTGGCCTCACTGACCCCAACCTTCTGTGCCACCTGAGCAAGTCGTCGCGTCATGCGCGCAAGATTAGCGCAAGGCACGCAAACCGATTGCGTGCCCGCGAAATCCGCCGCTCACCCCACCCCGGCTGCTGTCACACGCGTCGTCGGCCGTCACACCCCTGCGGACTGCTGTATGACCGTCCCCCCTCCCGGCGGACCGCCCGGCTGCTCCCTGTCACCCCGCTCCTCCGGGTGTCAGACAGCCCCGGCCCCGGTCAGCGACCGGACCTCCGGCTCGGCGTGCTTGTCCTCGTCGGCCGACTCGTCCGAGGTCACCGTGCCGATCCACCCCGCGAGGAACCCGAGCGGAATGGAGACGAGACCGGGATTCTCCAGCGGGAAGATCTGGAAGTCGACCCCGGGGAAGAGGGAGGTGGGCGCCCCGGAGACGACCGGCGAGAGGAGTACGAGAAGCAGAGCCGGGACCAGCCCCCCATAGACGGCCCAGACCGCACCACGCGTCGTGAAGCTCTTCCAGAAGAGCGAGTAGAGGAGCGCGGGGACGTTCGCCGAGGTGGCCACCGCGAAGGCCAGCCCGACGAGGAAGGCCACGTTGAGGTCCTGGGCGAGCAGGCCCAGCCCGATGGCGACCGCCCCGATCCCGACGGCAGCCACCCTGGCCACCGCGACCTCGCCGAACGGCTTGCCGCCCAGGCGGCGGAGGGAGGCGTAGAGGTCGTGGGCGACCGAGGCCGAGGAGGCGAGGGTGATCCCGGCGACCACGGCCAGGATCGTGGCGAAGGCGATGGCGGCGACCACGGCGAAGAGAATCGTTCCGCCCGTGGTCCCCTCCCCGCCGCCGAGCGCCAGCGCCAGCAGCGGAACGGCGGTGTTCCCGGCCTCGCTGGAGGACCGGACCTCGGCCGGCCCGACGAGCGCTGCCGCGCCGAAACCGAGCACGATCGTCATCAGGTAGAAGCTGCCGATCAGCCCGATCGACCAGACGACGGACCGCCGGGCCGCACGGGCCGTCGGCACCGTGTAGAAGCGGGACAGCATGTGCGGCAGCCCGGCCGTACCGAGGACCAGCGCCAGTCCGAGGCTGATGAAGTCGAAGCGCGCCTTCGGACTGCCGCCGTACCTGAGGCCCGGCACGAGGAAGTCCGCGCCGTGGCCGCTGCGTTGGGCGGCGGTGTTGAGCAACGCGTTGACATCACCGTGGAACCGGACCAGGACGGCCACGGTGAGGGCGATGGTGCCCGCCATGAGGAGGACCGCCTTGACGATCTGGATCCATGTGGTGGCCCGCATACCGCCGAAGGAGACGTAGACCACCATGAGCGCGCCGACCCCGACCACGGTCCAGGAGCGGGTGGCACCGCTGGCGCCGCCCAGGAGAAGGGCGACCAGGCTGCCGGCGCCGACCATCTGCGCGACGAGGTACAGCACGGAAACGGTCACCGACGACGCGCCGACGGCGGTGCGTACGGGGCGCTCCGCCATACGGGCGGCCACCACGTCGGCGAGGGTGAAGCGCCCGCAGTTGCGCACGAGTTCGGCCACCAGGAGCAGAACGACCAGCCAGGCGACGAAGAACCCGACCGAGTACAGCATGCCGTCGTAACCGAAGGGCGATGAGCCCGGAGATGCCGAGGAACGAGGCGGCCGACATGTAGTCACCGGCTAGGGCGAAGCCGTTCTCGATGGGGGAGAACAGCCGGCCCCCGGCATAGAACTCCTCGGCGGAGCCCTGGCGGGTGCGGCCGGCCCAGGTGGTGATACCGAGGGTGAGGGCGATGAACGCGCTGAACAACACCAGTGCGAGCGTCTGGTGGTCCCCGCTCAACGCTCGACACCCCGCGTCAACTCCTGGGTGTCCCAGCGCAGTTCCAGCGCCGCCCGGTCCCGGCGCAGCCGCGCGTGCCGCGCGTACGCCCAGGTCAACAGGAAGGTGGTGAGGAACTGGCCGAGCCCGGCGACCATGGCGACGTTCACCGCTCCGGCCACCGGCCGCGCCATCAACCCAGGTGCCCCGGTGGCCGCCACCACGTACGCGAGGTACCAGAGGAGGAACGCGACGGTCGCCGGAACGACGAATCTCCGGTACCGACGGCGCACTTCGCGGAACGCCTCGCTCCGCTGGACCTCTCGGTAGATGTCGGCGGCGCTGAGGTCGCTCCGCGGAGCCCCGGGGACGGGCGACGCGTCGGGAACCACTGCCTCCGCACCGTCCTGCTCGCCCCGTCCGGTCGCCGGTGCGCCGCACCACGGGTCGTCGAGCCGCGTCACCGCGGCCTTGCGCCCTGCTTCCTCGTCCACCGAAGCACTCCCTTGTCCGCGAACCTTTTCGGCCACTCGGCCAAGAGTGTCCGGACAGGGTGGACCGCGGATGCGGCATGCGTCGCATTCACCTGTTCAGGTGACATCCGCAGGAGGTGCCCCGGCGAGCCCTCGTACGTATGCCTGACCCTGCGGCCGACGGATCGGCCCGGGATCCGCTCCGGGATGGAGAACGCCTCTCCACCCGCGGGTGGAGAGGCGCAGAGGGACGGAGAGTGACGAGAGGGCTCAGGCGTCGATGCGTGAGCGGTCCAGAGTGGCCGCCGAGTTCGTGATGAACTCCTTGCGGGGTGCGACCTCGTTGCCCATCAGCAGGTCGAAGACGCCCTCCGCCGACTCCAGGTCGCCGATGTTGATCCGCCGCAGGGTCCGGAACCGGGGGTCCATCGTGGTCTCGGCCAGCTGGTCGGCGTCCATCTCGCCCAGCCCCTTGTAGCGCTGGATGGAGTCCTTGAAGCGGACGTTCTTGCGCCGCAGGTCCACCAGCGTCTGGCGCAGTTCGCCGTCCGAGTACGTGTAGATGTACTTGTCCTGGCCCTTCTTCGGCTGGACCAGCTCGATGCGGTGCAGCGGGGGCACCGCGGCGAAGACCCGGCCCGCTTCCACCATCGGCCGCATGTACCGCTGGAAGAGCGTGAGCAGCAGGATGCGGATGTGCGCGCCGTCGACATCGGCGTCCACCAGCAGCACGATCTTGCCGTAGCGGGCGGCGTCGATGTCGAAGGTCCGGCCGGACCCCGCCCCTATGACCTGGATGATCGCTCCGCATTCGGCGTTCTTCAGCATGTCCGACACGGACGCCTTCTGCACGTTCAGGATCTTGCCGCGGATGGGCAGCAGTGCCTGGAACTCGCTGTTGCGCGCGAGCTTGGCCGTGCCGAGGGCGGAGTCCCCCTCGACGATGAAGAGCTCGCTGCGCTCCACGTCGTCGCTGCGGCAGTCGGCCAGCTTCGCCGGCAGGGACGAGGACTCCAGGGCGGTCTTGCGCCGCTGGGCGTCCTTGTGCTGCCGCGCGGCGATGCGCGTGCGGGCGGCGGCAACGGCCTTGTCGAGCACCGCCCGGGCCTGCGCCTTCGCGTCCCGCCTGGTCGACGTCAGGAATGCCTTGAGCTCCTTGGCCACCACGTTGGCGACGATGCGGTTGGCGGCCGAGGTGCCGAGCACCTCCTTGGTCTGCCCCTCGAACTGGGGCTCGGCGAGCCGGACGGTGACGACCGCCGTGAGGCCCTCCAGGGCGTCGTCCTTGACGACGTCGTCCTCGGCGACACGGAGCAGCTTGGCCGCCCGTAGCGACTCATTGACCGTACGGGTCAGCGAGCGCTCGAATCCGGCCACATGGGTGCCGCCCTTGGGGGTGGCGATGATGTTCACGAAGGACTTGACCACGGTGTCGTACCCGGTGCCCCAGCGCAGTGCGATGTCGACGGCCAGCTCGCGGGTGACCTCGGTGGGGGTCATGTGTCCGCGCTCGTCCAGGACCGGGACGGTCTCCTTGAAGGTGCCCTGTCCGGTCAGCCGCTGCACGTCGCAGACGGCCTTGTCCTGGGCGAGGAACTCGCAGAATTCGCTGATGCCGCCGTCGAAGCGGAAGGTCTCCTCCGTCTTGCCCTCGCCGGCCAGGCCACGCTCGTCGCGTACGACGATGGTGAGTCCGTTCACGAGGAAGGCCGTCTGGCGGGCGCGCTGGTACAGCGTCTCGAGGTCGAGCTTGGCGTCCTTGAGGAAGATCTGCCGGTCCGCCCAGTACCTGATCCTGGTGCCGGTGCGCGCCTTGGGCACCCGCTTGGTCCTGCGAAGCCCGTTCGCCGGGTCGAACGGGCTGTCCGGCCCCTGCTCGGCGAACGCGCCCGGCACTCCCCGGCGGAAGCTGATGGAGTGGGTGGAGCTGTTCCGGTCGACCTCCACGTCGAGCCGCGCGGAGAGCGCGTTGACGACCGAGGCACCCACGCCGTGGAGGCCGCCGGAGGCCGCGTACGAGCCGCCGCCGAACTTGCCGCCCGCGTGGAGCTTGGTCATGACGACCTCCACGCCGGAGAGCCCGGTCTTGGGCTCGACGTCGACGGGGATGCCACGGCCGTTGTCGCGGACCTCGACCGAGGAGTCTTCGTGGAGGATCACTTCGATGTGGTCGCAGTACCCACCGAGGGCCTCGTCGACCGAGTTGTCGATGATCTCCCAGAGGCAGTGCATGAGGCCGCGGCTGTCCGTCGACCCGATGTACATGCCGGGGCGTTTGCGGACGGCCTCCAGCCCTTCGAGGACGAGAAGGTGCCGCGCGGTGTAGTTGGAGCTGTCCCTGTCGACGACGCCGCCGGCTCCGGTCAGCAGCGCAGTGGACGGCACGGACGTATCGGCGGTCACGCGGTTCGCTCCTCGCTGAATTTCAATGTGGGCCCGTTTGGGTATCAGGCACGGCCGTGGTGGCCGCTGAAAGCCTACCGAGGCCTGGTAGAGCGGTTGTCACGCCACCCTCGGGGGAATCATCATGCTAGTCGAGCCTCCCAACGGATCGCATGGATGTTCGATCAAGTCTCCGAGTGACATGCACATCACGTTCCCTTTGAGGCATGAACCATTTAGGCTCCGGGCACGTCCTCATGAACAACCGGCAAGCCAGCCGGAGGACCGACCCGACACCAGCAACGCGAAACCGTAGCGCTCCGCGACGGCACTTCGCCCAAACCGTCGGCACTCCAGCCACCTGAAAAGAAGTTTTCGAAGAAATGCCACGAGCGGGAACGTTTTCGGCCTGGTTGGATGTTGACCCTGGTACGACAGCTCGTCGAGCTAGAGAAGAGGCGACGTGACTACTGTTCTGACCCCCGTGAGCCCGCTGACCGCAGCAGACCGCTGCGACCGTTGCGGCGCCCAGGCCTATCTGCGCGTCGTCCTCACCAGCGGCGGTGAACTGCTCTTCTGTGCCCACCACGGGCGCAAGTTCGAGCCGGAACTCAAGAAGATCGCCGCGGAAATACAGGATGAGACGGATCGGCTCACCGCCGTACAGGCCGGTGCCGCCGACGAGGCACAACACTGACACCTCGCATCCACGACGAGCCATGGGCCGGTCCCTGACCGTCCGACGGGCGGCTTCCCCGGTGTGGGGGAGGCCGCCCGTTCTCATGTGCTCCGTTCCGCGTTCGTTCCGCGTTCGTCCCGCCTGGAGCGAGGCGGGGGGCGAGGAGAGGCCGGGCGAGGGGCTGCCGCCCCTCAGATCCTGCCCGCCGCCCAGGCGACCGCGGCGGAGACCCGGGTGTAGACCCCCGGGCTGTCGGCCCGCGCGCAGCCGTTGCCCCAGGAGACGAGACCGATGAGGCGTCCGTCGACCACCAGTGGCCCCCCGCTGTCACCCTGGCACGCGTCGTAACCACCTTCGGGGTTGCCGGCGCAGACCATCGAGGAAGCGTCGTACGTACCGCGGGAGCCGCCGGGATACGCGGTGGCGCACGCCTCGTCCGACAGCACCTGCACCGGGGCCGCCCGCAGCGTCGACGCGTACGTCCCGTACCCCGTCGTGTCCCCCCACCCGTAGACGAGCCCCTGCCCGCCCGCGAGGTAGGCGCTGTCACCGTCCCGGGCGACCGGGATCGGACTTCCCTCCGGAAGCGCTTCGGCCAGCGTCAGCACGGCGGCGTCGCCCACGTTGGTGGAGGGGTTGTACGAGGGGTTGATCCATGCCTCCTCGACCGGGATCTCCCGCCCCCCGGCATCGCGCAGATCGTCCCGCCCCGCGATGATCCGCAGGTCCGGCACATCGGCCACCTCCCCCCCGAGCACGTCGGAGCCGAGACAGTGGGCCGCGGTCAGCACCTTGGTGGGAGCGACCACCACCGCCCCGCAGAACTGCCCGCCGCGTGACTCCCCGAACAGGGCGCGGCTGGAGAGAGCCACCACCCACGGGCTGTCCGCCACGCTGACGGGCTCTCCTCCGATGATGATGCTGTCGATCGCGGCGGACGCCGGGGACCCGGCCGCCAGAGCGGCGGCCGCCGTCAGCGCCGCCGCTCCGGTCAAGGCACGAGCGAACCTGTGGGACATGGACACTCCTGACTCCGAGGTGGATATCACCTACTCAGAGTCATTCAGTCCGAAGCTGCCCGCACCCCCAAAGGGAACGGCCGGGGGCCCGGAACCGACTGGTCCGGGCCCCCGGCCGTTCTCGACGCGGTCGGCTCAGTCGAGGTAGTCGCGCAGAACCTGCGAACGCGACGGGTGGCGGAGCTTCGACATCGTCTTCGACTCGATCTGCCGAATACGCTCGCGCGTCACGCCGTAGACCTTGCCGATCTCGTCCAGCGTCTTCGGCTGACCGTCGGTGAGGCCGAAGCGCATGGAGACCACGCCCGCCTCACGCTCGGAGAGGGTGTCGAGCACCGAGTGCAGCTGCTCCTGGAGGAGGGTGAAACTCACCGCGTCGGCCGGAACGACCGCCTCGGAGTCCTCGATCAGGTCACCGAACTCGCTGTCCCCGTCCTCACCCAGCGGGGTGTGCAGGGAGATCGGCTCGCGCCCGTACTTCTGGACCTCGATGACCTTCTCGGGGGTCATGTCGAGTTCCTTGGCGAGTTCCTCCGGCGTGGGCTCGCGGCCCAGGTCCTGGAGCATCTGCCGCTGCACACGCGCCAGCTTGTTGATGACCTCGACCATGTGCACCGGGATACGGATGGTGCGGGCCTGGTCGGCCATGGCGCGGGTGATGGCCTGACGGATCCACCAGGTGGCGTACGTGGAGAACTTGTAGCCCTTGGTGTAGTCGAACTTCTCGACCGCACGGATCAGACCGAGGTTGCCCTCCTGGATCAGGTCCAGGAAGAGCATGCCGCGGCCGGTGTAGCGCTTGGCGAGCGAGACCACGAGACGGAGGTTGGCCTCCAGCAGGTGGTTCTTGGCCCGCCGGCCGTCCTCGGCGATGATCTCCAGCTCGCGCTTGAGCTTCGGCGCGAGCTTGTCGGCGTTCGCCAGCTTGTCCTCGGCGAAGAGACCCGCCTCGATCCGCTTGGCGAGCTCCACCTCCTGCTCGGCGTTGAGGAGGGGGACCTTGCCGATCTGCTTCAGGTAGTCCTTGACCGGGTCGGCGGTGGCACCGGCGACGGCGACCTGCTGTGCGGGCGCGTCGTCCTCGTCGTCGTCGGAGAGGACGAAGCCCTTGTTCTCGCCCTCGCCCTCCTCGTCGTCGCCCTTGCCGGCCTTGACGTCCTCGACCGCCTCGTCACCGTCGAGAAGGTCGTCGTCCTGCTTGCCGGACTTCTTGGCGGCGGTCTTCTTGGCCACCGTCTTCTTCACGGCGGTCTTCTTCACGGCGGCCTTCTTGGCCACCGCCTTCTTCGCGGGGACCGCACCGGACTCACCGGACGCGTCGGCGCTGTCGACGGCCGGAGCGGCGGATGCCGCGACGGTCCTGGTCACGGTCGTCTTCGCCGCGACGGTCTTGGTGGCGGTGCGCTTGACCGGGCTCTTCGCTGCGACGCTCTTGCGGGCGCGCTTCGGCGACTCCGCGGCACTGACCATCAGCGTCACACCCTCTTCCTCGAGGATCTGATTGAGGCTGCGCAGAACATTCTTCCACTGGGTTGGCGGAATCTGGTCAGCCTCGAAGGCCCGACGCACGTCGTCGCCGGCGATCTGCCCATCAGCCTTTCCCCGCTCGATGAGCGCCGTGACGGACTCGGATTCGGCAATCTCCGGCGGGAGCGTACGGGATGTGCTGGCCGACACGAACAACCTCTCGGAACGATGGAAACGGCTTCCGGTCCCGCCCAGGAGGGCTGGAACCGACGTCCGTCGACTGGAGTGTCGCCGACGGCGCGGGCTTGGCCTGGGAACTGCACAGCGCACCCAATGGCTGCTGTATTCCTTCCGCGGCGGTCACCTCTTAGGTCATCGCACTGTTTCGAGGAGTGTTACGCCCAATCCGCGTGGCCCGAGTCACACCTCATTTGCGACGAACAGTGCCAGGGATGACATCCCCCCACAATTGTGCCGCCGGACCGCACGGTCCGGCGGCACAGGGTGCGTGTACCCCGGCCGTACCGCTCTCAGTGCTCGCGCGGAGCCGGAACCACTCGCTCCACCTCGGGGTGGACCACGACGAGGAGCTGGCGCATGGCCGACTCGGCGCCCGCCTGGTCCCCCGCCGCGAGGGCATCGGCGATCCTGGCGTGCTGGTCCACCGAAGCCTCGCTCGGGCGGTCACACCCGGTGACCGGACTGCCGGAGACGTGCAGAGCGGCGGAGACGATGCCGGAGAGGTGGTCCAGCATGCGATTGCCGGCGGCCTGGATCAGCAGGGCGTGGAACTCCGCGTCGGCGCGGGAGAAGGTGACACCGTCCCCCTGCCCCAGGGCGTGCCCCATGATCTCGACCATGTCGCCGAGCCGCTGCTGCACGTCCTCCCGGCCGTGACCGGCGGCGAGCCGCGCCGCGAGCGGCTCGATCGTCCACCGCAGCTCCGCCAGCTCGCGGCGCTGGTCGTCGCGCTGAGGGCCGAAGGCGCGCCATTCGATGATGTCGGCGTCGAGCAGATTCCAGTCGCTCACCGGGCGCACCCGGGTCCCCACGTTCGGCCGGGCGCTGACCAGGCCCTTGGCCTCCAGGACGCGCAGAGACTCGCGCACGACGGTGCGGGAGACTTCGAAGCGCTGCCCGATCTCTTCGGGTACGAGCGGGCGGTCCGCGCCGAGGTCACCTGAAACGATCATCTGACCGAGCTGCTGGACGAGTTGGCCGTGCAGGCCTCGGCCGCGACTGGCCGACCCCCGCCGGCCGGTGCGCCCCAGCTCGGATTCGGAGCCGCCCCAGGAACGCAGCGGGGCGCGGTCGCCGGCCGACTCCGCGTAGGGGTAACGGTCGAGATCGCCCGGACCGGCGAGACCGGAATCGGCGGAGCGGGCGGTGGTCATCATGGTGTGCGCAAGGGTACTCACGCATCATTTGTCGGCGTGGCTCGCGCACCCCTTGAGGTCTTTGCTGAAAAGCACACGAAAGGGTGATCGTCGCTGGCGCCACAATTGACGCTTTATCGTCTCAATCCGGGCGAGCGAAGCCGAGCTTGGGGTCCGTCACTCGGCCTTCGGCTCCCCCGTGATCACCAACGCGCCCTGTTCCGCAGGGCGGTGCCCACGTAGGCGCAGATCAGAGCCGCCAGCGAGACGAGGAGTGCCAGGCCGACGGGCTGGGCCAGGATCCGGCCGACCGCCAGCAGCCACCGGTCCGGTCCCGGCGGGATGTCGAGCCAGGCCAGTCCTCGCAGTCGGGCGGGGAGGCCGGTCAGCGCGTGCGCGGCGGGGCCGGCGAACGCCTTCTGCAACAACGGAACGACGAGCACCGGGACGGCGAGTACCGCCGCCACTCCCGCGCCGGCCACCCGGAAGGTTCCCGCGGCGAGCAGCCCCGCCCAGGTGCAGCCGACCGCCAGAGCGACCCAACTCACGGCCAGCAGAGTCGCGTTACCGGGAATCGCGGCCGCCCCCTCCCCATAGAAGAGGCGGAGCAACTGGAGGTCGCAGAGCGCGACGAGGAGTGAAAGAACCGTCGCCGCTGCCCCCGTGACGAGCAGTTTCGCCACGAGCAGACCGAGCCGCCTCGGTACCGTCCCTCTGCTCGCCGCGAGAGCGGGGTAGCGGAATTCGTCGCCGTAGGAGAGTGCCCCCAACAAGCCTGCCCCGAGCGCCGCAGGAGGAAGGGGCAGCAGCACCGGCCAGCCGCCGAGCAGATGTGACTGCGAGACTCCTCCGGTCCGCGCCATCAGTACCGAAGTGGCCGCCGACGCGATCACGACCACTGCCATGATCAACGGCGTGGTCGTCACCCCCAGCATGCGCCGCACCTCGTACCGCATCGGGCGCAGCGGGCCTCGCGGAGGGCGCACGGTGATCGGCGGCGGCAGTTCCGAGAGCGCGGCCGCGGAGGCGGGCGCCGGTGCGGGAGGCGCGGGAGGGCCGGCGTCCCCGAGCTCGTCGGCAAGCCGGTGCAGAGGGATGTCGTACCGGAAAGCGGTGTCCCCGATCTCCGCGCAGTTGCTCCCGTACACCGAGAGGCGGGTCCCCTCCTCGGCGACGATCTCCACCGACCGGCGCGCGTCCCTGGCTTCCCTGCCGACCACTGCCGCGAGACGGGCAGCGTGCGGGGACTGCACGACGACGCGCGGGCGGAGTCTGGTGCGGGCGAAGTCGGCGACCTCCTGGTCGGCCACGAGCCTGCCGCCGTCGATGGTGACGACGCGGTCCGCCGAGCGGATGGCCTCCTTGGGATCGCCGGTGGTCCACAGCACGGTGCCGCCCTGGGCCGCGTGCGCGCGCATCAGCCCGTAGAGCCAGGCGCTCTCGCGGGAGGAGAGACCATCGGTGGGATCGTCGAGCAGCAGGGTGTGCGGGTCGCCCAACAGGGCCGCCGCGAGCCCCAGTCTGCGGTCCATCCCGACGGAGAGCCCGCCGATGCGCTGGTCACCGAGCCCGGAGAGACCGACGACGTCGAGCATCTCGTCGGCGCGCGACAGGGGCGCACCGGCAGCGGCGCAGAGCATGCGCAGCTGCCCCCGCGCGGTCCGGGCCGGATGCCCCGGTACGTCTCCGAGAAGCACACCCACTTCCCGTGGGGGGTGCCCGATCCGGTGCAGGGGACGCCCCCTGAAGTAGGTGACGCCGCGCCCGGGGTCCAGTTCGAGCATGAGGCGCAGGGCCGCCGTCTTTCCGGCGCCGGAAACGCCGAGGAGTGCGGTGACACGGCCCGAGCGGGCCTCGAAGGTGAGATCGTCCACCGCGGGTGGCAGGTCGCGGCGGCGGGCACTGGTCAGTCCGATGGCCTGGAGCATCGCTTCTCTCGCGGAAGATGTGACCGCTCGGCGGCAAAGAGCGTGCGTACCTCAGCAACATAACGCGACATTTGCGACTTTTGGTGCAGCGGGAAGTCTACGAGTGTTCCGCGCTCGCGGACTGACGAAATCGCAGGCCAACGCGGACACCGCGGCTCCGCCGCCTGGTCAACGCGGGGTACTGACCCGCCGTACGGTCCCCGCAGCCCACCGCGGATCCACCGCACGCCACCTCGCCGTACGGTCACCTCGCCGTACGGTCACCTCGCCGTACGGTCACCCCGCCGTACGGTCACCCCGCCGTACGGTCACCCCGCCGTACGGTCACCCCGCCGTACGGTCACCCCGCCGTACGGACCCGCCGCCGTACGGACCCGCCGCCGCACGGTCACCGCTCGCGATACGGCTCGTCGTCGGGGCGGGCCGCGGGACCGGCGACCGGTTTCAGACCTCCGGCCTCAGCATGGGCGGGTTGAGGACGGTGGCGGAACCCGCACGGAACAACTGGGCGGGCCGGCCGCCCTGGCGCGTGGTCGTGCCTCCGGAGGGCACCAGAAATCCCGGTGTGCCGGTGACTTTGCGGTGGAAGTTCCTGGGGTCCAGGACCACCCCCCACACAGCCTCGTAGACGCGGCGAAGCTCTCCGACCGTGAACTCCGGCGGGCAGAAGGCCGTGGCGAGCGAGGAATACTCGATCTTGGACCGTGCCCGCTCCACGCCGTCCGCGAGGATACGGGCGTGGTCGAACGCCAGCGGGGCGGGCGACTCCTCCTCCCCCACCGTGTCCCCGCCCGTGGCGAGCAGGTCGTCCACCGGTGCCCAGCGCGCACCGTTGGCGTCCCCGCCCGCGCGGGGGGCGGGGAGGTCGGGCGAGAGCGCCAGGTGGGCCACGCTGACGACGCGCATGCGCGGGTCTCGGGACGGGGCACCGTACGTGGCGAGCTGTTCGAGGTGGGCACCGTTCCCAGCGGCGGGAACGGCCGGATCGTGCGCGCAGAGCCCGGTCTCCTCGACCAACTCGCGCGCTGCCGCGGCGGCCAGGTCCTCGTCCGCACGGACGAATCCGCCGGGCAGCGCCCAACAGCCCTGGAAGGGCGATTCCCCACGGCGTACGACCAGCGCGCACAAGGCGTGGCGCCGCACCGTCAGCACGACCAGGTCGACCGTGACGGCGAAGGGCGGGAAAGTCGACGGGTCGTAGGACGGCATGCGGCGATCATAGTCGTCTCCCTGACGATAAACACTCCATTCCGTCGTGCCTGAGGGCTGCGGATTCCGCAGATCCGCAAGCACTCCGCGTGATCACGGGTAGCGGCAACCCTTGATGATCTTCAGGTTGAGGGAGGCGTACTCGCTTCGCGCCGTTCCCGTACGGTCGCGCGAGCCGACGAACGCCCGGGCGCTGGCGTGCCCGGTCTGGGGCGCGAAGGTGGGGCGCGAAGGTGGGGCGCGAAGGTCTCCTCGTACGGCCCTGCCCCTGGTGCCACTGCACCGGGAGGCGTTCGGCGCGGCCGATCAGGCGCCCGGCGGCCCCCACGCCTGGGCGGCGGGACGCGTAGGAGTAGCGGCCCGCGCCGGGATACACATCGACATCGATCTCCGTAAATCCGGTTGGGCGCCGCCGGCGGCCAGGACGAGGTCGTGGGCGAGGGCGGCCTCTCAGGTCACTAAAGCAGGGCGCCGCCGGAAACCTCGACGCGCTGGGCGGTGACCCAGCGCAGCCCGTCGGAGGCGAGCGTGGCGATGGCGTCGCCGATCTCGGCGGGCTCGCCGACACGGCCCAGAGCGGTCTGCGCCGCCAGCCCCGCTCGCATGTCGCCGTCGTCGCGCATGGCGCCGCTGTTGAAGTCGGTGGCGGTCGGCCCCGGGGCGATGGCGTTGACCCGGATACCGCGTGGGCCCAGTTCCAGGGCCAGGGTGCGGCTGAGCGCTTCGACGGCGGCCTTGGACGCCGAGTAGACGGCGGTGGCGGGGCTGGTGTGGCGGGTCAGGGAGCTGGAGACGTTGATGACACTGGCGGGGTCGGCCATCAGCGGCACCAGTGCCTGGATGAGGAAGAACGTCCCACGGACGTTGGTGCCCATCATCGCGTCGAAGTCCGCTACACCGACCTGCTCCAGGGGGCTGAAGATGCCCACACCGGCGTTGTTGACCAGGACGTCCAACCGCGTGGCGCCCCAGGGGTGGAGATGCTCGCCGAGCTCCGCCACGAAGGGCGGGAACGAGGCGACATCGGCGATGTCCAGACGCAGCGCGAGGGCATCGGATCCGGCCGCCCGCACGACCTCGACCGTCTCCCGCGCCCCGACCTCATCGCCCCGGTGGGTGACGACGACCCTGATGCCCCGCCGTGCCAGGGCGAGCGCCGTGCTACGGCCCAGCCCCCGGTTGGCACCGGTCACCAGCGCGATCTTCTTGCTGTCCATGGAACTGCTCCTGAAAGGGGGAAGGGAAACGCCGCAGGGCTCACTACCCGACGCAAGAGGCGAGTCAATCGACTCGCCTCTTCCACCGTATGCCCGCCCCCAGAGGCGAGTCAAGTGACTCGCCTCGCGCGGCGGGCATACTGGATCCATGGCAGAAGGACTCTCCGACCACCACCGACGGCTGGCCCAGCAGAAGCGGGAGGCGATCACCTCGTCCGCCACCGCCCTGTTCCTCGACCACGGCTACGCAGGGACATCACTGGCCCGGATCGCCGAGGGGGCCGGAGTCTCGAAGTCCACGCTGTTCAAGCAGTTCCCCACGAAGGCGGCCCTGTTCGAGGCCATCGTGAGCGAGTCGTGGGAGCAGGGGTCCGGTCACGCTCCGATCCCGCCCCCGGCCGGCGACCTGCGTGCGGGACTGACGGACATCGGCCGTCGCTACGCACAACTGGTCGGCCGGCCCGGGATGACGGCTCTGTTCAGGATCGTCATCGCCGAACTGCCGCGCCTGCCCGAACTGGGCAGGATGCAGTTCCAGTTGGGCAAGCTGCCTTATTTCGACTCCGTGCGGCTCTACCTGCAAGCCGAGCACGAAGTCGGCACCGCGCGCGTGCCCGACGCGGAGAGCGCCGCCAACCAGTTCCTCGGCATGATCGCCAACTTCGCCCTGTGGCCCCGGATGCTGCTCACCGACTGGAATCCGGACGCCGGCGAGACCGACCATGCCGTCGACGAGGCCGTGGAAACGATGCTCGCCCGCTACGCCACCGGTGACCGGAAGTAGTCGCCCTTGCTCGCGCACCCGACGCCTCCCGACGCCTCCACGGGCGGGAGCGCGAGTCGCGACGTCCGGTCGGTGCCGCGTGGGGCACGTTCCCGCGCCCCTGCACGGGCACGGGCCCCCGGGGGACGGGGCCGAGGAGGCCCACCGATACCGGTTTCTGCCCGAAGGGTGGTGCGGTGCGGTGGTGCGGTCTCCCCCGCGGGACCACACCGCACCACCGCGGCGGCTCGCGCCTCGTCGGCAAGCACCGAAGGCCCGGGACCGGAAGCGGGTGGGCCGAGCCGTGCAGGCCGATACTGGCAGCCGGAGCAGTCCGGAACCGGGCAGGGCCCGGGAAGGCCCGTTCGTGAGCACCCCCGTACGGACCCACGGCTCGGCTCAGTCGCTCAGCCGCTGGTTCCGTCCCTGTCCCCCTGCCGGCCGCGCGGCAGCCGCTCCCGGCGCCGGGTTCGCGCCGTCCCCGGGTTGACCGGGGTGACGGGGCGGGTGCGGCCGCCGGCCTTCCCGCTCCGGATGGGGGCGGAAGGCCCTGCCTGCGCACCGGACCTCACCCGGCCCGCCCCGCGGGAAGGCGTGGCCTCCTGCGGAGGGATACCCTCTCCCGCTGTGGACTTCAGCGCTTCCTCCTCCTCTTCCCGCAGGCAGCGGCGCAGCTTCTCCGGATCCACGCCTTCGTTGCACGCCTCGTGGAGAAGCTGGGCGAAGGTGTAGTCCGGGTCCGCCCGGAGAGCGAGCGAGAGAGCCACTCGGGCGCCGGGCTCGTCCCCGGTCGACCACGAGACCCAGGCGGCCAGCGCCAGCGGGGCGGCGGCGTGCTCCACGTACGGACCCACACAGCGCCGGGCGAGGGCACGCCAGAGGCGCAGTGCCGCGGGAGCCTCCGGGCCCTCCATCCACCGGGCGGCGCGGTCCCGGGTCTCGCGGTCCTGAAGTCCCAGGATCACGGCGGCAGCCTCGTCATGGCTGATCAGTCCGTCGTCACGGAAGTCGGCGGCGCCCGCGGCAGGGGGCACGGGCGTCTTGCCCACGCGCTCCAGCAGGCCCCGCGCCAGGCTCAGGGTCTCCCTGGCCACCTGGCTGCGGCCGTGGGTGTCGAGGATGCGGGCCACCATCGCCGCGCCCACCTCGTCCAGGGCGCGGAGCTGCTCCGGTGCGTGTGCGCCGGACCAGGGAACGAGCCGTTGCTCCAGCTCCCGGAGCGAGCCCTTGACCTGGATCCCTGCGTAGGCCGCGGCGGCGGCCATCACCGTGGTGCCCGGCAGGGCGAGTGGGTTGCCGTCCTCCGGGCAGCACCGGCCGTCCGGGCAACAGTACGACCAGTACCTGCCGTTGGAGATGCAGAGCGCCTCCAGCACGGGGACGTCGAGCGCGCCGCAAGCGGTGCGCAGGAGTTGGGCGAACGGCCGCATCCTCTCCATGACTTCATGGGCGGCCTCTCCCGGTCCCGGGTCCTGGCAGAGGAAGAGGACGATCGCGTCGGGTCGGTCACCTCGGCGCTCGCTTCCCGAGATCAGACAGTCCGCCAGTTGGTCTGCGACCGGGCCCCATTCCGTCTCGGCAGGCGGGATTCCGTGCCGCAGCCGCCCCCCGAATCGGCCGCGGCCGCCGTGCAGGGCCACGAGGACGACGCTGTCGGTCGGATGGAATCCCAGCAGGTAGGGCAGGGCGTCGGCGAGATCTGCGGGGCCACGCAGAGTGACTTGCTGGGTGTCGGCGGAACCGGTGGATTCATGGTGCTTGTTCATGGGATGACCGTCCCGCACGACGCACATTTCCGCGACCCCTGTGGATAACTCCCTTTATCCACAGATACCCAGCGTCACTGGCGCATTGTCAGAGCTCGGGTTTCTCATGGGGACATGACCACGCGAAAGCACGTCGAGGCGCTCGGCGCCCGACACCACGACCCGCTCTCCGCACCTGCCCACCACCAGGACGGCCGCCGGTTCCGCCACTCCGCCTCCCCACGGCCCCGCCATCACCGGGGCGATGACGTCGCGCCGCTGACGGCGGCCTTCACGCGCGCCCGGCCGGTCCACCCCGGGCGGGCGCGCGGAGACCGGGTCCACGGACACCGGGTGTGGGGAGATCCGGTACGCGGTGACGGGCCGCACGGCGACTCAGCCCGAGGCGGCCAGCACCAGCGGCAGGACCTGCTCGGCGCCGGCCCTGCGCAGCAGCCGTGCGGCGACCGCGAGGGTCCAGCCGGAATCGGTGGAGTCGTCCACGAGCAGGACGGGACCGGGCGACGCGGCCAGGGCGGCCGCCAGCTCGCCGGAGACGGCGAAGGCGCCCGACAATGCTCTGACGCGCTGCGCGGAGTTGCTGCGCCGTGCGGTGTGCTCCCCCTCCGGTCCGGTGTATGTCAGGGTGCCCAGGAAGGGCATTCGGCCGACCGTCGCGATTCCCTGGGCGAGGGAGCCGACCAGTCGCGGACGCGAGAGGGAGGGCACCGCGACGACACCCACCGGCCGGGCGGGGGCGTCCGGGGCGTTCGTCGCCCACCCTCCCGCGGAGCGCGCCCAGTCCGCGAGCACGTCGACCGCCGCGCGCAGAACGTCGTCGGGAACGGGTCCGTCCGGTGCGTTCTCGGCCAGCAGCGGACGCAACCGGTTGCCCCAGCCGATGTCCGAAAGCCGGCCCAGGGCCCGCCCGCCGGAGCACAGTTCCTTGGCCGGAATGCGCCCCTTGAGGTCGATGCCCAGGGCGGCCAGGCCGGTCGGCCACATCCGGCGCGGTTCGATCTCCACCCCGGGGCGATCCAGTTCCTTCGCCGCGCCCGTGAGGGTCTCCGCCGACACGGAGGAGTCGGCCCAGCTGCCCGCGCAGTTGTCGCAGCGGCCGCACGGGGCCGCGCCCTCGTCGTCCAGCTGTCGGCGCAGAAACTCCATCCGGCATCCGGACGTGCTCACGTAGTCGCGCATGGCCTGCTGCTCGGTCGCCCGCTGCCGCGCCACCCACGCGTAGCGCTCGGCGTCGTACACCCACGGGGCACCGGTGGCCGTCCAGCCGCCCTTCACCCGCTTCACCGCGCCGTCGACGTCCAGCACCTTCAGCATCGTCTCCAGCCTGCTGCGCCGGAGCTCGACCGACGTCTCCAGCGCGGGCACCGACAGCGGCCGCCCCGCATTCTCGAGTGCAGCGAGGGTCTGCCGCACCTGCGTCTCGGGCGGGAAGGCCGTGTCGGCGAAGTAGCGCCAGATGGCCTCGTCCTCCTTGCCAGGCAGCAGCAGCACGTCGGCGTGGGCCACTCCGCGGCCGGCTCGTCCCACCTGCTGGTAGTAGGCGATGGGCGAGGAGGGCGATCCCAGGTGCACGACGAAACCCAGGTCCGGCTTGTCGAAGCCCATGCCGAGGGCCGAGGTGGCGACCAGCGCCTTGACCCGGTTCTCCTGAAGGTCGGTCTCCGCCTGGAGCCGGTCGGCGTTCTCGGTGCGCCCGGTGTAGGAGGCGACCGGGAAGCCGCGCTGCCGCAGGAAGGCGGTGGCCTCCTCGGCGGCGGCGACGGTGAGTGCGTAGATGATCCCGGAACCGGGCAGCTCGTCCAAGTGCTCGGCGAGCCAGCCCAGCCGGTGCGCTGCGTCCGGCAGCCGTACGACTCCGAGGCGCAGGCTCTCCCGCTCCAGGGGCCCGCGCAGGACGAGCGCCTCGCCCGCACCCGTGCCGAGCTGGTCGGCGACGTCCGCGGTGACGCGCGCGTTGGCGGTCGCGGTGGTGGCCAGGACCGGTACCCCGGGGGCGAGCTCGGCGAGCATCGCCCGCAGGCGACGGTAGTCCGGCCGGAAGTCGTGACCCCAGTCGGAGATGCAGTGCGCCTCGTCGACCACCAGCAGACCGGTCGTGGCCGCGAGACGAGGCAGGACCTGGTCACGGAAGTCGACGGAGTTGAGGCGTTCCGGGCTGACGAGGAGGACGTCCGTCTCGCCGCGCTCGACCTCGCCGTAGATGGTTTCCCACTCCTCCGGGTTCGCCGAGTTGATGGTGCGTGCCTGGATCCCCGCGCGCGCCGCCGAGTCGACCTGATTGCGCATCAGGGCGAGCAACGGCGAGACGATCACCGTGGGGCCGGCGCCGCGGCGGCGCAGCAGGGCGGTGGCGACGAAGTACACCGCCGACTTGCCCCAGCCGGTGCGCTGCACCACCAACGCCCGACGACGGTCCTCCACCAGGGCCGACACCGCCTGCCACTGGTCCTCCCGCAGCCGCGCCGAGCCGCCGGGGTCACCGACCAGTTCGGCGAGAATGGCGTCTGCTTCGTGGCGGAGCTCCAGGGTGTCCATACCCCCCATGCAACCCGATGGCCGGGCCGCACGGCCACCTCACGCAGGGTGACGGCCCGCGGGAGGGAAGACTCCGGCATCCGATGCCGGGGCGGGTTGTTCTCTCCGCGCCTGGCTGTTCGGAGGAGGCGGGAGGCGTCGCGGGGGCCCGTGACGGGCAGGGATATCCGGGTCTTTACGGTGGATATCCGTCAGGTGTTCCAATTGCTCGTTGCCGCCCGCCGGTACGCCAGGGAGAATTGGAGTTGCCTCCCGCACGGTCACTTCACGGCCCGTATGGGCGTGCCCTCTGTCATCCTGCCCGCACCGTGGGCGCGTAGCGAAGGGAGAACCGTGACCTTCGGATTCGCACCGTCCGCAGACACTTCACCGTGGGGGGCGTCCTCGATGCCGGCCGATTCCACCAGTCGGCTCGCCCGGATGCTGGAGCCCACCGAGTGGGCATCGGCGGGCATACCCCTGCTGCGCAACCCCCGCGAGGTGGTCGGCGGGCTGCACGCACGCCACCGTCCCACTCCGGCCACTGCCGTCGTGGCCGTTCTCGACCACGAGGAACGTCTGAATGCGAGCGCCTCGTTCGTCCGGCGAGGTTCCGCCGTCGCTGACGGCTGGGAGTTCCGCAACGCGCTCCTGTCCCACCTGCGCCGGGTCATCCCGCACGACCTGCGCCGCCGAACCCCGGCGCGAACCGCCGTGCTGCTCTACTGCCGCGAGGGCGACGAGCGCTGGACGGAGGAGGACGGCGCCTGGATGTGGGGGCTGCGGGACGCCTGCACCCTGCACGGGTTGCGCTGCGGTGCGTACATCACGCTGACCCGCGGCGGATGGCAGGTCCTGGGCGAGGGCAGAGGAGGCAGGCAGCCGAATTCGCTGTCCACGCCCGCGTCGCTCGCGGAGTCCTTCGCCGCCGCGCCGGTCCCTCTCCGTACGGGTGGCGGAGTGGCCGAGGCGATGCTTCGCACAGCTGCCCGCTGAACCCGGCGGGCCGGGGTCCGGCCGCCCCGTGCGGGACGGCCGGACCCCGTGTGCCAGGACGGTCGGGGCTGCCGGTCGGATCAGACGCTCGTGCCGAGAGCGGCGTTGATCGCCTGCGGGTCGCCACACACGATCAGCAGGGTGCCGGCCCGCTCCCGTGCGACGGACAGCTGCTGGGCCGCGTCGCCGGTCACTTCGCCGTTGACGGCGACGACCACGACCGGACGACCGGTGGCACGGCCGACCATCGACAGGTCCGCGAAGAACACGTCGTCACCGGCTTCGTGCTGTGCCCAGTAGGAGGCCTCGCCGAAGGAGAGTTCGTGCGTGGCCCACGGGTGCTGCTCACCTGTGGTGAACACGAGGACGTCGCCCGGGGCGCGGCCGTTGTCGAGCAGCAGGTCGACGGCCTCTTCGGCAGCGTCGAGCGCCCCGGCGGAGGGGGCCGGGATCACCTGCAGCTGCGGCACGGAACGATTCTCCGCGCGCGCCAACGGGCCGGAGGCCGGACGGGGGCGCTGCGCCGGCGGCGCAGGCCGTGCGGGTCCCGGGTGTCCGGGACGCGGTGTGGCCGCGGAACGCGGCCCAGGGACGGGACGGGGGGTCGACGCGGTACGGCCGGAGGCCGGAACCGCAAGGGGACCCTGAGCGCTCTCGTGAATCTGAGACTCCTCGGGGATGAGAGGCATGGATGATTGTCTTTCGAACGCCGATACGCCTGGTGTCGGCGGGTGGGTGCGCAAGCGCGATCAGAAATCGAAGCCGAGCTGGCCCCCGCTTTCGAGTGCTGCCGCCTCGGCTGACGAGCGGACCTTCTTCAGGTGCTGCCACCGCGGCAGCGCGTCGAGGTACGACCAGGACAGGCGGTGGTGGGGGGTGGGCCCCAGCTCCTCCAGCGCCGCCCGGTGCGTCGGTGACGGGTATCCGGCATTGGCTCCGAAGGCGAACTCCTCGAACTCTCCGGTGGCCGCGCCGAGTTCCGCCATCATGGTGTCGCGGTACACCTTGGCGATGACCGAGGCTGCGGCGACCGCGATGCAGGACTGGTCGCCCTTGATGACGGTGCGTACCCGCCAGGGGCTTCCGAGGTAGTCGTGCTTGCCGTCGAGGATCACTGCGTCGGGGCGGACCGGCAATTCGGCAAGGGCGCGGACGGCGGCGAGCCGCAGCGCTGCGGTCATTCCGAGTTCGTCGATTTCCTCGGGGGAAGCGTGGCCGAGTCCGAAGGCCGTGACCCAGTCCCGCAGGACGGGCGCCAGTTCGGCCCGGCGCCGGGGCGTGATCAGCTTGGAGTCGGTGAGTCCGTCGGGGGCTCTGCGCAGACCGGTGACCGCCGCGCAGACGGTGACGGGACCTGCCCACGCTCCGCGTCCGACTTCGTCGACACCGGCGACGGTCCGGGCACCGGTGGTGGCACGGAGCGAGCGCTCGACAGTGTGCGTGGGTGGTTCGTACGGCATGGCGCCAGACAGCGTACGCCGATGGGCGCGGTGGCGACACCCCGGGGGACCGGGTATTCCGTGAACTGCCCGGCCGGCACGCACGGCCCGGTATGCGTCCGGACCCGGGCGGCTGCGCTCTCGGACGTGCCCGCCCCTCCCCGGCCGGCCCCCCACCCGTCCCGCCGGCCCGGCCCACCCGCCCGCGACGGCCCCTCCGACTGCACCTCCTACCGGCCCACCACCCCGCCCGACCCCGGCCAGGGCGGGGCCACCCGCCTCGCCGCCCGCCTCCACGACCTCAGGTTCTGTACAGCCAGCGGTGCAACCAGGGGTGCAGCCGGCGGTGCAATCGACACGCCGCCGGCATCGGGGCCCGTCAGTACGGGTCGTACTCCGAATCGGCCGGCCCGGGTTCGGCAGGGTCGAGGTCGCCGTAGTCACCGCCACCGTCCCGCCCGGGGCACGGGAACTCCGCCGGGTCGACCGGACGTTCGGCGAGGATGTCCCGCGCCCTCGCCTCGCTCCAGCTCGTGGCGTACCACGGTGCGTCCGAACCCAGGAGCGCGCTCTGGATCTCCCGGAGCGCACAGGCTCGCACTCTCTCGTCGGGGATGGCGTTCAGAGCGGGCACGGCGTCGGCCGACAGCTGCTGGAGGTAGGTGATGTCGATCGCCTTGCCGTCGCGGTAGCGCTGGACGTTCTGTTCGGCGATCATCCGGTCGGGTGAGACCAGCCCGAAGGCGAGCACTCCCACGGCGGCACTGACGACGACCGCCCGGGGCAGGTGCCTGGCGCCGAACACTCCGGCGGCGATGATCAGCACCAGGACGACGCCGAGCCACAACTCGACCGCCGCCACCGAGATGCGCAGCCGAGTGAGGCCGAACGCGTCGACGTAGAGGTCCATGCGGCGCAGCGCGGAGGCGACTACGACGAGGGTGAGAACGCAGAGGGTGCCGAGCACGCCCTTGACCAGCAAATGGTCCTTCGCTCCCCCGCGCGGGGCACTCCGCAGGGCCAGGGCGATGACCACCAACGTCAGCAGAGTCGCCCAGAGAAGCTGCCAGAAGCCCTCACGGGCGTACTCCGCGGGGTTGAGTCCGGTCTCCTTCAAGACCTTGTCGTAGCCACCTAGCAGCACGACGAGCTGGAGGGTGATGAAAGCGGCGAACAACACGTCGAGCACGATGAGCGGAAGTGCCCACTCCACCCTCCCCCGCGCCCGTCCGGGACGGACGGAGATCCCGTCCCAGCGTGTGGGGGCGGCGGCGGTGTGCGCGGCCGCGAGGGCGCCGGCCAGGCCGAGCGCGAGGAGGAAGAACCTCCAGGGCCCTTCACCCAGCGAGACGTCCGGCAGGACGTCGCCGAGGAGATCCGCGAAGGCCGCGTCGGCGCTCGCGAAGAGTGTCCCGAACACCAGCAGCAGTACCGCGGCGACGACGGCCGTCCGGAGCACGGTGCCCCAGCGCGCCCGCGAGCCGGAGGCCCGTGTCCTGATGCCGCGCCATCCCCATCCGATGCCCGGAACCACCGCGTCCAGCACCCCCAGCGAGCCCGCGAGCACGCCGAACCAGCTCCGGCTGCCGTGCAGGGCGAGCGAGCCCAGGGCGGCGGCGGACACGACAGCGAGGAAGGTCGGCCAGCCCGCGTCCAGAAGAGCCGGGACCGTCAGGAGAGCCAGCCCGCCGACTCCCCAGGCCGGCGTCCACGCGTGCGCCCGACGCCCTGCCCTGCGCGCCTCCAGCCAGGCACCGGCCGCGGCGGGCAGCGCCACCAGGAGAAGGTTGATCCCGAGTCCGTCACCGAGCAGCAACGCGCTGAGGACGCCGGTGGCGAGGACCGCCAGGAGGGTCGTCCCCGCGATGGGCGGCGGAGCTGCGGGGCGGACCCGGGCGAAGGCCCCCGGCGGTGCGGGCCGCGGCTGCCAGGGGTTGGCGGGCTCGGCCGGTGCGGCGGGCGGGGCCGGTTCCGTAGCGGATGGCGCCGCATCCGCAGGAGAGTGCACGCCGCCGGAGGGCTTTCCGGCCGGCGGGGACACGGACGCCGGGGAGATAGCCTCCGTGAGCACGGACGCCGGGGACACCGACTCCATGAGCCCAGGCGTCAGGGACTTCGACTCCGCCCCCGACTCCGCCTCCGACTCCGAGGACATGGGCGTCGGCCTGCCCGGCCCACCACCATCAGAAGCGCCGGACCCACCGGCCCCGCCGGACCCACCGGCCCCGCCGGACCCACCGGCCCCGCCGGACCCACCGGCCCCGCCGGACCTACCGGTCCCACCCGCCCTGCCGGTCCCACCCGCCCTGCCGGACCCAGCAGTGGCGCCGGACCCGGTCGCCCCGGCGCTCGCGCCGGACCGGCCGGACCCACCTGGCGTCGACGGCGTGTCCTCCGGGTCCGGTATTCCGGACGGCTGGTCGGACGTGGTCATGGGACCCCTCCCCCGCGCGGGTCCGCCGTACGGCCGAGCGTCGGCGCGTCCCCCGCTGTCTCGTTCCTCGCGCCCCGGCGGAAACCGCCGGGCGACGCGTGGCCGAAACAGTAGCGGCGCGCAGCCCGGGCGCCGGGCCCCCGGCACCCCTGTGGCAGGACCGTGACACGGCACAGACACGGCTCCGTGACACGGGGGGCGGTACGGCCACCCTCCGCCACCGAAGACACGCGGTCCGTACGAGGAGAGAAGCGGCGCCGCCACCCCCGGCGCCCGGACGCGCGCGGTCCGTATCGGTTCGGTCCCGCGCGCCGGGAGGTCATATGGGTGCGGTCAGACGCGGGGCCCGGCGGGGACCCAGGAAGGCGCTTTCTCGGTCTGCTCCAGCCACGACGCGGGCGGGGCGCCCGCCGGGGCCGCCGCGACGATCCCGCCGACGATGGCGCAGGTGGTGTCGACGTCGCCGCCCGCCTGGGCGGTCACCCAGAACGCGTCCTCGTACGAGCCGAGGGCGCGGGCCGCCGACCAGAGGGCGAAGGGAACCGTGTCCTGTGCGCTGGTGCGGCGGCCGTTGCCGAGGACGGCGGCGACCGTCGTGGGGTCGTCGTAGTCGAGCATGTCCTTCGCGCGCCGTAGCCCGGCCACCACCGCGCTGCGCGGCAGCAGGGCGATCACCGTGTCGAGCAGCGCCTCCGGCCGGGGCGGCCCGCCGGGAGACGCGGCGAGCGCTGCCGCGGCGGCCACGGCCATCGCTCCGGCCACGGCCTCGTGGTGCTGGTGCGTGGTGTAGGAGGAGATCTCGGCCTGGTGGGTGGCCTGCTCCGGGTCGTCGGCGTACCAGGCTCCGAGCGGGGCGATGCGCATGGCGGAACCGTTGCCCCAGGACCCCTGGCCCTGGAAGAGCCCGGCGGCGAGTTCCTGCCAGTCGCCGCCCTCACGTACCAGCCGGAGCATCCTGTTCACGGCGGGGCCGTAGCCGCGGTCGAAGTCGTGGTGTTCGGCGAAGGAGTGGGCCAGCGCGTCCTGGTCGACGCGGCCGTGCTCGGCCAGCACGGCAACCACGGAGCAGGCCATCTCGGTGTCGTCGGTCCACTGCCAGGGCCCCGGCGGCAGGATGCGGCTGCGCAGCAGCGGATAGTTCACGGGGACGAAGAACTGGGAGCCCAGGGCGTCACCGACGGAGAGCCCGCGCAGGCTGGCGAGAGTGCGTTCGTAGCGACGTTCGAAGGTTTCGGAGGAGTAAGAGGTCATCTTGCTGCCACCCTATCCAGTGATGCCGTACGGCTCGGGGGTCCGCCAGCGTGCGAACGGGCGGTCGAGGGTGTACCGGCCGTCGGGTCCGAGCAGCAGCGTCCGGCTCTCGCCGTTGCCCGGGTTGGACAGCGACTCGAACTCGGCTACGGACCAGTGCAGCCAGCGCATGCAGAACAGTCTCATCGTGAGCCCGTGCGTCACGAGCAGCACGTTCGGCGGGTGGTCGGGGTCCTGGAAACTGCGGTGGAGGCTCTCCAGGAAGGCGCCGACCCGGTCGTAGACGTCGGCTCCGGACTCGCCCTGCGCGAAGCGGTAGAAGAAGTGGCCATAGGCGTCCCGGTACGCCTTCTGGAGCCGCACGTCGTCCCGGTCCTGCCAGTTCCCCCAGTCCTGCTCACGCAACCGGGGCTCCTCGCGCACCCGCACGCGGGTGAGATCGAGTCCGAGCGCACGGAAGGTCTCGTGGGTGCGGCGGTAGGGGGAGACGTACACGCTGACCCCTTCCTCGCCGAACACCTCGCGCAACCGGAAGCCGGCCGCCTCCGCCTGCTGGAGCCCGGTGTGCGTCAGCCGCAGGGCATGGTCGGGCTCGCGCTCGTACACCGTGTCGTCCACATTGCCCTCGGACTCTCCGTGCCGTACGAGGACGATGCGCTGCGGTCGTGCCATGGGTCGACCCTAAATGCTGCGCACCGATACGCCTCGTTCGAACGAAGAGCACGGACCCCGGCAACGCCGACGGCACGGACCCCAGGCACCCCCACAGGCCCACCACTGCGGGCCGCAGGCCTGGCCGGCCCCCGCGGCCCGGTCGGGCGACCGGTCAGGCGACCGTCCAGGACGGTTCAAGCTGGACGACGTCCCCGGTCAGCGCCAGTACGTCCGTCTCGGTCTCGGCGCGCTCCGACAGCCGCTCAGCGCTCTGGATGCGGTACTTTCCGCGCTCCGCGCTCGACTGCCACATCGACAGCACCAGGAACTCGTGGCCCGGCGCTTCGCCGAAGACGCCCCGCAGCATGCCCGGCGAACCCGCCATGGCCGGGTTCCAGACCCGGTACTGCATGAGCGCGAAGTGTTCCACCCGGTCCTCGCGGACCTTGCTGTGGGCCACCCGGACGACATCGGCGTCGGTGAAATCCGGTTCAAAGCCCGTCTTCACGTCGAAGCGGTACTCGAACAGCTTGACCTGCGCGTCCCGGCACGCCCCCGGCCGCCCGGCGGTCGCGCCGTCTCCCGCACGCGCCATGTAGGCGTCGTAGAAGACCCGGTTCTCCCAGAAAGCGAAGACGTGGGCGACGTCCGGGCGCCCCCGGCTCCACCCGCCGCCCTGACCTCGGAACCCCGGCTCATCGAGCAGCCCCGCCCCCTGCCGCTGCCCCTGCTCGAACCCATGACGGTCCACTACGGCGCAGCGCATCCACTTGACCAGCACGGCGCCATCGTACGGCTCCGGGCGTAGCGCGCGTCACCTCCCGGTGGAGAACGTCCGAACTCCTTCCGTACCCGGGTGCGGGGTGCCCAGAATGATCTCCATGAACGGTCTGCACGCCCATCCCCTCTTCTCCCGGCTGGAATCCGCCCGGCACGTACTCGTCGCCGGCGCCGGCGGCGGCTTCGACGTCTACGCAGGCCTGCCGATCGCTCTGTCCCTCCTGCACCGGGGGAAGAACGTCACGCTGGCCAACCTCACCTTCAGCTCGATCGAGGGCCTCCCCCTGGACGACTGGCTCGCGCCGGACGTCGCGGCCGTCACCCCCGACAGCTCCTTGCACCAGACGTACTTCCCGGAACGCACCCTCGCCCAGTGGCTCGCCCTGCACGGGTACCCCAGTACCGTCCACGCCCTCACCCGCGTGGGGGTCCAGCCGCTGCGCGAGGCGTACCGGGCGCTGATCGAGCGGTACGACATCGACGCGGTCGTCCTCGTCGACGGCGGTACGGACATCCTCATGCGGGGCGACGAATCCGGTCTCGGCACTCCGGAGGAGGACCTCGCCTCCGTCGCCGCACTCGCCGGGATCGACGTGCCGGAGCGGCTGATCGTCTCCGTCGGGTTCGGGGTCGACGCGTACCACGGGGTCAGCCACGGGCTCGTGCTGGAGAACATCGCCGCCCTGGAGCGGGACGGCGCCTATCTGGGCGCGTTCTCCCTCTCCCGCTCGACGCGCGAGGGCGCGCTCTATCTCGACGCGGTCGCCCACGCGCAGGAGAACACCCCGGACCATCCCAGCATCGTCAACGGGTCGATCGCCGCGGCGGTCCGCGGCTCGTTCGGGGACGTACGGTTCACCTCTCGCACCCGGGGCAGTGAACTCTTCATCAACCCCCTGATGTCGCTCTGCTTCGCCTTCGAGCTGGAGGGCGTGGCCCGCAACTGCCTCTATCTCGACCGCATCGAGGACACGCACCTCCTGCGCCAGGTCAGCACCCGGATCGAACTGTTCCGCGAGGAGACCGTCCAGCGCCCGCCCCTCCGCATCCCGCACTAGAGGTGGTGTCCGGCGGCCGCCGCTCGGGCCACATCACCAGGAGGAACCAGTGTCATACCCGCGACCGCTCACCCCGGAGGAGAAAATCACCGATGCGAAGAAGCTGCTCTGCCTCCCGCGCATCGTCGTGATCTGCGGCTCCACCCGCTTCATGACCGAGATGAACGAGGCCGACCTGCGGGAGACCACAGCCGGACATATTGTCGTCAAGCCGGGCTTCGACATGAAGTCGCCGCACGGACTCCGGTCCGATCCTGCCGACGCCGACGCGCTGAGGGTTCGACTCGGCGATCTGCACCGGGCGAAGATCAGGCTTGCCGACGAGGTACTCGTGGTCGGCGACCACATCGGAGACAGCACCCGAGCCGAGATCGCCTACGCGAGGTCGCTGGGCAAGCCCGTGCAGTTCACCCACCCCGGAGCCCACCCCGGGGTCGACTCCGGAGCCGCCCCCGACGCCTGACCGCCCGCCGCCACCTCGACAACCAGGGCGGGCGGCCCGCCGCCCGGCCTTCCCCCCGCCCACACCCACGCCGACCGACACACGGCCGCTTCGCGCCAGTTCGGGCCCGACGTGGCCCGATCCGGCCGCCCGGGGCCAACGCGGTTGGATCCGAAGAGAGTTATAGCCATCATCGGGTTGTAGGACCGGACTGATGGCGCAGCGGCATGAAGGGACGTCTGATGAGCACCCCCAGCAGCAATCCCAACAAGGACATCGAGAAGGTCGAAGTACGGCTCAAGTGGGACCCCAGCGAGTTCGGTGAATCGCCCAATGACCTGGACATCATCGCGGGCACGTACGTCGCCGACGCCCCGTTCGGCGCTCCCGACTATCTCGTGCACTTCGACAGCCGCTCCCCCGACGGCACGATCACCCTCAACCGGGACAGCCGTACCGGCCAGGGGCTCGGGTACGACGAGGTCATGACCCTGGAACTCGACCGGCTCGCGGAGCGGTACGTACGGGTCCTCGTGGGTGTGGCGATCCAGCAGCGCGACGGCCGCAAGACGTTCGGTGGGGTGGTCGGCACCGGCGTTCAGATCCGCGAGGGTTACACCGAACTGGGCAGGGACGACTTCTCGGGTGTCGCCTCGGCGACGGCGGCGGTCGTGGCCGAGTTCACCCGGGACGGCTCGGGCATCTGGACCTTCCACCCCGGGCTGCGGGGGTTCGAAGGCGACCCTGGCACCTTCGCCGCCGAGATGGGCGGCGAAGGGCCTTCCGGCCGACTGACCTGAACGCCTGTGCCGTCTCGCTCCGGCGAGGGCGAGGGCGAGAGACGAGGGCGAGGGACGAGGGGCCGGGGCACCGGTGGCACCGCCCCGGCAGCGCTACGGCGAAGGGGACCGGCCGATGGCCGGTCCCCTTCGTGGGCTGTTGATCAGCTAGGTGCGCGGATCACGCCGGATGCCGATCCGGCGTGATCCCGCCCGGTATCAGCTGCAACCGCTGGTCGAGCCGCAGCCCTCGCAGATGTAGCAGGACCCGGCACGCTGCATCTTCGTCCCGCAGGAGAAGCAGAGCGGGGCGTCGGCACTGATGCCGAGCTGCATCTCGACCAGTTCGGCCGAGGTGTGCGCGGTCCGCGGCGCCGGCTTCTCGGCGGCCTGCACCGGGGCGGCGACGGCCTTCAGCGGCTCCACGTGCAGCGGGGCGGACTGGGCCAGCGCCTCGGTGTCGACATCGTCGTCCTCGGTCGGCTCGTACGAGCCGGTGTCCAGGTGACGCTGACGCTCCTCGGCGGAGTGGATGCCGAGGGCCGAGCGGGTCTCGAAGGGCAGGAAGTCGAGCGCCAGACGACGGAAGATGTAGTCGACGATCGACTGCGCCATCCGCACGTCCGGGTCGTCCGTCATGCCGGCCGGCTCGAAGCGCATGTTGGTGAACTTCGAGACGTACGTCTCCAGCGGGACGCCGTACTGCAGACCGACCGAGACGGCGATGGAGAAGGCGTCCATCATGCCGGCGAGGGTGGAGCCCTGCTTCGACATCTTCAGGAAGACCTCGCCGAGACCGTCGTCCGGGTAGGAGTTGGCGGTCATGTAACCCTCGGCGCCACCGACCGTGAAGGAGGTGGTGATCCCCGGGCGGCCCTTGGGCAGACGCTTGCGGACCGGGCGGTACTCGACGACCTTCTCGACCGCGGTGCGGATGGTCTCCTCGGCCTTGGCGGTGACCGCCACCTTCTCCTTCTCCTTGGTCTTCGCGGAGAGGGGCTGGCCGACCTTGCAGTTGTCGCGGTAGATGGCGAGCGCCTTGACGCCCATCTTCCACGCCTCGAAGTAGACCTCTTCGACGTCCTCGACCGTGGCCGTCTCCGGCAGGTTCACGGTCTTGGAGAGCGCGCCGGAGATCCACGGCTGGATGGCCGCCATCATCCGGACGTGGCCCATGGCCGAGATGGAACGCTCACCCATGGCGCAGTCGAAGACCTCGTAGTGCTCGGTCTTCAGGGCCGGGGCGTCGATGACGTTCCCGTTCTCCGCGATGTGGGCGACGATCGCCTCGATCTGCTCCGGCTGGTAACCGAGGCGGCGCAGCGCCTGCGGCACGGTGCCGTTGACGATCTGCATCGAGCCGCCGCCGACCAGCTTCTTGAACTTGACCAGGGCGAGGTCGGGCTCCAGGCCGGTGGTGTCGCAGGACATCGCCAGGCCGATGGTGCCGGTCGGGGCGATGACGGACGCCTGGGCGTTGCGGAATCCGTTCTTCGCACCGAGGCGGATCACGTCCTGCCAGGCCTCCGTGGCGGCGGCCCAGATCGGCGCGTCCAGGTCGTCCACGTGGACGGCCTTGGTGTTGGCGTCGGCGTGCTGCTGCATGACGCGCTGGTGGGGCTCGGCGTTACGGGCGTAACCGTCGTACGGGCCGACGACCGCGGCGAGTTCGGCGGAACGACGGTAGGAGGTACCGGTCATCAGCGAGGTGATGGCGCCGGCGAGCGCGCGGCCACCGTCGCTGTCGTACGCGTGGCCGGTCGCCATCAGCAGGGCGCCGAGGTTGGCGTAGCCGATGCCGAGCTGGCGGAAGGCGCGGGTGTTCTCGCCGATCTTCTCCGTGGGGAAGTCCGCGAAGCAGATGGAGATGTCCATCGCGGTGATGACCAGCTCGACGACCTTGGCGAAGCGCTCGGACTCGAAGGACTGGTGCCCTTCGCCGTCGTCCTTGAGGAACTTCATGAGGTTCAGCGAGGCGAGGTTGCACGAGGTGTTGTCCAGGTGCATGTACTCGCTGCACGGGTTCGAGCCGTTGATGCGGCCGGACTCCGGGCAGGTGTGCCAGGCGTTGATGGTGTCGTCGTACTGGATACCCGGGTCGGCGCAGGCCCAGGCGGCCTCGGCCATCTTGCGGAAGAGCGACTTCGCCTCGACCTCTTCGATGACCTCGCCGGTCATGCGGGCGCGCAGACCGAACTTTCCGCCGGACTCCACGGCCTTCATGAACTCGTCGTTCACGCGGACGGAGTTGTTGGCGTTCTGGTACTGGACGGACGTGATGTCGTCGCCGCCCAGGTCCATGTCGAAGCCCGCGTCGCGCAGGGCGCGGATCTTCTCCTCTTCCTTCACCTTGGTCTCGATGAAGTTCTCGATGTCGGGGTGGTCGACGTCGAGGATGACCATCTTGGCCGCGCGGCGGGTGGCGCCGCCGGACTTGATGGTTCCGGCGGAGGCGTCGGCACCGCGCATGAAGGAGACCGGGCCGGAGGCGTTGCCGCCGGAGGAGAGGAGTTCCTTGGAGGAACGGATGCGGGACAGGTTCAGGCCGGCGCCGGAACCGCCCTTGAAGATCATTCCCTCTTCCTTGTACCAGTCGAGGATCGACTCCATGGAGTCGTCGACGGAGAGGATGAAGCAGGCGGAGACCTGCTGCGGCTGGGGGGTGCCGACGTTGAACCAGACCGGGGAGTTGAAGCTGAAGATCTGGTGCAGGAGGGCGTACGCCAGCTCGTGCTCGAAGATCTCGGCGTCCGCGGGGGAGGCGAAGTACTGGTGCTCCTCGCCGGCCCTGCGGTAGGTCGTCACGATCCGGTCGATCAGCTGACGCAGACCGGTCTCGCGCTGCGGCGTGCCGACAGCTCCGCGGAAGTACTTGCTGGTGACGATGTTGACCGCGTTCACCGACCAGAAGTCGGGGAACTCGACGCCACGCTGCTCGAAGTTGATCGAGCCGTCGCGCCAGTTGGTCATGACGACGTCACGGGACTCCCACGCCACCTCGTCGTACGGATGCACGCCGGGGGTGGTGTGGATGCGCTCGATACGCAGACCCTTGCTCGGCTTGGTCCCCTTGATGCGGGGACTGCGTGCCGGGCCGCTCGTCGTCTCTGTCATTGCCGCCTCCCATATGTGGGCAAAAACGCCCTGAAGTGCCCAGTTCTTCCCGGGGCACGGTGCTGTGTCTGGTGCTTCGAGCGCCGTCCTCGGCGCCGGAAGCAGGTCTGTGGACCACCCTTTCGCCGTCCGGCAGACCTCGGCCGGACGGCGTGTACCACTCAGTGGGCGGGAACGGAGGGAGCGGGGACCTCGGGGGTCTCCCCGCCCTCTCCGGCGGGAAGCCGTCGTTCGCGCAGTTCCGCGATGGCGGCTTCGAAGTCTTCGAGCGAGTCGAACGCCCGGTACACGGACGCGAAACGCAGGTACGCGACGAGGTCGAGTTCCCGCAGGGGGCCGAGTATGGCGAGCCCCACGTCGTGGGTGGTCAGCTCGGCACTCCCGGTGGCGCGCACCGCCTCCTCGACCCGCTGGCCGAGTTTGGCGAGGGCGTCCTCGGTGACCGGCCGCCCCTGGCACGCCTTGCGGACGCCCGAGATGACCTTGGTACGACTGAAGGGCTCGGTCACCCCGCTGCGCTTCACGACCATGAGCGAGCAGGTCTCCACCGTGGTGAACCGGCGGGAGCAGTCGGGGCACTGGCGGCGGCGCCGGATCGAGGTGCCGTCGTCCGTCGTGCGACTGTCGACGACCCTGCTGTCGGGGTGCCTGCAGAAGGGGCAGTGCATGGTTCCCAAGCCTCCTTCATGGCACGAGTAATGAGCCTCACAGGGCCCCACCGGGGCCCTGTCGAAGCAGTCACCAGCATAGGCGATCCCCGGCGCTCACCGGACCGGGGACCACAACCTCTGGGTGACCCGGGCAATCCAACCACTAGATCTAGGGTTTCGATCGGTTTCTGCCCCAGGCGTGTCGGACCGGCCCGGGGCGCCCGGGCCGCGCACGGCCAAGGCACGAGGGTACGGGAAACAGCCGCGCGCCGGGACGCCGGGTGGCGCCCTCACGGTCACCCTTCCCCGGGCCGGCGGGGGCCCGCGGGCGCCCCCGCCGCACCCTCCCCGGGCGCGCCGGGGATTGGCCCCGGGGGGCCGCCGCCACGATGCGGAAAGAGCGGCGGTACCGTGACGAGCCGCATTCACGAGCCCGTCCGCACCCCGCGCATACACCCGGGCATAAAGGCATGGCATGCCTTTATGCGTTTTTCACTCGAACGTGTGTTTGGCGCAACCTTTCGAAAGCTACTACCGTTGTCCAGCCAGGGAGAACATTTCGAGAGGGGCCGATGTGACCACCAGCGCCGACAGTGCCACGATCACTGCCCGGGACCACCGCTCTCCGAGCCGACCTGAGCCGGTGCATGCAATGAATGACTCTGTCACGAACCCGGACGGGCCGGAGCCCCCCAGGGCCGCGCGCTCCTTGCCCGGGCGTCCCCCTGGCATCCGGGCCGACAGTTCGGGCCTCACCGACCGGCAGCGGCGGGTCATCGAGGTGATCCGTGACTCGGTGCAGCGCCGGGGGTATCCACCGTCGATGCGCGAGATCGGACAGGCCGTCGGCCTGTCCAGCACCTCGTCGGTGGCCCACCAGCTCATGGCCCTGGAACGCAAGGGTTTCCTCCGCAGGGACCCGCACCGCCCGCGGGCGTACGAAGTCCGGGGTTCCGACCAGCCCATGTCGACGCAGACGGACACGACGGGCAAGCCCGCCGCCTCGTACGTCCCCCTGGTCGGCCGGATCGCGGCCGGAGGTCCGATCCTCGCCGAGGAATCGGTGGAGGACGTCTTCCCGCTCCCCCGCCAATTGGTGGGTGACGGCGAGCTGTTCGTCCTCAAGGTAGTCGGCGACTCCATGATCGAAGCCGCCATCTGCGACGGCGACTGGGTCACTGTACGCCGCCAGCCCGTCGCCGAGAACGGCGACATCGTCGCGGCCATGCTGGAGGGCGAAGCCACCGTCAAGCGGTTCCGCCGCGAGGACGGCCATGTATGGCTGCTCCCGCACAACTCCGCCTACCAGCCGATCCCCGGTGACGAGGCGACCATTCTCGGCAAGGTCGTGGCCGTACTGCGGCGCGTCTGACCCCGGTGGATCGCATCCGGTAGCCCCACCCCGGAAGACCAGCCCTGGCGCACGGAACCCCGGCGAACGCCCCGTAGAGGTACGAGCGGTCCCCGGGGCTCCGTGCTGCGCGCTGTCCCGCGCAAGGGCCTCACGCGGACCCGTGCGTGGACCGGCACAGGAGCCGCGCGGTTCAGCGGCCCTCGGCCCGCGCCGCCGCGTCGATCGCCGACAGGGAACGCCGGACCTGGTTGCGGTCGGTGGTGTACCAGAAGTCGGGCATCGAGGCCCGCAGGTAGCTGCCGTACCGGGCGTTGGCGAGACGGGGGTCCAGGACCGCCACCACGCCCTTGTCGCCGGTGGCCCGGACGAGCCGGCCCGCCCCCTGGGCCATCAGCAGTGCGGCGTGGGTGGCGGCGACCGCCATGAAGCCGTTCCCGCCCGCCTGCTCGACCGCCTTCTGCCGGGCGCTCATCAGCGGGTCGTCGGGCCGGGGGAAGGGGATGCGGTCCATGACCACGAGCTGGCAGCTCGCGCCCGGCACGTCGACGCCCTGCCAGAGCGACAGGGTGCCGAAGAGGCAGGTGTCCGGGTCGGCCGCGAAGTTCTTGATCAGCTCGCCGAGGGTCTCCTCCCCCTGGAGCAGGATCGGCTTCTCCAGCCGCTCGCGCAGCACCTCCGCCGCCGCCCGCGCCGCGCGCATCGAGGAGAACAGTCCGAGGGTGCGCCCGCCGGCGGCCTCCATCAGCTCGGCCAGCTCGTCGAGCATGTCGGTGCGGGCGCCCTCCCGGCCGGGGGTGGCCAGATGGCGGGCGACGTAGAGGATGCCCTGCTTCGGGTAGTCGAAGGGGGAGCCGACGTCGAGCCCCTTCCACTGCGGTAGGTCCTCCCCCGCGGTGCCCTCGGGGGCGAGCCCCAGGGAGGCACCGACTCCGTTGAAGTCCCCGCCGAGCTTCAGGGTCGCCGAGGTGAGCACCACCGAGCGCTCGGCGAAGAGCTTCTCGCGCAGCAGCCCGGAGACGGAGAGCGGGGCCACCCGCACGGACGCGCCGAACCGGTCGTGGCGTTCGTACCAGACGACGTCCCATTCGGAGCCCTGGGTGATCCGCTCGGCCACCGCGTGGACCGACTCCACCGAGGCCATCGCCTGCTTGCGCACGGCGTCCTCGTCCTGGACGGACTTGTCCCGGGTGGAGCCGAGTGCGGAGATCACCGTGCGGGCGGCGTCACGCAGCGCCATCAACGCGTAGCTGAGATCTTCGGGGACCTCTTCGAGTCGGCCGGGCAGTGCCAGCTCCATGACCCGCTCGAAGCCCTCCGAAGCGGTCTGGAGCGCGTCGGCCGCCTTCTCGTTGACCAGTTTGGCGGCGCGGCGCACCGCGCGGGCGACCTGGCCGGGGGTGAGTTCGCCGGTCGCCACTCCGGTGACGCGGGAGACCAGCTCGTGGGCCTCGTCGACGATCAGCACCTCGTGCGACGGGAGTACCGGTGCGCCCTCGATGGCGTCGATGGCGAGCAGCGCGTGGTTGGTGACCACGACGTCGGCCAGCTTGGCCCGCTCCCGGGCGGCCTCCGCGAAGCACTCGGCGCCGTACGCGCACTTCGAGGCGCCGAGGCACTCCCGGGAGGTGACGGAGACCTGGGCCCAGGCGCGGTCCGAGACGCCTGGGGTCAGGTCGTCCCGGTCACCGGACTCGGTCTCGTCCGACCAGTCCCGCAGCCGCAGCAGGTCCTGCCCCAGCTTGCTCGACGGCGCCGCCGCCTCGAACTGGTCGAAGAGACCCTCCTCCTCGTCCTGCGGGACGCCCTCGTGCAGACGGTGCAGGCAGAGGTAGTTGGAGCGGCCCTTGAGCATCGCGTACTGGGGACGACGGCGCAGCAGCGGGTGGAGCGCCTCCACGGTGCGCGGCAGGTCCCGCTCCACGAGCTGACGCTGGAGGGCGAGCGTGGCCGTGGCGACCACGACCCGCTCCCCGTGCGCCAGCGCGGGGACGAGGTAGCCGAGGGACTTGCCCGTGCCGGTGCCGGCCTGGACGAGAAGGTGGGCGTTGTCGTCCACGGCCCCGGCGACGGCCTCGGCCATCGCGGCCTGGCCGGGCCGTTCCGAACCGCCGACGGCGGCGACGGCGGCATGGAGGAGCTCGGTGAGGGATGGCTTCGTCATAGCCGCACCAGCCTACGGCGCGGCAGTGACAGGGGCGATCACTCCAGGACGGATGCGGCGAAGTGCAGCGGGTTCGGGACGACGCCGTGGACGGCCGCGTGCGGGCGGTCCGGGCGGTCCCGGTAACCGTCCACGAGCAGACGGTTCCGGTTGAGACAGAGCCGCTCGATCTCCGGCGTCAGCATGTCGAACATCTCGAACCGGTCCTTCAGCTCAGGGAACCGGGCGTGGTGGCGCAGGATCTCCGCCCTGACAAGTGACCAGAATTCACCCTCCGGGACGCCCAGCTGTTCTTCGCAGAGCGGTGAGAGATAGCGGAAGACACCGACGAAGAGCCCGGAGTGGATGAACTGGGTGAGGAAGGAGGGCGCCTCGGTCAGCAGCACGGCGCGCACGTCCGCGGGCATGGTGTCGTGCTCGGGCAGCGGGTGTGCGCTGACATTGACGTCGTCGACGAAATCCTTGATCGCGAGCCGCACGGGCACGTCCCGTTCGTCGAAGACCACGATGGCGTTCTCGCCGTGCGGCGAGAAGACGGTTCCGTACCGGTAGAGGAAGTGCAGGAGCGGAGGGAGCAGGGCGGCGAAGAGCCGGACCAGCCAGTCACGGGGTGCCAGTCCGGATCGTCCGACCAGTTCCGCGGTGAAGGCGCGGCCCTCCGGGTCGGTGTGCAGGAGGGAGGCCAGGGTGCGCGCCCGCTCACCCGCCGCCAGCCTCGGCGGCAGCGGCTCGCGCCAGATCGCGCCGAGGATCTCCTTGAACTGGTAGGGCACCTCGGGCAGCCGGTCGTAGAGCGGATGTTCCACCGTCACGGACGCGACCTCGCCGAGCAGGATCACCGCGCAGGTGTCGCGCAGGAACGGGTCGGTGGCGCACAGCCCCTGCACCCAGCCGGTGACGGCGGGCGCGGCGAGGGTGCGCTCGGTCGGCAGTCCGCGCCAGACGAGGGTGTTGAGGATCGACAGCGGGAGCTTCACCGTGAAGCGGTCGGGACGGCCCACGTTGGCGAAGGTCCGGATGGACTGCTGCGCCAGCCGCAGATCACCGTCGGCGTAGAGGGGGACGATGTCGTTCCCGGCGATGGCGGGGGCGTAGAGAGGCACGATCCACTCGTCCCACTGCCAGGGGTGGACGGGCAGGTAGACGTACTCCCGCGCGTCGAGCCCGCGGTCGGCGAGCCGGGCCGCGAAGGCCTCCCGCACGGCGGGGTCGAGTTCGCGGGCGTACAGCTCGTCGGGGGTGGCGAGCCCGGGTCCGCCGCGGTAGCCGGCGATCCGGGTGCTGACGGCGATCCACGGCAGGGTGGTGGCGGCGCGCGCCTCGGGGGTGAAGCGGGCGGCGTCGGTGGCCGAGAAGCCGAGGCGCCCCTTGTTGGCGACCAGCCAGGGGTGGCCGGTCTGGTGGCCCTCGAGCTCGGCGTAGCCGAGGTCGGCGAGTTCGGCCGCGCCGAGGGCGGTGTGGGCGAGGTGTGCGTCGGCGGCCAGGGTGCGGGTGAGTTCGCGCACGAGGTGGCCGAGGGTGGCGCCGTCCAGCCCGAGGAGGCGGCGGGCGCGGGTGAGGAAGAGCAGCGGATCGCGGAACGGCCGCCCCTGCGGGGAACCGTTCCCGTCCCCGTTGCCCCCCCCGTTCCCGTTCCCATTCGCGTACTCGTCCCCGTTCCCGGGTGCGGTGGTCTCGCGGACCGAGGAGGGGTCGACGCGCCAGCTTCCGTACACCCCTCGGCGGGCCCGGAAGGCGAGCGTGGCCCCGTCGTCGAGGAGGAGCGCGTACGGTTCGCCGGTGCCGTCCGTGGTGACGGGCGGCTGCTGCGGGAGCGGCAGGAGGATCTCCTCGTACGCGAACTCGCCGAGCATCTTCGCGAGCAGTTGGGCCGTGACCCGGTCCCAGACGGCTCTGTTCAGCTCCGGGCGGTCCGGAAGCTGCTGGCGCCCCGCCGGTTCAGGGCTCACGGGATATTTCTGCACGGGGACTCCTCGGGACGGAACCGATGGGGTTCGAGCGGTGTGCGCGCTTCGGCGTGTTCTTCACAGGTGGTCTCGGTGGGCTCGGTCGCGGATCATCAGGGCGGCCCTCTTCTCGGGCAGTTCGACTTCGGCGGAGAAACGGAATCCCGCGCTCAGAAAGGCCGAGACGGAGGGGGTGTTGCGCAGGTCGGGTTCCGCGACGACGCGTGCGCAGGAGGGACGGTGGTCGAGCACGAGGTCGGCCACCGCGCGCAGCAGCGTGGTGCCGACCCGCCGGCCCCGGTCGGTGACCCCGCCGATCAGCAGGTGCACCCCGGTGTCGTGGGGGCGGGCCGGATAGTGGCGGGCGAGCGGATCGAGATCGGCGCGGTAGATCTCCCAGTAGCTCATCGCCCTGCCGTCGAGGACACCGAGGCACGGGACGCTCCTCCCGTCGCCTTCGAGCTGCGCCGCGAGGTGGCGGGCGGTGACCTCTTCGGGCCCCGCGAGTTCCCAGAAGGCGGCGACAGCCGGATCGTTCATCCAGCGGGTGATGACGGCGAGGTCGCGTCCGAGCCGTACGGGCACCAGTCGGAAGATTCCGGCGGCCGTGGTGGCGGGGTGCCAGGCGCCGGGCGCGTCCAGCAGCGTGGACGCCCCGGGGCCGCCGGCAGGCGTCCGCCGGAGTGCGGGTGGGAGGTCCGAGGCGTCCGCGGTATCCGAGACGTCCGAGGCGTCCGAGGCGTCCGAGGCGTCCGAGGCGTCCGAGGCGAACACCGCCAGGAGTTCCTCGGTCAGACGGAGGTCCAGGGTGTCCTCGACAGCGGTCACCGGGCGGTGCGGGGGCGGTCCTGCGGCCGCCCCGCCGGTCGCCCAGGGGTCTTCTGCTCGCGTCATCCTGGCATCTTGTCCGCCCGCGGCCTTCCGTGAAACCGGTCCGGCCGCCGGGTTCCCGGGCGTGTCGACAGGTGGCACAACGACGTTCTCCTCTCCTGGGTACCGGCGGTCCCGGCGCCCTGTATCTCCCGCGCGCCGACGGCACCGGCGCCCCCGGTTCTCCCGCGCACCGGCGGCCCGGTCTCCGGCGGGCACGACGGCCCGTGCCCCCGGCCGAGAGCCGGTGGAGACCCAGCCCCGGCGCCTCGCCGGGGGCCCGTGCGGGGCCGGTGCGGGCCCCGGGCGGGTGCGGCGTTCCGCGCCAGGGGGCCGCGGCGGAGGCGGGAGGCCGGGCCGAAGCCTCGACGGCGGCCGGTTACGCCGCCGAGGCACGGCGCCCGGCCTCGCGCCCGGTTCCCGGCACGATCCGGACGGAGGGCCGTCGACGCGTACCGGGGACGTAAGCACTTCGGCGGGTGGGTGCTTCAGAAATTCAGCGGGTTGGTGATGGTCACGTACACGGACTGGGTGTCGACGGGTCCGACGAGTTCGTCCATGCCGTTCAGCCGGGTCAGCAGGTTGGCCTTGCAGCGCAGCCGGTCGGTCTCCAGGAGGTACGCCGGAAGGGGCGAGCCCATGGGGGCGGCGGAACGCAGGAAGCGGCGGAACGCGTCGATCAGGAGGTGTTCGTCGGCGAGGTGCTGGGAACCGAAGGCGCCGATCAACCCGAAGACGTTGTTGATGCCCAGGTAGTAGGCGAACCGCTCGTCGGTGACGGTGTCGGAGACGAAGGTGTCGCTCTCGGCGCCGATGCCGGGCAGCCGCTGGTCGAGCGCGCCCCGGTGGGACTCGCGGAAGTAGTACCCCTGGTTGTCGCGGTACCGGCCGCCCACGGGCCAGCCGTCCGCGTCGAGCAGCACGAGGGTGTTCTGCTGATGCGCCTCCAGGGCCACCCCGGCGTGGGCGTCGAGCCAGAGGACGGGGCGTACGACGCGGTCGAGGTAGCGCAGGAACCACTCGGCGGAGACGGCGCCGACGGTGCGTCCGGTCCGCTCGGCGAGGCGGGACACGGCCTCCGCCAGCCGTGAGCGCATCGCGGTACGCCCGCGGCGGGGGCGTACCGCAGTGAGGCCGGCGACGCAGAGGGCGTCGTCGTGCGGGCCGAACGGGTTGTTCCGCAGGACCACGTCGAGCCCCTGGACCGGGGTGCCGTCCTTGGTGTCGACGGCGAGCCAGGCCGGGTCGCGGACGATGTCGAACCCGGGGTGGGCCCGGCGCCACTCGGCGGAGAGGCCGCCGCCGAGGAGCCGGTGCACCTCCACTCCCCGGTGGAGTTCCTTGCGGAGGTTCTCCCGGCGGGAGTTGGTGATGCGTACGCCCAGCGAGAGCTTGAGCATCACGCCCGCGCCCGGCCGGTACACGGTCCGTACCGAGGAGGTGGGGTGCCAGCGGCCTCCCGCGGGGCCGAGGTCGTGGAGGAGTCCCGCGTCCAGGAGTTCGGTGACCTCGGTGCGCCGCCGAAGCTCTTCGGCCTGCCAGGGGTGGACCGGCAGGGCGACCGTGCCCTCGGGCAGGCGCAGCCCTCCGGTGTGCGGAGCGAGCAGTTCCTCGGCGGTGACCGGACGGCCGTCGCGCGTCCAGGCGGAGTCGGTGGCGAGGACACAGCGGTCGACGGCCATCCAGTGGAGCGGGAAGCTGCCGTGGAGTTCGGGCGAGTAGAGCCGGGCCTCCGATTCCGAGAGCCCTTCGCGGCTCTTGGGTGTCGGGTGGAGCGGGTGTCCGTGCAACAGGGACTGCTCGGCGGCGAGGAAGGGGTCGGTGCCGGGGGGCTCCTCGGGCGTGCGGCGCCATTGGGTGAGGAACCCGGTGGTGTGGCGTACGGAGTCGGCGACCCGGCCCACGAGTTCGGCGGCGGCGTGCGGGTCGCCCTCGCGGCAGAGCAGGGCGGCGACGGTGACCGCGTCGGCGCACGGGGATCCCGCGGGGGCACCTTCGAGGGCGGCCGGGCCGAAGCGGTGGTGGCCGGTCGGCGACCAGTACAGCACCGGCACGAGGAGGGCGGTGCCGCTGGCGGGGAGCGGGATGCGCAGGGTGTCCCTCTCTGGGCGCGGCAGGTCGTTCTCCCGCGCCCAGCAGCGCAGCAGGCTCTCGGCGCCCGCGACGTCGGCCGCGCGGTACGGGTCAGGATCGTCCAGCGGGTCCGCGTGCGGGACCGGGGCGCCCTCGTCGCCCTCGTCCTCGTAGCGGCCGGCCTTCTGGCGTGGAACGGTCGTCGCCTCGGCCGTACGCGGACCGAGCGGCGCGTGCTGCCCTCGGAGCTGGCTGGGGAGGGGGGTGTCGGCCTCGGGCGCGGGGGTGGGGTTCACGGCTTCTTCCTTGTGAGGGGTTGCGGGGTCAGCGGAGCGACCCGGCGGCGGCCCGCCGGTGCGGCGAGCCCTCTGCGGCTTGCAGTGCGTCGGCGAGGCGGTCGAGTACCGCCGTCGCCTGTTCGTCGGTGAGGGTGAGGGGCGGCAGGAGCCGGACGACGGCGTCGTGGCGCCCGCCGAGTTCGACGATGAGGCCGCGGCGCAGGCATTCCTGCTGCACGGCGGCGGCGAAGGCCGGATCGGCCGGGGGCGCGCCGCCGTCATGTGCGGGAGCGGCCTCGGGGTCGACGAGTTCGACCCCGATCATCAGGCCGCGGCCCCGGACGTCGCCGATGGAGGGGTGGTGTGCGGCCAGCTCGCGGAGCCGGCCGAGCATGCGCTCCCCGAGCGCGGCGGCGCGTTCGGCCAGGCGGTTCTCGCGGACGTACGCCAGGGTGGCCGCGCCGGCCGCCATGGCGAGCTGGTTGCCGCGGAAGGTGCCGGCGTGGGCGCCGGGCCGCCAGAGGTCGAGCGAGGAGCGGTAGACGATCACGGCGAGCGGCAGCGAACCGCCGATGGCCTTGGACAGCACCATCACGTCGGGCACCACCCCGCTGTGCTCGACGGCCCAGAAGCGGCCGGTCCTGCCGACGCCGGTCTGCACCTCGTCGGCGATCAGGGGGATGGACCGGTCGGCGGTGATCTCGCGCATCCGGCGCAGCCATGCGTCGGGCGCGGGGTTGACCCCGCCCTCGCCCTGCACGGGTTCGAGGATCATCCCGGCCGGCGCGGTGACCCCGCCCTTGGGGTCGTCCAGCAGGTGCTGGGTCCAGTGGGCGGCGATCTCGGCTCCCCGCTCCCCGCCGGTCCCGAAGGGGCAGCGGTAGTCCTGCGGGAAGGGCAGACGCGTCACGCGGACCTCCCTCGCGCCGCCGGACGCGTCCAGCGCCCCGGAGGTCATGCCGTGGTAGGCGCCGGTGAAGGCGAGCAGGCCGGTACGGCCGGTGGCCGCGCGCACCAACTTGAACGCGGCCTCGACGGCGTCCGTCCCGGCGGGCCCGCAGAACTGGATGCGGGCGTCGCGGGCCAGTTCGCCGGGGAGCGTGGCGAACAGCTCGGTGGTGAAGGCGTCCTTCACGGGGGTGGCGAGGTCGAGCACGTGCAGCGGCGCACCGGAGTCGATCACCTTGCGGATGGCCTCCAGCACCACGGGGTGGTTGTGGCCGAGCGCCAGAGTGCCCGCACCGGAGAGACAGTCGAGGTATCTGCGGCCGTCCGCGCCCTCGATGGTCAGGCCGCGCGCCCGCACGGGCACGATCGGCAGGGAGCGCGCGTAGGTGCGCGCCGCCGATTCGCGCAGCGACTGGCGGCGGAGAATGCCCTCGTGCGCCGCGGGCAGGGCCGCCGGTGCTGTTTCGGTCACGGCCACGGCTGTTGATCCTCCTGCGGTCACGGTTGCGTTGCACGTCGTCATGTCGTCACGTAGTCATGTCGTCACGTAGTCATGTGGGGGCCTCCCGGAGTACGTTCTCCCGGCAGCGGAGTGCGCGGGCGAACTCCGGACGTGTGTCCCCCGTACGGACCAACGAGCCAACGGGCCGGGGATCACGGGTGCACCGGAAGATCCTTGCGGCGGCCGAACCTGAGCGGCTGCTCGCAGTACCTGAGGGCGCCCGGACGGAAGCTGACGGAGCGGAACCATGGCCCTGCCCGGCACGGTCTCCGACAGCAACGGCATAGTAGAGGCCGCTCAGCACAGGGCCGTTGCTCAACCGGGCACGGGGTACGAGGCATTCGGGCTCCGTCCCGCGTCCGGCGGCACGGGACCGCGGACGCGGACAGGCATGGCGCACCGGGTCACCGGGGTGCCGTACGCAGCGACGAACGACGAAGTCCCAGGGGGATCACCAGATGCGACCCATTCACCCGATCGATGCCGCCCGGAACGGGAGGGGCGGGCGCCGCAGGTCTTCGTCCGTACTGGCCGCCGCCGCCCTCGCGACGGTGCTCGCGCTCACGGCTACCGCCTGCGGGCCCGGGGAGGACGATGCGGCCAAGGAGCCCACCGGTTCGGCCGCGGCCTCCTCCGCAGCCTCCTCGGACGGGAAAGTCGTCATTCCGGACGAGTTGAAGAACCGCCTCAAGGAACACGGGATCGATCTCGACAAGTGGCGGAACGGCGAGTGGAAGAACTGGGACAAGGACCAGTGGCTCCGTGAGGCCAAGGACTACGTCAACCCGATCATCGAGAACCTCTGGGATCCGCAGCGGATGCGGGACGCCGACACCTCCCCGGAGCAGCCCGTCGCCGACGACATCTCCGGCGACGAGGGGGTGACCGACCCGACCCCCGCCGTGCGGGAGGCCGCAGAGGCGCCGACGCCGTACCACGACAGCGTCCCGGAGAGCGGCAAGCTGTTGTTCGACGGGCCCGAGGGTTCGATGGTCTGCTCCGCCACCGTGGTGGAGGACCCGGCGCACCCGGGCAAGTCGAACCTGGTGTGGACCGCGGGGCACTGTGTGCACGCGGGCAAGGCGGGCGGCTGGTACCGCAACATCGCCTTCGTCCCGGGGTACAACGACAGCGGCATGGAGACGTCGAAGCTGGAGAGCGCCTCCAAGGAGGAGATAGCTCCGTACGGCGTGTGGTGGAGCGACTGGGCTTCCACCTCGGACCAGTGGATCGCGCAGGGTGCGTCCACCGGCGGCCAGGGCGCCCCGTACGACTTCGCGGTACTGCACGTGACGCCGGAGACCGGTGCGTCGGCCACGTCGCTGGAGGAGACGGTCGGTCACGCACTGCCGGTCGACTTCGACGCCCCCGCGGTGTCCGGCATCTCCTCGCTGACGGCGACCGGCTACCCGGCCGCTCCCCCGTACGACGGGCAGAAGGCGTTCCGCTGCGACGACACCCCGGGCAGGCTCTCGGTCTTCCAGGACCAGCCCACGATGTACCGCATCGGCTGCTCGATGACCGGGGGCGCCTCGGGCGGCGGCTGGGTCGGTGAGGGGGCCGACGGCAAGCCCGCCCTGTTCTCCAACACCTCGATCGGCCCGGTCACGGCGGGCTGGCTCGCCGGACCGCGCCTGGGCAAGGAGGCCCGGAAGGTCTACGACGGGGTGAGCCGCAAGTACGCGGGAGAGTGACGCTCATGCCGGAGGCCCGGCCGTTCCCCGTGGGGGGATCGGCCGGGCCTCCGGCTCGTACCGCTGGTGCGCGGCGCTTTCGCGGTCAGCGGGTCGCGGTAAGCGGGTCGCGGTCAGCGGGTCGCGGTCAGTGAGTCGCGAGGACGAACACCGCGAGCTCCGCGGCGAGTTCCTCGTGGACCCGGGCCTTCAGCAGGGTGCCCTCCGCCGTGTGCTCCTCGGAGATCACCTCGCCGTCGGCGTGCACCCGCGAGACCAGGGCGCCCTGGATGTACGGGACCAGAGCCTCGATCTCCACGGACGGCCGGGGCAGTTCGGCGTCGACCAGCGCGAGCAACTCGTCGATCCCGGCGCCGGTACGGGCCGAGACGGCGATGGCGTGCGGCTCCGCGCGCAGCAGCCGCTGGAGGACCAGCGGGTCCGCCGCGTCCGCCTTGTTGATCACGACGATCTCGGGGACGCCGGTGGCACCGACCTCCCGGATCACCTCGCGCACGGCGGCGAGCTGCTCCTCCGGGACGGGGTGCGAGCCGTCCACCACGTGCAGGATGAGGTCGGAGTCGCCGACCTCCTCCATGGTGGAGCGGAACGCCTCGACCAGGTGGTGCGGCAGGTGTCGTACAAACCCGACGGTGTCGGCCAGGGTGTAGAGCCGGCCGCTGGGCGTCTCGGCCCGGCGGACCGTCGGGTCCAGGGTGGCGAACAGGGAGTTCTCCACCAGGACACCGGCCCCGGTCAGGCGGTTGAGCAGGGACGACTTGCCGGCGTTGGTGTAACCGGCGATGGCGACCGAGGGCACCTTGTTCCGCCTGCGCTCCTGCCGCTTGATCTCGCGGCCGGTCTTCATCTCGGCGATCTCCCGGCGCATCTTCGCCATCTTCTCGCGGATGCGGCGCCGGTCGGTCTCGATCTTGGTCTCACCGGGACCACGCGTGGCCATGCCGCCACCGCCGCTGGAACCGCCGCCACCCATCTGCCGGGAGAGGGACTGGCCCCAGCCCCGCAGCCGCGGCAGCATGTACTGCATCTGTGCCAGGGAGACCTGCGCCTTGCCCTCGCGGGACTTGGCGTGCTGGGCGAAGATGTCGAGGATCAGCGCGGTCCGGTCGACCACCTTGACCTTGACGACGTCTTCCAGGTGGATGAGCTGGCCGGGGCTGAGTTCACCGTCGCAGACGACGGTGTCGGCGCCGGACTCGAGCACGATGTCCCGCAGCTCCAGCGCCTTGCCGGAGCCGATGTAGGTGGCCGGGTCCGGCTTGTCACGGCGCTGGTAGACGGCGTCGAGCACCTGGGCGCCCGCCGTCTCGGCGAGGGCGGCCAGCTCCGCGAGGGAGATCTCGGCGTCGTGCACGGTCCCGGAGGTCCATACACCGACGAGCACCACACGCTCCAGACGGAGCTGCCGGTACTCGACCTCGGTGACGTCCTCGAGCTCGGTGGAGAGTCCGGCCACGCGTCGCAGCGCGGCACGCTCGGACCGGTCGAGCTGCTCGCCGTCCCGCTCTCCGTCGATCTCGTGGCTCCAGGCGACGTCCTCTTCCATCAGGGCGTCGGCCCGAAGGCTCTCGGTGGCACGTCCGGAGTCGGACTCCGTGGCGCTCTGCGCGTCCTGCGCGTCCTGGGGAAGGGAAGAAGAGGAGGTCATTGGATCCTTACGTCGAAGGTTTCTCGTAGTGACAGTCACAACGCGTCACGTCCCCGGATGATTCCCGAAGGATCCACCGGTCCGGCCGCTCTGCCGACCCCTTGATACTGGCACGCGGCCACCGGGCCCGTCATGCGGGTTTCCCCGTGGTGGCGTGGACCGGTGCCGTGGATCCTCCGGCCGGCCGGGCCGCCTTCGGGGCAGTGCCGTGCCAGTCCGGGTGGCCGGGCATCGCGGGGGTCCTCCCCCCGTACAGCCAGCCGTCGAGGAACGCCGAGAGATCGCGTCCGGCCTCGCGCGAGGCGAGCCGGACGAAGTCCCCCGTGGTGGCGGACCCGTCGCGGTACCCCCGCACCCAGGCGCGCTCCAGTCGGCCGAAGGCGTCCTCGCCGATCTCCTGGCGCAGCGCGTAGAGGACCAGGGCACTGCCGTCGTAGACCACCGGCCGGAACAGGTCGAGCTTCTGCCCGGCCGCCGGCGGGGCGGGGCGTGCGGGGGGCCCGCCGGCCGCCCGCCAGCCGTCGGACCGGGTGTAGGCGTCCCGCATGCGGCGCTCCAGCGTGGGGCCGCCCCGCTCCTCGGCGTAGCGGGCCTCGTACCAGCTCGCGTGCCCCTCGTTCAGCCAGAGGTCGGACCAGGACGCCGGGGAGACGCTGTCGCCGAACCACTGGTGCGCCAGCTCGTGGACCATCACCGAGTCGACGTACCACTCGGGGTGGGGGTCCGTGGTGAAGAGCCGGCGTTCGAAGAGCGAGAGTGTCTGGGTCTCCAGTTCAAAGCCGGTGACGGTGTCGGCGACCAGCAGTCCGTAGGTCTCGAAGGGGTAGGGACCGACCTGCCGCTCCATCCACTCCATCTGGGCGGGCGTCCGGCTCAGCCAGGGTTCCAGGACCGCCTCGTCCGCCGCCGGGACGACGTCGCGCAGCGGCAGGCCGCCGGGGCCGCTCCGGTGCGGGACCGCGGAGGTGCCGATGGAGACCTGGGCGAGCTCGGTGGCCATCGGGTGCTCGGTGCGGAAGGTCCGGGTCACCGTGGCACCCCGGCGGCTCACCCCGGTCGGCAGCCCGTTGGCGACGGCGGTGAGCTGCTCGGGGGTGGTGAGGCGGAAGGTGAAGTACGCCTTGTCGGCCGGGTGGTCGTTGCAGGGGAAGACCCGGTGCGCCGCATCGGCCTGGCCCGCGAGGGCGAGGCCGTCACCGGTACGCACCCAGCCGCCGCTGCCCGCGCCCTGGGCGGGGTCGCTGGTGTGCCGGACGGTGATGCGCAGCGGCACCCCCGCCGGCAGCCGTGCGGCCGGCGTGACGATCAGGTCCTCGTCCTCGCCGGTGAACCGGGCGGCCAGTCCGTTGACCGCGACCGAGCGGACCTCTCCCCGGGCGAAGTCGAGATTGATGCGGTCCAGTGGCTCGGTGGTCCGTGCCCTGATGACGGTCACCGCGTCGAGCGGCTCGGTGTTGCGGCCGCCGTAGTCGAGGTCGATGTCGTACGAGAGGACGTCGTACCCGGGGTTCCCGAGCGTCGGGAAGAGCGGGTCCCCGATTCCGAGGGGGCCGCTTCCTGGAGGGGTGGGCGGTGCGGCGGCGATCAGGCCGGCCGACGCGGCGGCCAGCAGGACGGTGCGCAGGCGGCGGGAGGTGGGCGGCATGGATCACCGCTATCAGCGGTGATCGTCCCGGCGCGGGGCGACGCGCTGCCGGGCCACCCGAACGAGATGGCCGGGCGGGCCGCCCGGCGGCAGGGCCCGCCCGAGGGCCGCCGGGCTTCCGGGCGCCGAGACGCTCGGGCACCCGGGCTTCAGGACCTGTGGGCACTCCGGCACGCTCAGCCCCTCAGCCCCGCACAGCCTCAGGCGCGACTGACGTCGTAGACCCCGGCGACGTCCCGCATGGCCCTCACGAGAGCGGGGAGTGCCTCCGCGCCGGCGAGCTGCAAGGTGTAGGTGTGGCGCACCCGTTGCTCGCTGGGCGGCTCCACTGTGGCGGAGACGATGGCGGCGTCCGCGGTGGCGATCGCCTCGGTGAGGTCGGCGAGGAGCCGGGGGCGCCCGAAGGACTCCGCGACGAGGGTGACCAGGCACGCGGGGGCGTCCCCACCCACGTCGCCGCCCCTGTCACCGGCCGCGCCGCCACCCGCACCGCCGTCCGTGTCACCGTCCGGGTCACCGGTCACCGCGGTCGCCCCGGGCTGCTGCCGGGGGTGTGCCGGGGGCCAGCCGGGCCCGCCGTCGTCCCCGTCCTCCGCCCCGGCCGGCCCGTCGGCGTACGGGGCGTACCGGGCGTCCTCGGCGTCCTGCGAGGCGGCGTCCTCCGGGTGGGCGTCGAACCAGCCGGCGATCGCGATGCGCGCGGCGGGGGTACGGGCGTGGTCGAGCCACTCCCGGGACGGGCCGGAGGCGGTGTCGCGGGCGAGCAGGAGCTGCACGGTGTCGCCGTCGCCCAGGGCGGTGGCGAGGGTGGCGAGGCGGCCGTTGACCCGCGCGCCGATGCATCCGTGGGCTCCGTCGCCGTACTGCGCGTAGGCGGCGTCCACGCAGCTGGCGCCTGCCGGGAGGACGAGGGTGCGGCCGTCGGTGCGGAAGACGGTGATCTCGCGGTCCTCGGCCAGATCGGCGCGGAGGGTGCTCCAGAAGGTGTCCGGGTCCGGCGCGGACTCCTGCCAGTCGAGCAGCCGGGAGAGCCACCCGGGCCGGGTGGGGTCGGCGCGTTCGCCGTCGGCCGGTTCGTCCCCGGCGGGTGCGGTGACGTCCGGCGCGTACGGATTGCCGAGGGCGACCACGCCCGCCTCGGCCACCTTGTGCATCCGGTGCGTACGGATGAGGACTTCGGCGACCGCGCCGCCGGGGCCGACGACCGCGGTGTGCAGCGACTGGTACAGGTTGAACTTGGGGGCGGCGACGAAGTCCTTGAACTCGGAGATCACCGGGGTGAAACAGGTGTGGAGTTCACCGAGGACCGCGTAACAGTCCGCGTCCTCACCGACCAGCACGAGGAGCCGGCCGAAGTCGGTGCCGCGCAACTCCCCGCGTTTCATCCGGACCCGGTGGACGGAGACGAAGTGGCGCGGCCTGATGAGGACTTCGGCGGTGATGCCGGCCTCGCGCAGGGTGCTGCGGACGTTCTGCGCGATGGCGGTGAGAGGACTCGGCCCGCTCTCCGACTCGGCGATCAGCGTCTGGGTGTGCGCGTGTTCCTCGGGGCGGAGGATGGCGAAGACGAGGTCTTCCAGTTCGGTCTTCAGCGCCTGCACACCGAGGCGTTCGGCGAGCGGGATCAGCACGTCCCGGGTGACCTTGGCGATCCTCACCTGTTTCTCGGGCCGCATCACCCCGAGGGTGCGCATGTTGTGGAGGCGGTCGGCGAGTTTGATCGACATGACCCGGACGTCGTTGCCGGTGGCGACGAGCATCTTGCGGAAGGTCTCCGGCTCGGCGGCGTCACCGTAGTCGACCTTCTCCAGCTTCGTGACGCCGTCGACGAGGTAGCTGACTTCCTCGCCGAACTCCTCACGCACCTGATCGAGCGTCACCTCGGTGTCCTCGACGGTGTCGTGGAGCAGAGAGGCCGTCAGGGTCGTGGTCTCCGCGCCGAGTTCGGCGAGAATCAGGGTCACGGCGAGCGGGTGGGTGATGTAGGGCTCACCACTCTTGCGCATCTGGCCGCGGTGGGAGCACTCGGCGAGGACGTAAGCCCGGCTCAGCACGGAGAGGTCGGCGTCCGGGTGATGCGCGCGGTGCGCCTCCGCCACATGGCCGATGGCGTCCGGCAGTCTTCCCCGGGAGACCGGCCCGAGGAGCGCCACCCGGCCGAGTCTGCGCAGATCGATCCGGGGACGGGAGCGTTTACGGACGGGAACACCTGGACTGGCGGCCTCTGCACTCATGGGCACCTCCGGCGACGTCGACCGGCGGTGAGAGGCAGACCTTGGTGTCCCCGGGCCGGTGCTTGATGCTACCGACCCCACCACGTACGGCAGTCCGCCTCTCGCGCCGCGTGAAGCGGATCACCCGTTCGAGCGAAACGTGGTCGGGTTATCGTCCGAGCACCGATTCGAGCCACTCCGCGTCGAGGACACCTTCGGCGACGATGACGGCCGAGCCGGTCATCTCGATGGCGCCGTGCGGGTGTTCCGTGATCACCAGCGTGCCGCCGGGCAGGTCGACGGTGTACGTGACGGGCGTGCCGGTCACCGCGGGGTCGATGCCGTCCCGGCGGGCCGAGGCCACCGCGACGGCACAGGCGCCGGTGCCGCAGGAACGGGTCTCGCCGGAACCGCGCTCGTGCACCCGCATCGCGACGTGGTGGGTGCCCCGGCTGACGACGAACTCGATGTTCACGCCCTCGGGGTACACCGGACCGGGGCTGTACGCGGGTTCGGTGAACAGGTTCCCGGCGTGCGCCAGGTCGTCCACGAAGGCGACGGCGTGCGGGTTGCCCATGTTGACGTTGCGCGCTTCCCAGCTGCGGCCGTCGACGGAGACGGTGACTCCCTCGGCGGGCAGCTCGGCCCGCCCCATGGAGACGGTGATGTCACCGTTCTTGGCGAGGTGCACCCTCTTGATCCCACCGCGGGTGGCGATCGCGAGATCCCCCGCCTCGACGTGTCCGGCGCGCTGCAGGTAGCGGGCGAAGACGCGCACGCCGTTGCCGCACATCTCGGCGATCGAGCCGTCGCCGTTGCGGTAGTCCATGAACCATTCGGCCTCGTCCGCCACGGCGCGGGCCTCGGGGTGGGCCGCGGAGCGCACGACGTGCAGCAGCCCGTCACCGCCGATGCCCGCCCGGCGGTCGCAGAGCCGCGCGACGGCCGCGGGCGGCAGGTCGAGGGCGTTGTCCGGGTCCGGAATGATCACGAAGTCGTTCTCGGTGCCGTGACCCTTGAAGAAGGAGATCTGCTCGGTGCTCACAAGGCAACTGTACGGGCGCCGGGGCGGGACCCGTCAGCGCAGGCGGGCCACGCGCCAGACGGCGAGGCCCACCAGGGCGAGAGCGAGCACCCCGTACAGCGCGATCACGCGCCAGTCGGGACGGATGCCGGAGCCCCGCGCGGGCAGGCCCGGCCAGGTGTGTCCCACGCGGCGGGCGGCCATCATGCCCCAGCCCGCGGCGCAGCCGCTGATCAGCAGGCCGAGCATGGCGACGACGGCACCGCCGTCGCCGAACTCGAAGGCGAGCGGGAACGCGAACATCAGCGAACCGATCGCGGCGAGCACCACGATCGGGGCGAGCTGCCAGATCCGCAGCCGGCGGGCCGGTCGGAGTTCGACCTCGACCTCGGGCGTCACGACGCTCTCGTCGGGCAGGTCGGAGTTGAGACGATCGGCGGCGAGTCGCCTCTCCACCGCTTCCCGCTCCGTGTCACGAGGGCCGGCCTCCATCGCCACGCGCCCTCCCCACTCGGAACTCGGACTTCCCTGTATCGATCGATGCTCGATGATGGCACGAACGCGCGGGCGGAAAGGACGCGCGGGGCGTCCCGATGCCATCACGTGATCAGAGTGTGACCGCTCGTTCGACCAACGTCAGTGCCCGGTCCGGGAGTTCCTCCCGGTCCATCTCGCCGCCGCCCAGCCACACGACCCGCGGATCACGCCGGAACCAGGAATCCTGGCGGCGCGCGAAACGCTTGGTGGCACGCACGGTTTCGGCACGGGCCTCGTCCTCGGTGCATTCGCCGGCCAGTGCCGCCAGGACCTGCTGGTAGCCGAGCGCGCGGGAGGCGGTGAGCCCCTCGCGCAGCCCCTGGGCCTCCAGTGTCCGGACCTCGTCCACCAGGCCCGCCTCCCACATCCGGTCGACGCGCAGGGCGATCCGGGCGTCGAGTTCCGGGCGCTCGACGTCCACACCGATCTGCAGGGCGTCGTAGACGGGTTCCTCGCCCGGGAGGTTGGCGGTGAACGGCTTGCCGGTGATCTCGATGACCTCCAGGGCGCGGACGATGCGGCGGCCGTTGCTGGGCAGGATCGCCCGGCCCGCATCCGGGTCGGCGGCGGCGAGCCGCTCGTGGAGGGCGCCGGGGCCCCGCTCCTCCAGCTCCTGTTCGAGCCGGGCGCGCACCTCCGGGTCGGTGCCCGGGAACTCCAGGGCGTCGATGGTGCCCTTCACGTACAGCCCGGAGCCGCCGACCAGGATCGGGGTCCGTCCTTCCGAGAGCAGGCGGTCGATCTCCGCCCGAGCCAGCCGCTGGTACTCCGCGACGCTGGCGGTCCGGGTCACGTCCCAGACGTCCAGGAGATGGTGCGGGACGCCGTCGCGTTCGGGGAGGGTCAGTTTCGCGGTGCCGATGTCCATGCCCCGGTAGAGCTGCATGGAGTCGGCGTTGACCACCTCGCCGTCCAGCCGCTGGGCGAGGAAGACCCCCAGATCGGACTTGCCTGCCGCCGTGGGGCCGACGACGGTGATGACGCGGGGGGCGGGAACTGGTCTGCTCACCGCCCCAGTCTCCCAAACCTCCCGCGCCCCGCCGACCGACCCATTCCATTTGTACGATTACGCGCCTTTTGTCGCTGGCGAGTAAAGTCGGCGGCACCGGACAGGAGTGACGGTGCGGGAGCAGGCTCGGCCCGAGCAACCACGGCACGGAAGGTGACCCATGGGGTTCCTGGACAATCTGAAGGCCCGGCTGGGACCGGCCAAGGACAAGGTCGGCGGCAAGGTCGGTGACCTCGCGCACCAGCACGGGGGCAAGATCGAGCAGGGCCTGGACAAGGCCGCGCGCACGGTCGACCAGCGGACCAAGGGCAAGTACAGCGACAAGATCCAGAGCGGTACGCAGAAGGCCAAGGAGACGGTGGACCGCCTCGGCCACAAGGACGGTCAGGGTCCGGGCCCGACCACGGGCTTCGGCGGCACGGGCGGTACTCCCCCGCCGCCCCCGCCGGCCCGCTGAGGCGTGCCGTACAGCACACCCGTACGGCACGACGGCACGACGGCACGACCGCACACAGCGCCCGAAGGACGGCCGCGGAGCCCGGCTCCGCGGCCGTCACCCGTTCCCCTCACCCGTTCGCGTGGCCCGTCCGGGTGGGACGGTGGCCGGAACGGGCCGGACACCACTCGGACCGGCACCACTCCGGCGACCTCACTCGCGACCGCTCAGGACCAGACGGCGACCGTGTACCCCACTCCGTAGGGCGCGCACTCGTACAGCGACCGCCCACGGAGGCCGACCCCGTCCGCGGCGCCCGCGAGCACTTGCCACGGGGCCCGGCCCGCCGCCTTCAGCTCGTACGCGAGGGGGGCGTCGAGCTCCGCGAGGGCAGACACGTCCGCCGCGCCCAGGGCGCGCGCGGCGACGGCGTCGAACCCCTCGGCGCGGGGGTCCAGATAACCGGGCGCCTTGACGCTGCGGCAGGCGCTGCCGTCGCCCATCACCAGCAGCGCGACCCGGCCGGCGCGCTCCGCGAGGCCCCGTCCTGCCTCGGCGCAACGTTCCGGGGACAGGGGCTCGCCCACGCCGAGCCCTTCGACGGGGGACGCCGTCCAGTCGGTCGTGGCGAGCAGCCAGGCGCCCACGGCGAGCGAGGCGGGCAGCGGCCGGGACGGCAGGGCGTCGTCAGGGGCGGCCGGGCCCAGCCGGACGCCGAGGTCCACGCCGAAGGCGCGGAAGTTCCCGGCACTCCCCGAGGGAAAGACGCCGCGCTCGCCCTCGCCGGCAGGCCCGACCACGATCAGCAGATCGGGGCCGGCCTCCGCCAGGACGGCGAGGACCTCGGCGCAGGCTGCCCGGAGGGGGTCGAGCTCGGGTGCGGCCCCGGCGGCGACTTCGGGGACCAGCAGGGGCGGACAGGGGCTCACGGCGGCGGCGACAAGCATGCCGGTCAGCGTACTGGCCGCCTCCTCGTGGGAGGGCGGGCCCTGCCCGTGGAGCAGGGCGGGGCCCGCCTCCCGTGAGGGGACGGGTCAGTCGCAGCCGCAGCCCGGCGCGGAGGCGGCGGGCAGCGGGGCGGGGGCGCCGACGGCCGGCAGGCCCAGCATCACGCCGGCGGGCTTGGCCGCCGCGGCGGCGTTCCGCTTCTCCCAGGCGTCGCCCGAGCGGGTGGAGCGCACGGCGAGGGTGGGGCCCTCGGCGAGCAGGTGGTGCGGGGCGGCGTAGGTGATCTCGACCGTCACCACGTCACCGGGGCGCACGGTCCCCTCCGGCTTGGTGAAGTGGACGAGGCGGTTGTCGGGGGCGCGGCCGGAGAGGCGGTGGGTGGAGCCGTCCTTGCGGCCCTCGCCCTCCGCGACCATGACCTCCAGGACGCGTCCGACCTGCTTCTTGTTCTCCTCCCAGGAGATCTCCTCCTGGAGGGCGGAGAGGCGCATGTAGCGCTCCTGCACGACCTCCTTGGGGATCTGCCCGTCCATGTCCGCGGCCGGGGTCCCGGGGCGCTTGGAGTACTGGAAGGTGAAGGCGTTGGCGAAGCGGGCCTCGCGCACCGCGTGCATGGTCTGCTCGAAGTCCTCCTCGGTCTCGCCGGGGAAGCCCACGATGATGTCGGTGGAGATGGCGGCGTCCGGCATCGCGGCGCGCACCTTCTCGATGATGCCGAGGAAGCGTTCCTGCCGGTAGGAGCGGCGCATGGCCTTCAGGATGGTGTCCGAGCCGGACTGCATCGGCATGTGGAGCTGCGGCATGACGTTCGGCGTCTCGGCCATCGCGGCGATCACGTCGTCGGTGAAGTCGCGGGGGTGCGGGGAGGTGAAGCGGACGCGCTCCAGGCCCTCGATCTTCCCGCAGGCCCGCAGCAGCTTGGAGAACGCCTCGCGGTCGCCGATGTCGGAGCCGTAGGCGTTGACGTTCTGGCCGAGCAGGGTGATCTCGGAGACGCCCTCGGAGACCAGCGCCTCGATCTCGGCCAGGATGTCGCCGGTGCGGCGGTCCTTCTCCTTGCCGCGCAGGGCGGGCACGATGCAGAAGGTGCAGGTGTTGTTGCAGCCGACCGAGATGGAGACCCACGCCGCGTAGGCGGACTCCCGGCGGGTGGGGAGCGTCGAGGGGAACGCCTCCAGGGACTCGGCGATCTCGATCTGCGCCTCCTCCTGGACACGGGCGCGCTCCAGCAGCACCGGGAGCTTGCCGATGTTGTGCGTGCCGAAGACCACGTCCACCCACGGGGCCCGCTTCACGATGGTGTCGCGGTCCTTCTGCGCGAGACAGCCGCCGACGGCGATCTGCATGCCGGGGCGCTTGGTCTTCATCGGGGCGAGCCGGCCGAGGTTGCCGTAGAGCTTGTTGTCGGCGTTCTCGCGGACCGCGCAGGTGTTGAAGACGACGACGTCGGCGTCGCCGTCGGCGTCCTCGGGTGCGCGGACATAACCGGCGCCCTCCAGCAGGCCCGACAGCCGCTCCGAGTCGTGGACGTTCATCTGGCATCCGTACGTACGGATTTCGTAGCTCTTGCGTTCTTGAACGTCCACTGCGAGGCTCCGGTCGCTGCTGCTGGTCATCCCTCAAGGGTAGGCGCTCCGGGAAAGCCCCCTCCCCCGCCCGCCGCGGCCGGCTCTGGCCAGCCCGGGGCCCCGCCTGGCAGGATCGCGGCCATGTCCCCGACCGGCCCCTCCCCCACCCGCCGCCGCGTGCTGCGCGCGGGCGCCGCCTCGACGGTCTCGCTGGGACTCCTGCTCTGGTGGGTGCTGCCGCTCGACAGCCCTTCGCCCAGCGGCTCCCTGGTCTTCTCCACCGGCGTACGGACCGGGGTGTACCAGCTCTACGGGGAGCGGCTCGAAGGCGCGCTCGCCACGGACATGCCGGGGGTGTCCATACAGCTGCGGACCAGTCAGGGCTCGCAGCAGAACATCGAGCGGGTCGCGGCGGGTGAGGCGGACTTCACCATCGCCACCGCCGACGCGGTGGCGACGTACCTGCGCAGCGGCAGGCCCGGTGCCCGGCGGCTGAGGGGCTGTGTCCGCCTCTACGACGACTACGTACAGCTGATCGTGCCCCGCTCCTCCTCCGTGCGCGGCGTCGCCGACCTGCGGGGCAAGCGGGTGGGCGTCGGGCAGCTCGGGTCCGGGGTGAAGCTGGTCGCCGACCGGCTGATGACCGCAGCCGGGGTCGATCCGGCGAAGGGGGTCACCCCCGTGACGGCCGGGATCGACACCATGCCGTCGCTGCTGGTGGAGGGGAAGCTCGACGCCTTCTTCTGGTCCGGCGGGCTGCCGACCAACGCGGTCAAGGAGCTCGCGCGGCGGACCGACGTCCGGCTGGTGCCCCTGGAGGACGAGCTGATCCGCCGGCTCCAGGCGGCGGGGGGTTCGACCCGCTACTACCGCGCAGCGGTCATGCCGGCGGACGCCTACCCCGAGGTGCAGCGCGGACAGTCCGTGCCGACGGTCGCCGTCGCCAATCTGCTGGTGACGACGGAGCGCACGGACGCGGCGATGACCGAGGCGTTCACCCGTACCGTCATCGACAGCCGGGACCGGATCGGACGGGAGGTGCACTCGGCGCAACTGGTGGACCTGCGGACGGCCATCTACACCGATCCGCTGCCGCTCCACGACGGCGCACAGCAGTACTACCGCTCGGTCAAGCCCTGATCCCATGAGCCCCCGCAGGCCCGGCCACCGGTCCCGACCGCACCACCGGTCCGGGCGCCGACCGTGCGCACGGGACGCCGACCGCGCGGAACGGGTGCGCAGGCCGTGCGGACGAGGCGTGTCAGTCGCGGGGGGCGTCGCGCGGTACGGAGACCGTGACCCGCAGGCCGTGGGGGTCGTTGCGGCCGTAGGCGATCGAGGCGCCACCCGCCGCGAGCAGTACCCGGGAGATGGACAGCCCGAGGCCGGAGCCCCGTACGTTCTGATGGCGGTTGCTCCGCCAGAAGCGGTCGCCCACGCGCGCCAGTTCCTCATCGGTGAGGCCGGGGCCCCGGTCCGCGACGACGATGGTGGAGACGGCGCCCTCCACGGCGACCGACACCGTCACGTCCTCGCCGGGCGGGGTGAACTTCAGCGCGTTGTCGATCACCGCGTCCAGCGCGCTGGAGAGGGCTATCGGGTCGGCCCAGGCGGTGACGGCCGGGGCCCCGTCCTGGGTGAGGCCCACCCCCTTTCCGTCGGCGACCGGATGCCAGGCGGCGACACGTTCGGCGGTGAGGGCGGCGACGTCGGTGAGAGCGAGGTCTGCTTCGGCGTGCTCGGCGAGCGCCAGGTCAAGCAGGTCGTCGAGGACCTGGGCCAGCCGCTTCCCCTCCAACCGCACCGAGGCGATCTCCTCGTTGCCCTCGGGGAGTTCGAGGGCGAGCAGCTCGATCCGCAGCAGCAGCGCGGAGAGCGGATTGCGCAGTTGGTGGGAGGCGTCCGCGACGAACGCCCGCTGCTGTTCCAGGACTTCTTCCACGTTGTCGGCCATCTCGTTGAACGAGCGTGCGAGCCTGCGGAGTTCGGGAGGACCGCCGCCCTCGACCACGCGGGAGCGCATCCGGCCGCGCGCGATGTCGTGGGTGGCGGCATCCAGGGTGCGCACCGGGAGCAGCACCCAGCCGGTGAGCCGGAACGCGGCGCCGACCGCCACCAGCATCGCCGCGGCCTCGCCGAGGGCGATGATCAGCCAGCCGTGCAGGATGCGGGCCCGCATCTCGTCGGTGGGCGAGTCGAGGACGACGACGGCGACGACGTCCCCGTCGCGCACGACGGGCGAGGCGACGACGATCCGGCCGCGCTGCCAGGGCCAGACCTGCGGGGGGTCGTGGGAGCGGCGGCCGAGCAGCGCTTCCTGGAAGGCGGCGCGGCCCTCGCCCTCCTTGGGCAGGTTCCAGGTGAGCGGCGCTTTGGCCAGGTAGCGGTCGTCGCGGTAGAAGATGCCGGCCCGGATTCCGTACACGGTGGCGTAGGCGTCGAGGTCCGCCTGCAGGGTGCGGCGGCGCTCGTCGTCGGGGGCGACCGGTTCGCTGATGAACTGGGCGAGCGCGGCGAAGCGCGCGGTGTCGTCGATCCGGTCGATGACGACCTGCTGCTGCTGGGCGCCGGCCACGCTCATCGCGAGGGGGAAACCGAGCGCGAGCAGCACGGCGGCCATGAGCACGATGAGCAGGGGCAGCAGACGGGTACGCACGGGAGCGGCGAATCCTCAGGCGGCCGGCGGGACGAGCCGGTAACCGACTCCCCGCACGGTCTCGATGAACGCGGGCAGTCCCAGCTTGGCGCGGAGCGAGGCGACGTGCACCTCCAGCGTCCGGCCGGTCCCCTCCCAGCTGGTCTGCCACACCTCGCTGATGATCTGCTCGCGCCTGAAGACCACGCCGGGGCGCTGGGCGAGGAGGGCGAGGAGGTCGAACTCCTTGCGGGTGAGCGGGACTTCCCGGCCATCGACGCTGACCCGCCGGGTGGGCAGTTCGACCCGTACGGCCCCGAGCAGCAGTGCGGCGAGCGGGAGCGGCGCGGTGTCCTCGCCGGCGGTGGTGCGGCGGGCGACGGCGTGGATGCGGGCGAGCAGTTCGCCGGTGTCGTAGGGCTTGGTGACGTAGTCGTCGGCGCCGAGGTTGAGTCCGTGGATGCGTGAGCGCACGTCGGCGCGGGCGGTCACCATGATGACGGGGGTGGAGGTGCGCTTGCGGATTCTGCCGAACACCTCGTAGCCGTCCTGGTCCGGCAGGCCGAGGTCCAGCAGGATGACTCCGAAGGGTTCCCGCTCGGCGGGGAGCAGGGCTCGCAGGGCCTCCTCGCCGCCGCGGGCGTGCACGACCCGGAAGCCGTGGCGGGCGAGCACGGCGGAGAGGGCCGCGGCGACGTGGTTGTCGTCCTCGACGAGCAGCAGTCTCACTGGCCCTCCTCTCCGTGTTCCGTCGGTGCCGGTACCGTCGGCGACCGCTCTGCGGCGCTACGGGGTGTGACCCCTGGTGGAGACGATAGACGGCGTCCGCACTCCTGGGCACGCCCGTGGGACCTGCCGTTGGTCTCCGGTTCACGCCGTCGTTCCCCTGGGCATCAACGCCGACCCGCGGGCCCCAGTCAAGCCCTGGCCCGTTACGACGGGGTTTCCGTTACGCACCCGGTACGCCACCGCCCACCGGACGGCCGTTCCCCCTCACGGGAGGCGTCCGGGGAATGCCGGATCGTTATCCTCAATTCTCGCTCAGATCTGCTGACGGTCATCGCACTGCGTCACTAGTGTCCTAGCCACCCGAGGAGGACGGAGCTAGAGCCGATGAGCGGAGTTTCAGTGACGAAGGCCGCCGAGGACGCGATACCCGAGGCGAGCGACCTTGTCGTACTGAGCGACGTCAACAAGCACTTCGGCGCGCTGCATGTGCTCCAGGACATCGATCTGACCATCGCCCGGGGCGAGGTCGTGGTCGTCATCGGGCCTTCCGGGTCCGGCAAGTCCACGCTGTGCCGCACGATCAACCGCCTGGAGACGGTCGATTCGGGGTCGATCACGATCGACGGCCGGCCGCTTCCGCAGGAAGGCAAGGAACTCGCCCGTCTCCGCGCCGATGTGGGCATGGTCTTCCAGTCGTTCAACCTCTTCGCGCACAAGACCGTGCTGGAGAACGTCGTGATGGGCCAGGTCAAGGTCCGCAAGATCGACAGGAAGACCGCGGAGGAGAAGGCCCGGACGCTGCTCGACCGGGTCGGCGTGGGGGTGCAGGCGGACAAGTATCCGGCTCAGCTCTCCGGCGGTCAGCAGCAACGCGTCGCCATCGCAAGGGCGTTGGCGATGGACCCGAAGGTCATGCTCTTCGACGAGCCCACGTCGGCGCTCGACCCGGAGATGATCAACGAGGTCCTCGAAGTCATGCAGCAGCTGGCGCGGGACGGCATGACGATGATCGTCGTCACCCACGAGATGGGCTTCGCCCGCTCCGCCGCCAACCGCGTCGTCTTCATGGCGGACGGAAAGATCGTCGAAGAGGCCTCGCCCGACCAGTTCTTCAGCAACCCCCGCAGCGACCGGGCCAAGGACTTCCTGTCGAAGATCCTTCACCACTGATGACAACGACCTACGACAGAAGGAAAGTTCAGATGCAGCTCCGCAAGTCGGCCGCCCTCGCGGCCATCGCCGTCATCGCTCTGACCGCCACCGCCTGTGGGGGCAAGGACGGCTCGGCCGGGGACAAGCCCGCCGGTACCAAGCCCGGTGCCTCCGACGCGCCCGCCCTTCCCACGTACACCGTCGCCACCGGGGTGGACCTGGACTCGCCGGCCTTCAAGGAGGCGAAGTCGCGCGGCAAGCTGATCATCGGCGCCAAGGCCGACCAGCCGTACCTGGGCTTCGAGGACCAGTCCACGAAGGAGCGCTCCGGCTTCGACATCGAGATCGCCAAGATGATCGCCGCCGACCTCGGCTTCTCGGCGAAGCAGATCGAGTGGAAGACCGTCGACTCCGGCATCCGCGAGACGGCGATCTCCAAGGGCCAGGTCGACTACTTCGTCGGTACGTACACGATCAACGACAAGCGCAAGCAGCTGGTCGGCTTCGCCGGTCCGTACTACAAGGCGGGCGCCGACCTGCTGGTCCGCAAGGACGAGACGGCCATCACCGGCACGGACACGCTGAAGGGCAAGAAGGTCTGCTCGATCGTGGGCTCCACCCCGCTCCAGGAGATCAAGAAGCCCGAGTACGGCGCGAGCGTCGTCGAGCTGGCCAAGTACTCGGACTGCGTGCAGCAGCTGCTGACCAACCAGGTCGACGCGGTCACCACCGACGACTCGATCCTCAAGGGCTACGCCGCCCAGAACCCCGCGAAGCTGAAGGTCATCGGCAAGCCGTTCACCGAGGAGCCCTACGGCGTCGGCCTGAACAAGGACGACAAGGTGCTGCGGGACGCGATCAACGACTCGCTCGAGAAGCACATCAAGGACGGCTCGTACAAGAAGATCTACGACGCGACCCTGGGCCTGTCCGGCTCGGAGTACACCGCCCCGCCGGCCATCGAGCGCTACTGACGGCGCGCCGTCCGGCGTCACTTCCCCGACGCCGGGCGGCCCCGCCCGCACGACCCGTCCCGTACGCACGCCGCCGCTGCCCAGCGGCCGCGGCGGCGTGCGCGACGCCCCCGCCCCGATGCCGCTGACAGCCGACGCGGAGACCTCATGAACGTACTGCTCGACAATTTCCCGGAGTTCCGCGACGGCTTCATAGGCACGGTGTCGATCACGGCCGTCAGCTCGGTCATCGCACTGGTGCTCGGCGTCGTCCTCGCCGGCATGCGGGTCTCGCCGGTGCCGCCCCTGCGGTTCTTCGGCACGGCCTGGGTGACGCTGCTCCGCAACACCCCGCTGACCCTGCTCTTCCTGATCTTCTTCTTCGTCGTGCCCCAGGTGTTCTTCTCCGGCCTGAGCCCGTTCGTACTCGGCTCGCTGGCGCTGGGCTTCTACACCTCGTCGTTCGTCTGCGAGGCCGTCCGCTCCGGCATCAACACCGTGCCGCTCGGCCAGGCCGAGGCCGCCCGCTCGATCGGCATGTCCTTCCCGCAGACGCTGCGGCTCGTCATCCTCCCGCAGGCCACGCGCTCCGTGATCCCGCCGCTGAGCAGCATCTTCATCGCGCTCACCAAGAACTCCGCCATCGCCGGAGCCTTCAGCGTCACCGAACTGTTCGGCTGGCAGAAGCTCATGAGCGACCGGGGCTACGCGATCACCCCCGTCTTCGTCTGGGTCGCCATCGGCTACCTGGTCGTCACCTTTGTCATCAGCGGTCTCTTCCGGCTGCTGGAGCGCCGTATGGAGGTCGCCCGATGAGTGCCAGCGTTCTCTACGACGCGCCGGGCCCGAAGGCCACCGTGCGCAACCGCGTCTACGCGGTCCTCGGCGCCGTCGCCATCGTGGCGCTGGTCGTCTTCGCCATCAAGCGGCTGTCGGACACCGGCAACCTCGCGGCGGGCATGTGGGACATCTTCAACTACACGGGCATCCGCCAGAACATCGCCGACGGGGTGCTGGCCACGCTCAAGGTCTTCGGCCTGGCCGCGGTCGGCTCGGTCGTCCTCGGCGTGGTGCTCGCGGTCGGCCGCCTCTCCGACCACCGGCCGGTGCGCTGGCTCGCCACCACGTTCATCGAGCTGTTCCGCTCGATCCCCCTGCTCATCACGATCTACGCGATCTGGGTCGGCTTCCTCACCGACTACTCGATGTGGGCGCTGGCGCTGGGCCTCTCCGTCTACAACGGCTGCGTCCAGGCCGAGGTGCTGCGGGCCGGGATCAACTCGGTCCCCCGGGGCCAGAGCGAGGCCGCATACGCGCTGGGCATGAGCAAGACGCAGGTGATGCTCGGCGTGCTCATGCCGCAGGCGGTGCGGGCGATGCTGCCGACGATCATCAGCCAGCTGGTGGTGACCCTCAAGGACACCTCACTCGGCTTCATCATCCTGTACCCGGAGCTGCTCCAGACCGCCCGTCTGATCGCCTCCAACACCCTGGTCGACGGGAGGTACCCGTACGTCTCGACGATCGTCGTCATCGGCGCGATCTACGTGACGATGTGTCTGCTGCTGTCGGCGCTCGCGACCTGGATCGAGAAGCGCGGCCGGCGGGCGAAGACCGGCATCGCCGTGGCGTCGGCCACCCCCGCCGCGGGCATCGACGCGCCCGCCGCGACGCTCGGTGGTCCGGCCCCCCGGCCGGGGGGCGCAGGGGGCGCGGACCTTCCGCCGGCCACTGGCACGGTCGCGGCCGACGGGACCGGAGAGCCCGAAGGGGACACCGGGATCGCCAGGAAGCCGTAACGGACCACCCGGAGCGGAGAGCATTCGAGGCAGCGGCGCGTGCGCCGCTGCCTCGCTCGCTTGACGCGGGCATCCCCAGTGGGTTGCATACGTTCTGTGATCACGCACCGGACTTCGACCGCTTCGACTGCCAGGCTTCGCACGAATGTTCGGGTCGGAGGGTACGCACCGTGGACCCGGTGATCGTCGTAGGCGCCGGACCCGTCGGTCTGACGCTCGCCCTCGCCCTGGCGGCGCACGGCGTCCCCTGCGTGCTCCTCGACGAGGGCCTCGGCAAGGACGAGCCGCGCCCCGCCCGCACGGTGGTGCTGCGTGAGGACACCGCCGGCCTGGTCATGCGGCTCGGCTGCGCCACTCCGGACCGCGCGGCACTGAGCTGGTCCGGCTGGCGTTCGCTCCGCCGGAACCAGCTGGTACGTGAGGTGCCGCTCGGCGAGGGCCCGGGCAGCGGATCGCCGCCCGCCCCCGTCCACCTGCCGCAGCACGCGCTCACCCGCGGCCTGCGGGCCGCCGTGGCCGCGCACGACCTGGTCAGGCTCGTGCCGCTCAGCCGGGTCGACACCCTGGAACAGGACGCCACCGGGGTCACCGTGCACACCAAGGGTCCCGACGCGACCTGGTGGCGCGGAAGCCACCTGGTCGGATGCGACGGAGCCCGCTCCACCGTGCGCAAGCTCCTGGACATCAGGTTCCCGGGCCGGACCGCCGTGGAGCGCCACGCCGTCGCCGCCCTGCGGGTCGAACTCCCCTGGCCGGGCGAGGCGGTGCTGCACCGTCAGCCGCCGTGGCGCACCGCGGGATCCGAGGTGACGGCCCGTCCGTTGCCGGGCGGGGTCTGGCGGCTCGACTGGCTGCTCCCGCCCGACGGTGAACTGGTCACGCCCGAAGCGCTGATCGCCCGCATCCGGGAGACGCTGGCCGGCTGGTGCGGGGAGACCCCGCCGTACGAACTGCTCGACACCGGCGTCTACACGGTCCACCACCGGCTCGCACTGCGCTGGCGGGTGAAGCGGGCGTTCCTCGCCGGGGATGCCGCCCACCTGCTGGGCGCGCTCGGCACCCAGGGCGTGGACGAGGGGTTGCGGGACGCCGAGAACCTCGCGTGGAAACTGGCCCAGGCCTGGCACCACGGCGCGTCCGAGCTGCTGCTCGACAGCTACCAGGCCGAACGCCGGACCGCCGTGGCCGCCCGGCTGCGCGCCGCCGACCAGTCGCTGCCGATACTGCGCGGCGGCGGGGGTCTGCGGACCCTGGTGGCGGGCGGCGCGCGTGGGCACGACACGTTGCTCTTCGACGCGCACCTCGGCTACGGCCCGCTCGGCGCACCCCCCTCGTACGCACACTCCCCCCTCGCACCACAGCACGCCGAGGCGCACATCGTGGTCGGCACGCCCCCCGGTGCGCCGGTCACCGAGGTACGGGCGACCGCTCCGGACGGAACATCCGTACGGCTGCGGGCCCGGCTCGGGCGCGGCCGGTTCCTGGTGGTACTGGTCGCCCCGGGCACGGGCGTCTGGGACCGGCGGCACTGGATGACGGCGGGCGTGATGCCCCGCCTCGCGGAAGCCGTGCACGCCCTCCCGGTGGAGAGCGAACTCCTCGTCACGGAGAGCTACCCGGGCGCGGCGGCCCACACGGTGCTGCTCATCCGGCCGGACGGACACCTGGTGGCCGCGTTCGCCGGGGTGCGGCCCGCGGAACTCTTCGCCGCGGCGGACGCGGCGCGGGGCGGCCCGCCCGGCGCTTCCCCCGCGGACGACGACTCGCCCCCGCCCGCCTCCACGCGCTCCGAGAGGGCCGCCACGGTCAATTGACCCGCGTGGAGCCGCATGGTCTACTCCAGAACATGACCGACGACACCTGCGTACGCCTGTGGCGGAGGGTCCACATGGACCTCGTCCGCTACGCGGGCTGCGTGTGTCGCCCTTCCTGCTGACTCGCCTTCATCGCCGTGCCGTGCCACCCGTGCACCGGCACGCGCCTCCACGCGAACTCCCAGGACGGTCACCGTGTCTGCGCTCCCCGCTTCCTCCTTGTCTGCCCTCCCGGCTTCCTCCTTGTCTGCCGCTTCCCTCGATGCGCTTTTGCCTGCCGACCCAGGTGCCGCCGACGGCGTGCCCGCCCAGGCCGGGCCCACCGCGACCGTGCCGCCCGGGTCCGGCCGGTCCGGCCGGTCCGCCCCGACCGCGGCGGAGCTGCTCGAATTCGCCCGCCGGACCGCCGACGACGCCGAGCTGATCGCCTCTCTGCCGCTCGACCCCGAGGGCCGCACCTGGGTGCGGCTCGACGGACCCGCAGGCAGCGAGGCCTGGCTCATCGGTTGGCCACCGGGCACCGGCACCGGCTGGCACGACCACGCCGACTCGGTCGGCGCGTTCCTCACCGCTTCGGGCGCACTGAGGGAACACTCGCTGGCCGCCCGGCTGCCCACCGACGGGTGGAAGACGCTGGAGCTGACCGAAGGCATCGACCGCAGCCGCACGTTGACGGCAGGTCGGGGCCGCGCGTTCGGCCGCCACCACGTGCACGAGGTACTGAACGAGTCCACCACCGAGCACGCCGTCTCCGTGCACGCCTACTACCCGCCGCTGCCCCGCATCCGCCGCTACAGCCGTACCGGAGCGGTGCTCCGGCTCGAGCAGACCGAGGTTCCGGAGGACTGGCAGTGAGCGACCACCGCAACGGCCGCGCGGCGGACGGCGATTCCTCGACCGCGCCGACAGGCATCGACGAGTTCCTCGAACGGACGAGGGAGGGCTTCGTCCGGATCGGCCCGGAGGAGGCCGCAGAGGAGGCCGCCGAGGGTGCCCTGCTGGTCGACATCCGCTATGCCGCCCTCCGCGAGCGCGACGGGCTGATCCCCGGCGCGCTGGTCGTGGAACGCAACGAACTGGAGTGGCGGCTCGACCCGTGGGGCAGCCACCGCGCGGAGCAGGCGGTGAGCCACAACCTGCGGATCGTGATCGTATGCAACGAGGGGTACGCCTCCAGTCTCGCGGTGGCCTCCCTGCACCGGCTGGGCCTGACCCGCGCCACCGACCTGATCGGCGGCTTCCAGGCGTGGCGGGCGGCCGGGCTTCCGGTGCTCGCCCCGCCGTGAACGAGCCCTTCCGGAGCTACCGCTACGTGGGACCGGCCGGGCTGTGGGCCATGCTCCGGCCCGACGGCATCCTGTCCGACGGTGTGCTGCCCGGCGGTGTCCTGCCCGGCGATGTGCTGTCCGGCGGTGTCCTGCCCGGCGATGTGCTGTCCGGCGGCCCGGGCTGCCGGATCGCCTCGTCGGCCGACTTCGCCGAATGGGTCGCCCTGCGTCCGGCGTCGGAGCTGCGGGAGCCGTTCACCTTCGTCGTCGACGGGGACGGCACGCTGCGGCTGGCCCCGCGCCGCAGCGAACACGTGGCCTGCGCCGGCGGGGAGGCCGTCCTGAGCGCGGGCGAGATCGGGTTCACCCGCGATGCGGGCGGGTGGGTCGTGGACGGGATCAGCAACCAGTCGACCGGCTACTGCCCCGACACCACCTCCTGGCCGGCGGTCGCACGGGCACTGCGCCGCGCGGGCCTCCCCCGCCCGGACGGCTTCACGCACGAGGTGGTGTTCCGGCGCTGCCCCGGCTGCCAGGAGCAGAACATCGTCCGCGAGGACCACTTCGTCTGCGTCTTCTGCGACGGCGAACTGCCCGCGCTCTGGAACGTGGACCTTTCGGCCTGACTGCACCACTGTGCCGCGCCCCACCCCAGCGGCACCCACCCCGGTGCCGCCCGGGACGCCTTTTCCGGTGATGTACTGCGCCGCGGCCCCCCGTTCGCAGGCACACCACCCCCGGACCTACCCGAACGGCCGCTCCCAGGTGGAGGGGTCCCCGCGCAGGCCCGACATTCGGCTCATGCACCACGAGGCCGATGGGTACGGAGATGGCGCGCTGATGGACATGGACTCCCCCGTCCTCACCCCGGACGAACTCGACCTCCATGCCTCCCGACTCCAGGAATCGGAGACCTGGCAGCGGATCGTCACCGGCTGGGACCGCTCGGCCCCCGAACCCGTACGGCTCCACCCCACCCGCATCGATCCCGATCCCGCCCCTGCCGCCCCCACCGAGACCGGCCCTTCCCCGGTCGATTCCACCGGGACCGGGTCCACCCGGGTCGACTCCGCCGAGGCGCTCCCGGCCCGGTCGCCGGAGCACTGGCGCGGGATGCTCTCCGTGCCCATCGACCAACTGGTCGCGGACTCCCTGCGCGCCCTGCCCGCCCCTTCCCCCGTCGAGCGGCGCCTCCCGGGCCGGCTCGGCGCGATGCTGCCGGACCGGCTCCACTCCTGGCGGCGCATCGGCCGGAGTGACGTGCGCCCCTCGGTCCACCTGGCGTACGCGCGGCAGATCCTGACGGAGTGGGGATGGCAGAACACCCCGTACCGGCTGCGCGACGCCCGCGGCGCCCGGTGTCTCTGCGGGGCGATGCTCACGGCGCACCGGCTCGGCTACGGCTCCGCCGAAACCGTGGACCGGGCCGGGGCGTGGATGATCACCGAGCTGCGCTCACAGGGCTGGACCGATCTGATCGGCCCCTGGAACCGGGCACCCGGCCGCACCGCCTCCCAAGCTCTCGCCCTGATCGACGCCACCATCCGGCGTGCCTCCCTGGCCGGTCACTGACCCTCGCCTCCCCGGGACCGTCCCGCCCGCTCCACCGTGTGGCACGGAGACCAGGTAGCACCGACCGGGCAGCACAGGCCGGATTCGGCGGTCGGCTACCGCCGCGGGGACAGCGGGGGCGAGGTATGGGGGCCGGCTTTCGGCGCCTGGCATCGGGACGGGGTAACGCCGGGAACCGCGCCGCCTCGAAGCTGTTGTGCGAAGTCGAGGCTCGCCCAGGGAACCGCAGGCTCGCCCAGGGAACCGCAGTCTCAGCGGAACGCGCTGACGTTACGGGCGGCCCAGTCGGCGAAGGGACGTGGGGCGCGGCCGAGGACCCGTTGGACGTCCGGGCTGACACGCAGTTCGGCCGGTCTCGGGGAGCCGAGGATGTCCAGGGTGTCGTCGGCGAGCTCCGCCGGCATGCTCCGGGTCATGGCGGCCCTTGCCTCCTCGCGGGTGAGCTCGTGGAACTTCACCGGCGAGCCCAGGGCGGCGGCGACGGCCTCGGCCTGCTCGCGCGGAGTGACCACCTGAGGACCGGTCAACTCGTAGACGCCGCCGGTATGCCGGTCGTCCAGCAGGCAGGCTGCCGCGACCGCGGCGATGTCTGCGGGGTCGATGAGCGGTACCCCGATGTCGCCGAAGGGCGCGGCGACGACCTGTCGCGTGCGGACGGACTCGGCCCACCACAGGGCGTTGGAGGCGAAGCCGCCCGGCCGCAGGATGACCCATTGCAGACCGGACTCCCGCAACGTGTCCTCCAGCGCGCGCATCGCGATCCGCGTGGGGCCGGTGGGCCTGGTCACCACGCCCTGCGTGGAGAGCAGGACGACCCGGCGGACCCCGACGGCCGCGGCTTCAGCGATGACGTCTGCGGGGTTGGCTCCTGCGGAGTGCAGGTCGCCGGAGAGCAGCAGGAACAGCGCCTTCGCTCCGGCCAGCGCGGGCGAGAGGCTGAGTGGCCTGGCCAGGTCGGCCACGACGTGGCGGGCGCCGTGGGGCACCGCTGCCGTGTGGCGTGACACCGCCGTCACCTGCTGGCCCGCCTCGGCCAGTACCTGCGTCAACGGCCGGCCGATATTCCCGGTGGCTCCGGTCACCACGATCATCTTCAGCTCCCTTGTCAGAGGTTCTCTCTTGCCCTCACGCTAGGAGAGGGGCTAACTTCTGGTAAGGGCGTACCTCTGGGTAAGCTCATGGCATGACAGAAGGCGTGCAGCGCAGAGGAGTCGGGACAGAGGGGCGGTATGACGTGTTTCACACGGACTGCCCCGCGCGTGGTGTGGTCGACCACGTGACCAGCAGATGGGGGGTCTGGGTCCTGATCTCCCTGCGGAGCGGCAGCCTTCGGTTCTACGAGTTGCGCGAGAGCATCCAGGGCATCAGCGAGAAGATGCTCGCCCAGACACTGCGGGCGCTGGTCCAGGACGGCTTGATCTGGCGGAAGGTCGAGCCGACGACGCCCCCGCAGGTCACCTACGGGCTGACCGCGTTCGGCCGGGACATCGGCGAGCCGTTGACGGAGATGTTCGACCGGATCACACGGCACCTGTCGCCGCAGAGCACCGGATAGCGTGGCGGCGGCCGACGCACACCATGCCGTGATGAACGACCGGCATCCCCGTCCGGGAGCTGCCGGCCGAGGCACCTGGTCCAGCGGCTGCGGCGCGGCTGACGACCACGCGGATCGACGCAGCCTCGAGCGGGCCCGCCGACGCGACATCTCTGACAGGTCCACCGGTGTCCAAGCCGTACTGCACGCCGAGCACCTGGGCGACTTTCCCCGATGACGGTCCGACCGGTCAGCAGTTCGACGACCATGAGCCGCGCCATGGTGGCATCCGATGGGCCGACAAGCTCACCGACGCGAACCGCCGGGCGCCACCGGGGCTGCTTCCGGCCCCCCTGCCACCGCAGCCGCACCGAAGGGCTGTCCCGCGATTCGTGGTGGATCAGCGCGCGGCGTCGGATGCGGTGCATCGCAAGACCGGAGCGGCGTCCGCAGAGGGGATGCATCTGGACGTTCCGACAACGCGACGAGGTGCCGTAGCTGTCGTCGCGCACCCGTCAGCAAGTGCGGGACAGCCCTTAACCTCGGGGCAGCCGGCAGCTCAGAACGGCTCGTCCAGATCCTCGGTCTCTTCCCCCTCGGCCTCCAGCGCCTGGCGCACCACGCGGAGTGCCATGCCTTCTCCGTATCCCTTGCGCGCGAGCATTCCGGCGAGGCGGCGCAGCCGCTTGTCCCGGTCGAGCCCTCGCGTGGACCGGAGTTTGCGCGCGACCAGTTCGCGGGCCGTCTCCTCTTCCCGCGCGGGGTCGAGCTGCCCGACCGCCTCGTCGATCACCGCGGAATCGACGCCTTTCGTGCGGAGTTCACGGGCGAGCGCCCGGCGTGCCAGACCTCGGCCGTGGTGCCTGGTCTCCACCCAGGAGTCTGCGAACGCCGCGTCGTCGATCAGCCCCACGTCCTCGAAGCGCGACAACACCTCCTCCGCCACCTCGTCGGGAATTTCCCGCTTGCGCAGCGCGTCCCCGAGCTGCTTGCGGGTCCGCGGGGTCCCGGTGAGCAGGCGCAGACAGATGGCGCGCGCCTGCTCGACCGGGTCTCGCGGCTCCCCCTTCTCGGCCCTCGACGAGGAAGGGGAGCCGCTGCTTCTGGAACGGGAGCGACGGCCCGCCCCCTCGCCGAATCCTGCACCGCCACCGAACCCCGTCCCCGGGCCCGCCCCCCGACGGGCTCCGGAACGAGATTCCGCCGCGGTGTCAGGTTCCGGCTCCGTCTCCGGTCCACCCGCGAAACCACCCGCCTGCCGCGGGTGGGGCTGCGCACCGAATCCCGGGGTCGGCTCCGACCACTCCGTACGCCGTGTCACGGAATTAGCTCTTGACCGCCGCGGCGGCGGTCTTGGTGGCCTTGGCCTTGGCCGCCGCAGCCGTGGTCGCCGGCTTCGCGGTGGTGTCGGCCGCCCCCGTGGTCGCGGCGTCCGCCGTGTCCGTAGTGGCCGCCGGCGCGTCGATCTCCGGGCGGACACCGATACCGAGCTTCTCCAGGATCTTCCTCTCGATCTCGTTGGCGAGATCGGGGTTGTCCTTGAGGAAGTTGCGGGCGTTCTCCTTGCCCTGGCCGAGCTGGTCGCCCTCGTACGTGTACCAGGCGCCGGCCTTGCGGACGAAGCCGTGATCCACGCCCATGTCGATCAGGCCGCCCTCGCGGCTGATGCCCTGGCCGTAGAGGATGTCGAACTCGGCCTGCTTGAACGGCGGCGCGACCTTGTTCTTGACGACCTTGACGCGGGTACGGTTGCCGACCGCGTCGGTGCCGTCCTTGAGCGTCTCGATGCGGCGGATGTCCAGACGGACCGAGGCGTAGAACTTCAGCGCACGGCCACCGGTCGTGGTCTCCGGCGAGCCGAACATCACGCCGATCTTCTCGCGGAGCTGGTTGATGAAGATCGCGGTGGTCTTGGACTGGTTGAGCGCGCTGGTGATCTTGCGGAGTGCCTGGCTCATCAGGCGGGCCTGGAGACCCACGTGGGAGTCACCCATCTCGCCCTCGATCTCCGCACGGGGCACCAGGGCCGCCACGGAGTCGATGACGATGAGGTCGAGTGCGCCGGAGCGGACCAGCATGTCCACGATTTCCAGCGCCTGCTCGCCGTTGTCCGGCTGGGAGAGGATCAGGTTGTCGATGTCGACGCCGAGCTTCTTGGCGTACTCCGGGTCGAGCGCGTGCTCGGCGTCGATGAACGCCACCTGGCCGCCGAGCCGCTGCGCGTTGGCCACGGCGTGCAGGGTCAGGGTCGTCTTGCCGGAGGACTCCGGGCCGTACACCTCCACGACGCGGCCACGCGGCAGACCGCCGACGCCGAGGGCCACGTCGAGCGCGGTGGATCCGGTGGGGATCACCTCGATGGGCTCGTTCGGCCGCTCGCCGAGGCGCATGACCGCGCCCTTGCCGAATTGGCGCTCGATTTGTGCGAGAGCGGCGTCCAGCGCCTTCTCGCGGTCGTTTCCTGCCATGGGTTCCACCCGATTTGCTTGAGTCGATCGCTTCACGTCAAAGACGCTAACCCCTGCCACTGACAATGGGCCTCGACGTCCTCCCGGCCTGTGGACAACTCCACGGCCGGGCCCGGGAAACCCGGGCCCGGGATGCCATGAGAATAGATGTTCGATTTTGGTGTCAAGCGCACCACGCCGCCCGCGGACGCCCGGCAGCGGACGCCCCGCGCCGCGGCATGCTCCCGCTTTCCGGTGGGCCGGCCGACCCGCCGAGCGTCCGCGACCGTGACCGAAATCATGGAGCGCTGCCGCCGTGAAGCGGCCGGCGGTCGGCAACTGGCAGACGACGGCCGACGGTCGGCGGCCGGCCCGCAGGTGTCACCGGCTACGGCAGGTCCGGGCCCCCGCGTCCCGTAGCGCCGTCCCTGCCGCCCGTACCGTCCTGCCCGTCGGCCTCGCCGGGGTCGTCCGTACCGGCCGCCTCGCGGGGCTCGTCCGCCCACCTGCCGACGCCCCTGTGCGGGCCGGTCACCCGCGTCGGACGGCGCACCCGCGACCAGAACGGCGCGGGGCGCTGCCGGCTGCTTCCGCCGCCCACCCGGGGGTCGTCGGTCACCGCGTACCGCTTCACGTACGCGCCGAGGAACGCCTGGAGCGTGGCCACCGCCGGGATCGCGATCAGCGCGCCGACCGCACCGAGCAGGGCCGTCCCGGCGATCACCGATCCGAAGGCCACCGCCGGGTGGATGTCGACGGTCTTCGACGTCAGCTTGGGCTGCAGCACGTAGTTCTCGAACTGCTGGTAGATCAGGACGAAGCCGAGCACCCAGAGCGCGTACCAGGGATCGATGGTGAACGCGATCAGCATCGGCAGGGCGCCCGCGAGGTACGTGCCGATGGTCGGGATGAACTGGGAGACCAGACCGACCCAGACGGCGAGCGCCGGTGCGTAGGGGACCCCGAGCACGACGAGCAGGATGTAGTGCGCGATGCCGGAGATGAGTGCCATCAGACCGCGCGAGTAGAGGTACCCGCCGGTCTTGTCGACGGCGATCTCCCAGGCGCGCAGCACCTCGGCCTGGCGCGAGGGCGGCAGCACGGAGCAGAGCGCGCGGCGCAGCCTGGGCCCGTCCGCCGCGAAGTAGAAGGAGAACAGGAAGATCGTCAGCAGCCGGAACAGGCCCCCGAGCACGGTCGTGGAGACGTCGAGCACTCCGGTCGCGCTGTTCTGTACGTACCTCTGGAGCCAGTCCGAGTGCAGCAGGCTGTCCTGGACCTCGACCCGGGAGAGTTCGGTGTGGAACGTCTGGTTGACCCACTTGATCACCGAATCGAGGTACTTCGGGAACTCGTCGACCATGTCCACGATCTGCCCGGCGAGCATCGAGCCCAGCAGGACGATGAATCCGAGGCCCAGGGCGAACACGACGATGAAGACGAGGAAGGTCGCCAGGCCGCGCCGCATGCCCCGTCCGGCCATGCGGCCGACCGCGGGCTCTATGGCCAGGGCGAGGAAGAAAGCGATGAGGATGTTGATCAGCAGGCCGATGAGCTGGTCGAACGCCCAGCTGCCGAGACGGAAGCACGCGTAGAGCGCCAGTGCCATGACCACGGCGCGCGGGAGCCAACGGGGCATGCGCGCGGGTCCGTCGTCCACCGGGGTCTCCGGTGGCACGGCAGGGGGGACGGGAGACGCGGCGGACTGCCGCGGGTTCTGCACGGTCTCGTCTGTCGGGGCCACGCCCACCAGTCTCGCCTACGGGTGGGGCCACCGGTCCCCCGGGCTGTCCGACGCCCGAGCGCGGTACTCCCCGGTGCTCCCCGGTGCCGTCGGACCCCGGGTGCCCCCTGGAGCTACCGGCCCCGGGCCCGCCCGGGAGCCCGCGGCTCAGCGGCGCTCAACGGCGTTCAACGGCGCTCAACGGCGGTCGGCCGGGATGCTCATCGCCGTGCAGACCGCACGCCAGACGTCCTTCGTCTCCCACCCCGCGTCGAGCGCCTGATGGACCGTGAGGCCGTCCAGCTCGGACATGACGTGGTCGCGCGCGAAGGAGTCCGCGTATCCGGCGCCGAAGTGGTCGGCCATCCGCTCCCAGAAAATCGTCAACCGCATGATCCCAGTATCCCGCTTCCGGGGGTGCGGTCCCGACGCCGGAGGCATCTCCCGGCGCTTTCCGCTCTACGGTCGGTCCATGCCCGGACCCGCACCCGCAGCACGTCCCCTCGCCCGCGCCGAGCAGTTCATCTGGCTCACGGCCCGTGTACTCGAACAACGGAGGTTCGCCCACGACTTTCTCGACGGAGACGCGGACGCGGTCGAGACCGCGCTCGCCGCCTATCTCAATGAGGACGGCGGTTACGGCCACGCCCTCGAACCCGACCTGCGCGGACCGATCAGCCAGCCCCTGCACACCGCGCACGCCCTGAGCGTCCTCGACTCCGTCGGCCGCTGCCACGGCCCCCGGGTGGACCGCATCTGCCGCTATCTGACGGCCGTCTCCACCAAGGAGGGGGCGCTGCCCGCGCTCTGTCCCTCCCAGCGCGGATATCCCGCCGCGCCCTTCATCCCGATCGTCGACGATCCGCCCGCCGAACTGCTGGCGACCGGTCCGGTCGTCGGCCTGCTGCACCGCAACCAGGTCTGGCACGCGTGGCTGTTCCGCGCGACGGACTTCTGCTGGTCGGCGGTGGAGTCGCTGACCGTCTCGCATCCGTACGAGATCGAGGCGGCGGTCGCCTTCCTGGACGGCGCTCCGGACCGGGAGCGGGCGCGGGCGGCGGCGGAACGGCTGGGCCGGCTGGTGCGGGACCAGCGTCTCGCGGTGCTGGACCCCCGGCGGCGCGAGGAGTACCCGCTGGCGCCCGGCTACGCGCCGGGTGAGTACCACTTCCCGTACGACTACGCCCGTACGCCCGCCTCGCTGGCCTGCGGATGGTTCACCGAGGGCGAGCTGTCGGACTCCCTCGACCATCTCGCGGCCGAGCAGCGGGAGGACGGCGGCTGGCCCCTCACCTGGAGGCAGTGGGCGCCCGGTACGGCTCTGGAGGGCCGCCCTCTCGTCACCCTGCGCGCCCTGCAGATCCTGCGGGCGCACGGCCGTGACCTGGGGTGACCGTGACCGTCCTCAGGACCTGCCGCCGTTCCGGCATTCTCGCAGGTCGGCCCGTGTTCACCGGCCGATGTCGGTGGCGGGGTGCACGATGGTGGGCATGGTCGGCTCTGCCCTGGATTCCTTCTCGCCCGCGACCCGCAGCTGGTTCACGGGTGCCTTCCACGCGCCCACGGCCGCGCAGGAGGGCGCCTGGTCCGCGATCGCGGAGGGGTCGGACGTGCTGGTCGTCGCGCCGACCGGCTCCGGCAAGACCCTGGCGGCCTTCCTGGCCTCCCTCGACCAGCTGGCCTCCGTACCGCCCCCGGCGGAGGCGAGGAAGCGCTGCCGGGTGCTGTACATCTCCCCGCTGAAGGCCCTCGCCGTCGACGTGGAGCGCAACCTCCGTTCGCCGCTGACCGGCATCCGTCAGGAATCCGTACGGCTGGGGCTGCCGGAGCCGGAGGTCCGGGTGGGCATCCGGTCCGGCGACACGCCTCCGGCGGAGCGCCGCGCCATGGTGACGAAACCCCCGGACATCCTCATCACGACCCCCGAGTCGCTCTTCCTGATGCTCACGTCCGCGGCCCGGGACGCCCTCGCCGGGGTGGAGACGGTGATCCTGGACGAGGTGCACGCGGTCGCCGGCACGAAACGCGGCGCCCACCTCGCGCTGAGCCTGGAGCGGCTCGACGAACTGCTGCCGCGCCCCGCCCGCCGGATCGGACTGTCGGCCACGGTCCGGCCGGTCGACGAGGTGGCGCGGTTCCTGTCGCCGCAGCGCCGGGTCGAGATCGTGCAGCCCGCCTCGGCGAAGGAGTTCGACCTCTCCGTGGTCGTACCGGTGGAGGACCTGGGCGAACTGGGCGGCTCACCGGCCACCGACAGCGGCGCCGGCCAGCCCGACAAGCCGTCCATCTGGCCGCAGGTGGAGGAGCGGATCGCCGATCTCATCCAGGCGCACCGCTCGACGATCGTCTTCGCCAACTCCCGCCGCCTCGCCGAGCGCCTCTGCAACCGGCTCAACGAAATCGCGTACGAACGCGCGACCGGCGAGGCCATGCCCGAGGCGCACACCCCCGCCGAGCTGATGGCGCAGTCGGGCGGCGCGAAGGGCGCTCCGGCCCTGCTGGCCCGCGCGCACCACGGCTCGGTCTCCAAGGAGCAGCGGGCCCAGGTGGAGGAGGACCTCAAGGCCGGCCGACTGCCCGCCGTCGTCGCCACCTCCAGCCTGGAGCTCGGCATCGACATGGGCGCCGTCGACCTCGTGATCCAGGTCGAGTCCCCGCCCTCGGTGGCCTCCGGCCTGCAGCGGGTGGGCCGGGCGGGCCACCAGGTGGGGGCCGTGTCGACGGGTGTGGTCTTCCCCAAGTACCGGGGTGACCTCGTGCAGGCGGCCGTGGTCACCGAGCGGATGCGCGTGGGGGCCATCGAGGCGCTGCGCGTCCCGTCCAACCCGCTGGACGTACTGGCACAGCAGCTGGTGGCGATCGTGGCACTCGACGTCCGCCAGGCGGACGACCTGCTGGCGCTCGTCCGCCGCGCGGCGCCGTTCGCCTCGCTGCCCGAGTCGGCTTTCACGGCGGTGCTCGACATGCTGGCGGGCCGTTACCCCTCGGACGCCTTCGCGGAGCTGCGCCCGCGCGTGGTGTGGGACCGGGTGGCGGGCACGGTGACCGGGCGCCCGGGGGCGCAGCGGCTCGCCGTCACCTCCGGGGGCACCATCCCGGACCGGGGGCTGTTCGGCGTCTTCCTCGCCGGGTCCGACCCGAAGAAGGGAGGTGGCCGGGTCGGCGAGCTGGACGAGGAGATGGTGTACGAGTCCCGGGTCGGGGACGTTTTCACGCTCGGCACCACGTCCTGGCGGATCGAGGACATCACCCGCGACCGGGTGCTGGTCTCGCCCGCCCCGGGGGTGCCGGGCCGGCTGCCGTTCTGGAAGGGCGACCAGCTGGGGCGCCCCCTGGAGCTGGGCCGCGCGCTGGGCGCGTTCCTCCGGGAGATCGGGGGGCTCTCCGAGGAGGACGCCCGGCTCCGGCTGCTGGCCGCCGGTCTGGACGCCTGGGCGGCCGGCAACATCCTCTCCTACCTCGACGAGCAGCGGCGTGCCTGCGGCCATGTCCCGGACGACCGGACGATCCTCGTCGAGCGCTTCCGGGACGAGCTGGGCGACTGGCGGGTCGTGGTGCACTCCCCGTTCGGCGCGCAGGTGCACGCCCCGTGGGCGCTCGCCCTCTCCGCCCGCCTGGCCGAGCGGTACGGCATGGACGCGCAGGTCATGCACGCCGACGACGGCATCGTGCTGCGGCTGCCGGACGCGGACCTGATGAGCCTCGACCTTCTCGACTTCGACGCCCCGAAAGGCTCCGGCGGCGAGGACACCGGCAGCGGTGACGGCACGGGGACCGACCGGGGTCCCCTGCTCCCGGACGCCGCCTACGACAGCGCGCAGGCGCCGGTGGGCGCCGCCGACGTCGTCTTCGACAAGGGCGAGGTCCAGCAGATCGTCACCGACCAGGTGGGCGGTTCGGCCCTGTTCGCCTCCCGTTTCCGGGAGTGCGCGGCGAGAGCGCTGCTGCTGCCCCGGCGCAGCCCCGGCAAGCGCACCCCACTCTGGCAGCAGCGTCAGCGGGCCTCCCAACTGCTCCAGGTGGCGTCCGAGTTCGGGTCGTTCCCGATCGTCCTCGAAGCGGTGCGCGAATGCCTCCAGGACGTGTTCGACGTACCCGGACTCACCGAACTCATGGGCGACCTCGAAGCGCGCCGCATCCGGCTGGTGGAGGTCACCACCACCGAGCCCTCGCCCTTCGCCCGTTCCCTGCTCTTCGGTTACGTCGCACAGTTCCTCTACGAGGGCGACTCGCCGCTCGCCGAGCGGCGGGCCGCCGCCCTCTCGCTCGACTCGCATCTGCTGGCGGAGCTGCTCGGCCAGGCGGAGCTGCGCGAACTGCTCGACGCAGACGTCCTGGCCGAGCTGGAGCAGGAGCTCCAGTGGCTGACCGAGGAACGGCGGGTGAAGGACGTCGAGGGCGTCGCCGACCTGCTGCGGGTTCTCGGCCCGCTCACCCCGGCGGAGCTGGCCGAGCGCGGTGCGGAGCCCTCGTGGGCCCCCGAGCTGGAGACGGCCCGCCGGGCCCTGCGGGTCCGTATCGCGGGCGCCGACCACTGGGTCGCCGTCGAGGACGCGGGGCGGCTGCGCGACGCGCTCGGCACCGCCCTTCCGGTCGGCGTACCCGAGGCGTTCACCGAGCCGGTGAAGGACCCGCTCGGCGATCTGCTCGCCCGGTACGCCCGTACGCACGGCCCCTTCACCTCGGCACGGGCGGCGGAGCGCTTCGGACTGGGACCGGCGGTGACGGAAGGTGCCCTGCAGCGCCTGTCCGCTTCCGGACGGGTCGTACTGGGCGAGTTCCATCCGGCGGGCATCGGACAGGAGTGGTGCGACGCCACGGTGCTGCGCCGGCTGCGGCGCCGCTCGCTCGCGGCACTCCGCCACGAGCTGGAGCCGGTGCCGCCCGCCGCCCTGGCGTCGTTCCTGCCCCAGTGGCAGCACCTGGACGGCCACGGGCTGCGGGGCATCGACGGGCTGGCCCGCGCCGTCGAGCAGTTGCAGGGCGCTCCGGTGCCCGCCTCCGCGCTGGAGAGACTGATCCTGCCGGGCCGGGTCGCCGGATACACCCCCGCCCTGCTGGACGAGCTGACCACGACCGGCGAGGTCGTCTGGGCCGGGGCGGGCGCCCTTCCCGGCAAGGACGGCTGGCTCGCTCTCTACCCGGCGGACAACGCCCCCCTGCTGCTTCCCCCGCCCCATCCGCTGGAGCTGACCGCGCTGCACGAGTCGGTCCTGACCGCGCTCCAGGGCGGTTACGGCCTCTTCTTCCGCCAGATCGCCGACCAGGTCCGCGCCACCACGCACCCGTCCGCCTCGGACGCGCAACTGGCGGACGCGCTCTGGGACCTCGCCTGGTCGGGGCGGCTCACCAACGACACGCTGGCGCCGCTGCGCTCGCTCCTCGGTTCGGGGCGCACGGCCGGGGCGACCGCGCACCGGGCCCGGCGTTCGGTGCCGCGCGGCCGGTACGGCTCGCTCACCGCCTCCGCCCGCCCGGCCGCCTCCCGGACGGGCCCGCCCACCGTCTCCGGCCGGTGGGCGCTGCTGCCCGCGAGCGAACCCGAACCCACCCACCGCGCCCATGCGCTGGCCCGCACCCTGCTGGACCGGCACGGCGTGGTCACCCGGGGCGCGGTGCAGGCGGAGGGGGTGGAGGGCGGCTTCTCGGCGACGTACCGCATCCTCGCCGCCTTCGAGGACAACGGGCAGGCGAGGCGCGGTTATGTCGTGGAGGGTCTCGGGGCCGCGCAGTTCGCGATGGACGGTGCCGTGGACCGGCTGCGGGCGGCATCGACCGCCCGGGACCGCCGGGACCCCGGGAGCGTGCCGCGTGCGGTGGTGCTGGCGGCGGCCGACCCCGCCAACGCCTACGGCGCCGCGCTGCCCTGGCCCGAGTCGCCGGACGGCGCGGGCCACAGGCCCGGCCGCAAGGCGGGTTCCCTGGTGGTCCTCGTCGACGGGGAGCTGACGCTGTACATGGAGCGCGGCGGCAAGTCCCTGCTGGCCTGGCCCTCGGACCCCGAGGCCCCGGCCCTGCGCGCCGCGGCCGAGGCGCTCGCGGCGGCGGCGAAGGCCGGGGCCCTCGGCACGGTCACGGTGGAGCGCACCAACGGCGCGTCCTCGTTGACCTCGCCGGTGGGCCGCGTGCTGGAGGCGGCAGGCTTCCTGGCCACGCCGAAGGGGATGCGGCTGCGCGCCTGACGCGGTGGGCCGCGCCCGCGGACGAGTTGCCGTACCGCCGCACCCCGCGCACGGGCGCACCGCTGCCGCATGATGGAGGCATGCCCGAAGGAGACACCGTCGCGCGCACGGCCAAGCATCTGCACGCCGCTCTCGCCGGAAGAGTGCTCACCCACGCCGATCTGCGGGTACCCCGGTTCGCCACCGCCGATCTGAGCGGCCGCACCGTTCTCGACGTGACCCCGAGGGGCAAGCACCTCCTCACCCGGCTGGAGGGGGGCCTCACGCTCCACAGCCATCTGCGGATGGACGGCGCGTGGCGGATCTTCGCCCCCGGGGAGCGGTGGCGCGGCGGTCCGGCGTACGAGATCCGGGCCGTCCTCGGCAACACCGACCACACAGCGGTCGGCTACCGCCTCCCGGTCCTCGAACTCCTGCGGACCCCCGACGAGGAGAAGGTGGTCGGTCATCTGGGCCCCGACCTGCTGGGGCCCGACTGGGACGCGGACAAGGCCCTGACGAACCTGCTCGCCGACCCGGCCCGCCCGCTCGGCGAGGCACTGCTCGACCAGCGCAACCTGGCCGGTATCGGCAACGTCTACAAGTGCGAGCTCTGCTTCCTGGCCCGCGTCACCCCCTGGCTCCCGGTGGGCGAACTGCCCGAGCCCCTCCTCCCCCGGGTGGTGGGCGCCGCCGCGCGGCTGCTGGACGCGAACCGCGACCGCTCCACCCGCACCACCACCGGCCGGATCGCGGCGCTCAGTCGCACCCGTGAGCCGGTGTACGTCTACGGACGAGCGGGCCGCCCCTGTCTCCGCTGCGGCACCCCCATCCGCAAGGCGGACCAGGACGACCGTCCGACGTACTGGTGCCCCCACTGCCAGTCGGGCCCCACCCCGCGCTGACCGCCCGGCTCCTCTCCGCCCCGGCCGCCGATCGTCTCCCACCGGCCGATGCTCCCCTACCGACGCTCCCCTACTGACGCTCCCCTACCGACGCGACGCTCCCCGCCCCGGTCGGTCACCCTCGGCCGGTTCACACGGCCCGATCCGGACCGGTTCCACGGCTCCTACCAGCCCGATCGCACCAGGCCGATCCCATCGGCCCGACCCCACCACCCGATTCCGACGGCCCCACCTCACCCGGCCGACCTCACCGCTGGGGCGGCCTCCGCCGGAGCACGGACCGTCTCCGCCGGCGCAGTGGGGGCCGCCGCACCCCGATGTCCGCGATGCCCGGCCGTCCCTCGCCCCGTACGCCACGCCCCCACCATCGGCGCGCGTACCGGAGGAACGGCCGGCCGGATATGGAGCCGTCGTGCCGAGGAGCCCCGCCGCTCGTCCCGGCCGCCGCCACGTGGACCGGCAGCAGGCTCAGCCCCCAGCCGCCGGCCGCCACCGCGCCCTCCACAGTCCCGGCCTGCCCCGGGACGAGGACGAGCCGCAGCACGGCCCACCACCACAGCCCGCCGCACATCAGGAGTCCGGCGGATATCAGGAACGGCCGCACCCGTCTGCGTATCACTGCGGCCTCCTCCGGCCTATACCCGGCCCGCCGGATGGCGGTGCGGACGGGCCCGCCCGCCTTGTCCGGCAGTCTGCCCCGGTCCGGGCCGCGCTGCATCCAGAGGCGGCCCGGGGCCCACGCTCGGGGCGCGCCGGAGCCCGTACCACCGCCCGGAACCGGACCGCGAGGGGCGGGAGGGACGGGAAGGACGGGAGGGACAGAAATCCGTGGCTCTCCCACCGGTGGCGACCCATGATGGCGGGATGTCGCATCTGCTTGAGCGCGTGACCGCCTTCCGCACCGACTTCGCCCGGCGCCAGGCTGCCGAGACCATCCGGTTGCCCGGCGCCTTCGCCGTCCGCGATCCGGAGTTCCCTCTCTCCCAGGAACACAACCAGCTGTTCGTCGACGCCCCGGACGCCGATCCGACGGCACTGCCGGAGCAGGCCGCGCAGAGTCTCGGGCCGCGGGAGCAGTACCCGATCACGGTGCTGGACGACGCGCTCGGCGAGCGGGCGGCCCCGGTGCTGGCGGCGGCCGGCTACCGCCGGGACATCCATGTGGTGCTGGCACGGGAGACCGCCGGCTGTGCGCTGCCCGGCATCGCCGCGCACCGGGTCGCGGCGGCCCGGATACGGGAAGCGGTCTTCCGCCAGCAGTTGCTCCGGTACCCGGACGAGGAGCTGGCCCGGCAGCTCACCGACCGCCGCGCTGCCCGGTTGCGCGGTGCGGAGGAGGTGCTCTTCCTTGCCGCCCGGACTCCCGCAGGGGGAACAGCGGCCTGGACCGACCTGTATCTCGACCGCGCCGCCGGGCTGGCCCAACTGGAGGACCTGGTCACCGCCGAGCCCCACCGGGGCAGGGGCCACGGCGACACCCTTCTCGCCACGGGTCTGGCGCTGGCCGCCGCCGCCGGTATCCCCCGGCTCTTCCTCGTCGCGGACGAGGCCGACTGGCCGCGCGACTGGTACCTCCGCCGCGGCTTCACCGAGATCGGCCGCAGCCATGCGTTCCTGCGGGGCTGACGGCTTCCTCCCGGGCCAACGGCTACCCGCGGGGCCGACGGTGGGCACGGACCGCGCGGCGCCCAGCACCCCACCGTGCCGTGCCGTGCCACCCGGCACACGCACACGCCACCCCGGCCACCCCGGCCACACCGTCCACGACACGACGGGCGCACGCGCTTCGGCCCCGCCCGGGACGATCCGGAAACGGGGCCGAAGGGTGTACGACCGAAGGGTGTACCGAAGCCGTACGGTTTCTCTCGCACTCGCGATCGGGCCCCGGCGCCGCGTGCGACGCCCGGTCCCGCGCGGTTCAGGCGCTCTCCGCCTGGAACATCCAGGCGTGCTTCTCCAGGTCTGCCGCCACGGCGATCAGGGTGTCCTGGCTCACCGGGTCGGGGTCGGCGGTGACCTCGATGCGCTCGCGCATCCGCCCGATCACGATCTCCAGCGCGTCCACCAGGACCTTCACCGCGTCGGTGTCCTTGATCCAGCCGTCCGGCACGACGTCGATGGCGGTGGTCCGGGCGATGGTCGCGGACCGCCCGTCCGGGTTGACGCCGACGGCCGAGGCACGCTCGGCGACCGTGTCGGAGTGCTGGCGCGCGGTGTCCACGACCTCGTCGAGCTGGAGGTGCACGGAGCGGAAGCGCGGGCCGACGACGTTCCAGTGGACCTGCTTCGCGGCCAACGAGAGGTCGACGAGGTCGACCAGGGCGCCCTGGAGCGCCTCACCGACCGTCTTGAGGTCGGCATCGGAAAGCGGGCTCTTCACGACAGACATGCACTCTCTCCGTTCTGTCGGCGTCCGGGACGGGCGGCGAGGCCCTCTCCCGTGGTGCCGGCGGTGGTGTCGGCTGGTTCGGCAGCCGCTGTCAGCACGCCATCCACGATGGCACATAAGCCGACAAAGCGACCATCCGCAGCCTCGCTCTCCATGTGCCCCGTCAGCCGCCGGGCACACCCCCCGACCCGCGAACCGGGCCCGCACACGACAGAACCCCGGTCCACCCCCGAAGGGGCGGCCGGGGTTCACTGTCGCACCGGACCGTGCGGGTCAGGCAGCGACGACGTCCACCGCTTCCGCGGGCGCCTTGATCGTCACCCGTCCCGCCGGTACGCCCGCCACCGATGCCACGGAGACGGAGTTGAGCATGGGCCGCACCGGTACATGGACCGGATCAGTGGCTGCCGCCGACGCGGCGAGTTCGGCGAGTGACAGCTCATCGCTCACTTCACGCATGAGCTCGGACATCCGTACGTCAAGCGCGTCGCAAATCGCGGAGAGCAGCTCGGAGGATGCCTCCTTCTGCCCCCGCTCCACCTCGGAGAGATAACCGAGCGAGACCCGGGCGGACGAGGAGACTTCGCGCAGAGTACGGCCTTGGCGCTGGCGCTGCCGACGCAGCACGTCACCCAGTAGGCGACGGAGCAGAATCATCGGTGGCTCCCTCCTCGGACCGCGTAGCCGCATCCTTCACGCCCCACCGTACCGCGTAGCGCTGCGGCCGTGCGGGGAGCGATGTCGTGTTCTCTCAGGGCTGCAAACATCAATTCCCCCCGTGCTGTTCCGTATCCTGTGCCCCCGCGTTTTCTGCGAGTACGCCGGAGAGCAGCTCAAGGACACCGAGCACGCTCTCTTTACGGATGTCCGTCCGCTCACCGTTCAACCGCATTGCCGCGACTTTACCGACCCCAAGCGGTCCCGCGACAGCGACGTAGACGGTACCGACCGGCTGACCGTCCTGGGGATCCGGGCCGGCGACCCCCGTGGTCGAGATCCCCCAGTCGGCACCGAGCGCCCGGCGCACACCGGCGGCCATACCGCGCGCGACCTCGGCGTCCACCGCTCCGCGCTCCGCGAGCAGGGTGGCGTCGACCCCCAGCAGCTCGTGCTTCAGCTCGGTCGCGTACGCCGTCACCGACCCCCGGAAGGAGCGGGAGGCTCCAGGGACGGCGGTCAGGTCCGCCGCGACCAGGCCACCGGTCAGCGACTCGGCCACGGCGAGGGTCTCTCCCCGCTCGACGAGCTGCCGCAGTACCCGGGCCGCGAGGGTCACCTCTCGGCCTCGGCGGGGTCGCCGACCACGGCTCCGGGGAGTGGATCGCCGTCGGGCAGCACGGCAGCACCGGGAAGGCCCTCGCCCCCGGCGGCCACCGGCGCCGTCCCGGCCACTGCGGTCGCGCCGGTGACCGCGCCCCGGGCCTCCTCGGCCACCGTCGTCGGCGCGACCGCGTCCGCGACCACACCTGCGTCCGCGTGGGGGTCCAGCGCCAGGGCGACCGCCTCCAGCGCCGCGACCCGCTCGGCGGCGAGCCCCTTCCGGCGCGCCACGACCGCCTGGCGTACGTAGTCGAGTCCGGTGACCACCGTCAGCGCGACGGCGACCATCATCACCCAGAAGCGGAGGGTCGCGAGCGGACCGGTGAGCGCCAGGACGTACATGCCCACGGCCGTTCCCTGCGCCAGCGTTTTCAGCTTGCCACCCCGGCTCGCCGGGATCACGGCGTGCCGGATCACCCAGAACCGCAGGAGCGTGATGCCCAGCTCACGGAAGAGGATCACACCGGTGATCCACCACGGCAGGTCGCCCAGCCACGACAGCGAGATAAGCGCCGCTCCCATGATCGCCTTGTCGGCGATGGGGTCGGCGATCTTCCCGAAGTCGGTGACCAGGTTGTACGTGCGGGCGAGGTGACCGTCGAACAGGTCGGTGATCATCGCAATGGCGAAGGCCGCCCACGCGACGGACCGCCAGGCGGGGTCGTACCCGCCGTCCGCCAGCAGCAGCATCACGAAGCCGGGCACCAGGAGCAGCCGGATCATGGTGAGGATGTTGGCGATGTTCCACAGGCCGGCCTGGTTCACGGCCGGGGTGCCCAGCTTGCCGCCGCGGACCGGCGTGGCGCCGGAACCGCCCGTCGCGGATGCCGGGGCTCCCGTCATCTGGCCGCCTCCGAGAGTGTGAGTTGTTCGGCCACCAGGTCGACTCCCTCGGTGCCCACTGCCTTCGCCTCGACCATAAGGCCGGGGACGAGCCCTTCGCGTGTGGTGAAGACCACCTGGCCGTCCGTTTCGGGTGCCTGGTGCGCGGCGCGGCCGATCGCGACCGGGCCGTCCTCCTCGGACTCCACGGACTCGACCAGCACCTGCAAGGTCTCGCCGACCCGCTCCTCGGCACGCTGGGAGGTGAGTTCCTCGGCGAGCTGGGAGATGTGCGCGAGGCGCTCGGCGATGGTGTCGGCGTCCAGCTTGTTCTCGTAGCCGACCGCTTCGGTGCCTTCCTCGTCGGAGTAGCCGAAGACGCCGATGGCGTCGAGCCGGGCTCCGGTGAGGAAGCGCTCCAGCTCGGCGAGGTCGGCCTCGGTCTCGCCGGGGAAGCCGACGATGAAGTTGGACCGGGCACCGGCCTGCGGGGCCTTGGAGCGGATGGTGTCCAGGAGTTCCAGGAACCGGTCGGTGTCGCCGAAACGGCGCATGGCGCGCAGCACGCCGGGAGCGGAGTGCTGGAAGGACAGGTCGAAGTACGGGGCGACCTTCGGCGTCGAGGTCAGGACGTCGATCAGTCCGGGGCGCATCTCGGCGGGCTGGAGGTAGCTGACCCGGATGCGCTCGATGCCCTCGACGTCGGCGAGCTCCGGCAGCAGGGTCTCCAGCAGGCGGATGTCGCCGAGGTCCTTGCCGTACGAGGTGTTGTTCTCGGAGACCAGCATGACCTCCTTGACGCCCTGTTCGGCCAGCCAGCGGGTCTCGCCCAGCACGTCGGAGGGGCGGCGGGAGATGAAGGAGCCGCGGAAGGACGGGATGGCGCAGAAGGTGCACCGGCGGTCGCAGCCGGAGGCCAGCTTCACCGAGGCGACGGGGCTGGTGCCGAGCCGGCGGCGCAGCGGGGCGCGCGGTCCGGAGACCGGGGCGATGCCGTCCGGGAGGTCGGCGGGGGCCGGGGCGATCTCCTGCGCGTGCCCGGGGAGGGCCACAGCGGCGTCCTGCCGTTCGGCGGGGCTGATCGGGAGGAGCTTGCGCCGGTCGCGCGGGGTGTGCGAGGCGTGGATGCCACCGTTGAGGATGGTCTGGAGGCGGTCGGAGATGTCGGCGTAGTCGTCGAATCCGAGGACTCCGTCCGCTTCTGGCAGGGCCTCGGCGAGGTCCTTGCCGTAGCGCTCGGCCATGCAGCCGACCGCGACGACGGCCTGGGTCCTGCCGTGATCCTTCAGATCATTGGCTTCGAGGAGGGCATCGACGGAGTCCTTCTTGGCGGCTTCGACGAAGCCGCAGGTGTTGACGACGGCGACATCCGCGTCGGAGGCGTCCTCGACGAGCTCCCAGCCGTCCGCTGCCAAGCGGCCTGCAAGCTCCTCCGAGTCCACCTCGTTACGGGCGCAGCCAAGAGTGACGAGGGCGACGGTACGGCGTTCGGGCATGGAATCAAGACTACTTTGTCGTGGCGGGCGCCCTGCCGCGCAGGGTTCCCCGCTACCCCCAGTCACCTCCGCCCACGCGAAGACACGGCGAACGGCCGGCGGCGCGACGGTGCGGAACGCGACGAACGCCCGGCAGCGGGGCCGGGCGTTCGTCGTGATCGGGTGCGGTGCGGGGTGGAGCGGTCGTGCGGGAGGCCGGGCGTTGTCAGCCCGCCTCCGGGTCGCCCTTCGCGTAGGAAAGCCGCTCGACCTGTCCGGGTTCGAACTGGTCCTCGACCTTCTTGCCGTTCACGAAGAGATCGATGGATCCGGCGTTCCCGAGGACGAGGTCGACACGCTCCTCGTCCTGGAACGTCTTCGACTGGCCCTGCAGAAGCAGTCCGTCGAAGAGGATCTGCCCGCTGTGGTCCTTGGCTGAGATCCAGCTCTTGCCCTCGGTGGCACTGAGCTTGACCGTCACCTTGTCCAGCGGAGCCGCCGCGATGGCGCTCTCCGACGGCACGGGCTTGGGGTCGGCGGGCTTGGTGGGGGTGGGTTTGGCGGTGGCCTTCTGGGGCGTGGAGCCCTCGGCCACGTGTGCGGTGCTGGTTCCCTCGTCCTCACCGTTGAAGAGGGTGAAGCCGACGAAACCGACGACGGCGACAATCGCCGCGACCATGGCCGCGGTCCAGTTGGGCCGCCGGGGTTCCGATCGGATGCGTTCCGCTTCGAAGAGCGGAGCCGCCGGCGTCGGCACAGGACGGCCGCCGTGTTCGGCGTCGAACTGCTCGACCAACGGTTCAGGATCGATGCCGACCGCGCGGGCGACGGTACGGATGTGACCGCGCGCGTAGACGTCGCCGCCGCAGCACGAGAAGTCGCCGTTCTCGATCGCGTGCACGATGGGGATGCGCACCCGGGTGGAGCCGCTGACTTCGTCGACCGTCAGACCTGCGGCGATACGAGCCTGCTGAAGCACACGACCGATCGAAGGCCGTTCGTCTTCGGGGGAGTTGCCGATGGACACGGGGGCGCCTTTCGAGCGTGAGCCACCTGCTGGATGTTCAGTCTAGGGGGGGTGCGAAAGGGTGGGGCAACCGGGCGCGACGACTTGTACGCCATCGGGTCCGCCGGACAACCCCTTGGGCTGTATGGCGGGAGCGGCCGCGGCCGCACCCTCCACTTGAACGTGACGTACGACCGGACGCAACGGTTGCCCCCCACCCTCCCGGGAAGAGCATTCGCGATGCTTCCGTGACCATCAAGGAGCTGTTTCCCCCCGGATCAGGGCCAATACCCCGTCGAGTTCGTCGGGCTTCACCATGACGTCACGGGCTTTCGACCCCTCGCTCGGACCGACGATGTTCCGGGACTCCATCAGGTCCATGAGCCTTCCTGCCTTGGCGAAGCCGACCCTCAACTTCCGCTGGAGCATCGAGGTCGAGCCGAACTGTGTCGAGACGACGAGCTCCGCGGCCTGGCAGAGCAGGTCGAGGTCGTCACCGATGTCCTCGTCGATCTCCTTCTTCTGCTTTGTCCCGACCACCACGTCGTCCCGGAAGACGGGGGTCATCTGGTCCTTGCAGTGCTGGACCACGGCGGCGACCTCGGCCTCGGTGACGAAGGCGCCCTGCATACGGGTCGGCTTGTTCGCCCCCATCGGCAGGAACAGACCGTCCCCCTTCCCGATGAGCTTCTCGGCACCGGGCTGGTCCAGGATGACCCGGCTGTCCGCGAGCGAGGACGTCGCGAACGCCAGCCGGGAGGGCACGTTGGCCTTGATCAGTCCGGTGACGACGTCGACGGAGGGCCGCTGCGTCGCGAGCACCAGGTGGATACCGGCGGCCCGTGCCAGCTGCGTGATGCGGACGATGGAGTCCTCCACGTCACGCGGCGCGACCATCATCAGGTCCGCCAGCTCGTCGACGATGACCAGCAGGTACGGGTACGGGGCGAGCTCCCGCTCGCTGCCCTCGGGCGCCTTCACCTTGCCGTCGCGCACCGCGTGGTTGAAGTCGTCGATGTGCCGGAAGCCGTACGCGGCGAGGTCGTCGTAGCGCAGGTCCATCTCCCGCACCACCCACTGGAGCGCCTCGGCCGCCTTCTTCGGGTTGGTGATGATCGGCGTGATCAGGTGCGGGATGCCCTCGTACGCGGTCAGCTCGACCCGCTTGGGGTCGACGAGGACCATGCGCACGTCGTCCGGGGTGGCCCGGACCATGATCGAGGTGATCAGGCAGTTGATGCAGGACGACTTTCCGGAGCCGGTCGCCCCCGCGACCAGCACGTGCGGCATCTGCGCCAGGTTGGCCATCTCATAGCCGCCCTCGACGTTCTTGCCGAGCGCGACCAGCATCGGATGGTCGTCCTCGGCCGCGTCCGCGAGCCGCAGAACGTCGCCGAGGTTGACCATCTCCCGGTCGGAGTTGGGGATCTCGATGCCGACCGCGGACTTGCCGGGGATCGGCGAGATGATCCGGACGTCGGGGCTGGCGACGGCGTAGGCGATGTTCTTGGTGAGGGCGGTGATGCGCTCGACCTTCACCGCCGGCCCGAGCTCCACCTCGTACCGGGTGACCGTCGGGCCCCGGGTGAAGCCGGTGACGGCCGCGTCGACCTTGAACTCCGTGAAGACGTTGGTCAACGAGGCGACGACCACGTCGTTGGCCGCGCTCCGCGTCTTGCCCGGGCCGCCGCGCTCCAGCAGATCGAGGGAGGGCAGCGAGTAGGTGATGTCGCCGGAGAGCTGGAGCTGCTCCGCCCGCGCGGGCAACGGCCGGGTCTGCTCCGGCGCGGGCTTGGTCAGGTCCGGTACGCCGACGGGCGGGGCGCCGGCGGGCTTCCGGCCGGTGCGCTCCTGGCCGGCGTCCTCGGCGGACCGCGCTCCGCGCGCGCCGGGCACGGGGCTGCCGGCCCCCTCCCGCTCGCCGGTGCGGTCCCGGTCGCCGAACACTTTGTGGGTGAGGTCGGCGACCACGGGCGAGGGCGAGATGCCGTTGAGCACCGCTCCGTCCAGCGCGGCGGCGGCGGCCGCGGCGACGTCGACGGCGTCCATCGGCCGGTTCGTCCCGGGCTGCGCCGTCTGCCGCCGGGGCCTGCGACGCCGGGCCGGCGCCTCGGACTCGGCGTCCTCCGCGTCGAACACCCCGTCGGGGCCGCGCCCGGGGGCACGGCGCGTCCGGCCGGGGAGCGCCTCGCGCCACTGGTCGTCGTACCGCTCGTCGTCGCCGGCGTAACGCTCGTAGCCGTCCTCCGGGCCCGCCGGCGCCTCGACGATGCCCAGCTTCACCCCGAGCAGCCGGAGCCTCTGCGGAATCGCGTTGACCGGTGTGGCCGTGACGACCAGAAGCCCGAACACCGTCAGCAGGAGCAGCAGGGGAACGGCGAGCACCTCGCCCATGGCGAAGACGAGCGGGGTGGACGCGCCCCAGCCGATCAGACCGCCCGCGTCCTGTATGGCCTCCGTACCGTCCCCGCGCCCCGGGCTGCCGCAGGCGATGTGGACCTGCCCGAGGATGCCGATGACCAGTGCCGAGAGGCCGATGACGATCCGTCCGTTCGCCTCGGGCCTGTGGGGATAGAGGATCAGCCGCACGGCGACCGCGCCCAGCAGTATCGGTACGAGCAGGTCGAGCCGGCCGAACGCCCCGGTCACCAGCATCTCGACCAGGTCACCGACGGGTCCGCGCAGATTCGACCAGGTGCCCGCGGCGACGATCAGCGCGAGTCCCAGCAGCAGCAGCGCCAGCCCGTCCTTGCGGTGGGCCGGATCGAGTCCCTTGGCGCCTCGCCCTATCGAACGGAACAGTGCGCCGACACCGTGCGCCATGCCGAGCCAGACGGCGCGCACCAGTCGGTACACCCCGTTGGTGGGGGACGCTGCGGGTCTTGGTGCGGGCCTCTTGGCCGCTGCCTTCTTGACCGGCGCCCTGCGCGGGGGCGCCGCTTTCCCCGTCGGCACCTTTTTGGCGGGCGCGACTTTTCTCGCCGGCCCCGGTGTACGGCCGACGCTCTTCGCGGTGCCCGCCGAGCTCTGGGAACCCTTGCCGGACGTACGTGAGGCCATGGGCCGAGGTTACCGGTGTCGACGCGTCGGGACACGTGCCCGTCGGGTTCACCCGACCGTGTCGGTTCGCGGCGGACAGAAACTGACGCCTTCTCACCGTCGAGTGGGGGTGCGCCCTCGCACGCGAATCGCCCGGACGTGTGCGGGACAGCAGCGGCCGGACCAGCGCCGTCAGTTCCGCGCCGTCGGTTCGCAACGGTTCGGTCTGCGGCTTCCGGAACCGTACGGCCGTCAGCTCCGCGGTGCTTGCTCGTCGTTCTCGGTTGCGGTTCCCGGTTGCGCTTCTGGTCAGCTCTGCGACGGCAGGATGCCGGTGGCGCCGTTCGTTCCGGGCTCCAGGGCGTCGAGCGCCCGCCGCAGCCCCGTGAGCTTGCGTTCGAGATGCGCGGCGGTGGCCACGGCCGCCGCGTCCGCGGACTCGTCGTCCAACTGCTTGGAGAGCGCCTCGGCCTGCTCCTCCACCGCGGCCAGGCGTGCCGAGAGCTCGGCCAGCAGTCCGGCCGGCTCCCTGTCCTCGCCGGAGCGCCCGCCGTCGAGCTGAGCCCGCAGCAGGGCCGCCTGCTCGCGCAGCTTGCAGTTCTTCATGTACAGCTCGACGAAGACCGACACCTTGGCACGCAGCACCCAGGGGTCGAAGGGCTTCGAGATGTAGTCGACGGCACCTGCCGCATAACCGCGGAAGGTGTGGTGCGGTCCGTGGTTGATCGCAGTGAGGAAGATGATCGGGATGTCCCGAGTCCGCTCACGGCGCTTGATGTGCGCGGCTGTCTCGAAGCCGTCCATTCCCGGCATCTGGACATCGAGCAGAATGACCGCGAAGTCGTCCGTGAGCAGCGCCTTGAGCGCTTCCTCCCCTGACGATGCCCGCACCAGCGTCTGATCCAGCGCAGAGAGGATGGCCTCCAGCGCCAGCAGATTCTCCGGCCGGTCATCGACCAGGAGGATCTTGGCCTTCTGCATCATGGCCCGCCCTCCTCATCCCGGCATCGCACCGGGTGCCGCCCCAGGGGACGGCTCCGTATCGCCGTCCGTCTTGTGCCGGTCATCGTAGCCGCACCCCGGCCGTCGCCACACCCTGTCACCGCGATGTCACTGTGCACACAACAAGAACGCGGCGGAAGTTCGGAAGGTTCCCGGTCGGACGGTGTCTCCACAATCTCCGGGGGAGCCGAAGCGCGCGCCGGTCCACACACCTGTGCCGAGGGGGGTGCCGTACCCGCGGCACCCGTCGGCACCCCCCTCCTACCCGCGTCACTCCCCGCGCATCCACCTCTCCATGACGCCGAGCAGATAGTCGGGGTCGACCGGCTTGGTGACATAGTCGGAGGCGCCGCAGTCGAGCGCCTTCTCCTTGTCACCCTTCATGGCCTTCGCCGTCAGCGCGACGATCGGGAGAGCGGCGAACTGGGGCATCCGCCGGATCGCCGTCGTCGTGGCATACCCGTCCATCTCGGGCATCATGATGTCCATCAGCACGACCGCCACATCGTCGTGCTGCTCCAGCACTTCGATCCCCTCGCGGCCGTTCTCGGCGTAGAGCACCGAGAGTCCGTGCTGTTCCAGGGCGCTGGTGAGGGCGAAGACGTTGCGGATGTCGTCGTCGACGATCAGCACCTTCTCGCCGCGGAACCGGAACGACTTCCGGGCCTCGGGCGCCCCTGCCCCCTGGACCCAGTCCTCCTGAGCGGCGTTCTCCGGCCCCGCGGCCGCCCCGGCACCGGGACGGTTGGGCGCGGGCAGCGCCGGACGGCGGCGGGGATCGCCGAGCGCCTGTCGCCTGCGCCGGAACACCCCCGCGGAGTTGGCCGGGTCGCCCAGCGGCGCGGAGTCGGCCGGAGAGCCGTACTCCCCGCTGCCGGAGGGCAGTTCGAGGGCGTCCGGTTCCGCCTGCGGGTATCCCTGCGCCGGCAGGTCACCGCGGCGCAGCGGGAGGTAGAGCGTGAAGGTGGAACCGCGGCCCGGCTCGCTCGCCGCGTGGATCTCCCCGCCCAGCAGGCGCGCGATCTCCCGGCTGATGGAGAGGCCGAGGCCGGTACCGCCGTACTTGCGGCTGGTGGTGCCGTCCGCCTGCTTGAACGCCTCGAAGATCACCATCATCTTGCTGGAGGCGATCCCGATCCCGGTGTCGGTGACCGAGAAAGCGATGAGGTCGGCGTCCGCGTCCCGCACCGCCCCCGTCTCCAGGAGGTTCTCCCGGATGGCGTTCGGGACGTCCGGTCCGGCGGGGCGGATCACCAGCTCCACCGCACCGCTGTCGGTGAACTTCACCGCGTTGGAGAGCAGGTTGCGCAGCACCTGGAGCAGTCGCTGCTCGTCGGTGTGGAGCGTCGCGGGGAGTTCGGGCGAGACGCGTACCGAGAAGTCGAGCCCCTTCTCGGCGGTGAGCGGCCGGAAGGTCGCCTCCACGTAGTCGACCAGCTGGACCAGCGCGATGCGGGTCGGGCTGACGTCCATCTTGCCGGCCTCGACCTTGGAGAGGTCGAGGATGTCGTTGATCAGCTGCAGCAGGTCGGAACCAGCCCCGTGGATCGTCTCGGCGAATTCCACCTGCTTCGGCGAGAGGTTCCCCTCGGCGTTGTCCGCCAGCAACTTGGCGAGGATCAGCAGGGAGTTGAGCGGGGTGCGCAGCTCGTGCGACATGTTCGCCAGGAACTCCGACTTGTACCGCATCGAGACGGCGAGCTGCTCGGCCCGCTCCTGGAGGACCTGGCGGGCTTCCTCGATCTCGGTGTTCTTCAGCTCAATGTCCCGGTTCTGACGGGCCAGCAGCGCCGCCTTGTCCTCGAGTTCGGCGTTGGACGCCTGGAGGGCCTTCTGCCGGTTCTCCAACTCCTGCGAGCGGTCCCGGAGCTGCTCGGTCAGCTCCTGCGACTGCTCCAGCAGCTTCTCGGTCCTGGTGTTGACGCTGATGGTGTTGACGCTCGTCGCGATCATCTCGGCGAGCTGGTTCAGGAAGTCCCGCTGGATCTGGGTGAACGGCTGGAAGGAGGCCAGCTCGATCACCCCGAGGACCTTGCCCTCGAAGAGCACCGGCAGCACGATCACATGGGCCGGGGGTGCCTCGCCGAGGCCCGAGGAGATCTTCAGGTAGGCGGGAGGCGCGCTGTCGACCTGGATGGTCCGCTTCTCCGCCGCGGACTGGCCGATGAGCGACTCGCCGGGCCGGAAGGAGGTCGGCATCGAGCCGACCGAGTACCCGTAACTGCCGCGCATCCGCAGCTCGTACGCGTCCTCCGCACCGCCGTCCGCGCCCACCTCGTCGGTGTCGCCCGCGACCATGGCCATGAAGAACGCGCCGTGCTGGGCGGAGACCACCGGGGTCAGCTCGCTCATGATCAGCGAGGCGACGTCGTCGAGGTCGCGGCGGCCCTGCATCAGGCCGGAGATCCGGGCGAGGTTGCCCTTCAGCCAGTCCTGCTCCTTGTTGGCGAGGGTCGTGTCGCGCAGGTTGGCGATCATCGTGTTGATGTTGTCCTGCAGCACCTGGATCTCGCCGGCCGCGTCCACGTCGATCTTGAGGTTCAGATCGCCGCGCGTCACCGCGGTGGCGACGGCCGCGATGGCCCGCACCTGCCGGGTGAGGTTCCCGGCCATCTCGTTCACCGACTCGGTCAGGTCGCGCCAGGTGCCGTCGACGTCCCGCACCCGGGCCTGCCCGCCCAGCTGGCCCTCCGTCCCCACCTCGCGGGCCACCCGGGTCACCTGGTCGGCGAAGGACGACAGCTGGTCGACCATCGTGTTGATGGTGTCCTTCAGCTGCAGGATCTCGCCCTGCGCGTCGATGTCGATCTTCTTGGTGAGGTCGCCCTTGGCGATGGCGGTGGTGACGGTCGCGATCTGCCGTACCTGCCCGGTGAGGTTGGAGGCCATCGAGTTCACGGACTCGGTGAGGTCCTTCCAGGTCCCCGCGACCCCCGGAACCCGCGCCTGACCGCCGAGGATGCCCTCGGTACCGACCTCGCGGGCCACCCGGGTCACCTCGTCGGCGAACGAGGAGAGCGTCGTCACCATGGTGTTGACGGTGTCGGCCAGCTCGGCGACCTCGCCCCGCGCTTCCACCGTGACCTTCTTCGTCAGGTCGCCGTTGGCGACCGCCGACGAGACCCGGGAGATGTTCCGTACCTGGCTCGTCAGGTTGTTGGCCATCAGGTTGACGTTGTCGCTGAGGTCCTTCCAGATGCCCGTCGCGCCGCGCACCCGGGCTTGACCGCCGAGGATGCCCTCGGTACCCACCTCACGGGCCACCCGGGCGACCTCGTCGGCGAAGTTCATCAGCTGGTCGACCATGGTGTTGACGGTCGTGACCAGTTCGAGGATCTCGCCCTTGGCGTCGACGGTGATCTTCTTCGAGAGATCGCCCTTGGCCACCGCGGTCGTGACCTCGGCGATGTTCCGCACCTGGAGAGTGAGGTTGTTGGCCATGCCGTTGACGGACTGGGTGAGGTCCTTCCACGTGCCGGACACCCCCTGCACCTCGGCCTGACCGCCGAGAATGCCCTCGGTACCCACCTCGCGGGCCACCCGGGTCACCTGCTCCGCGAAGTTCGAGAGCTGGTCCACCATCGTGTTGAGGGTGTTCTTCAGCTCCAGGATCTCGCCCCGCGCGTCCACGTCGATCTTCTGCGACAGGTCACCGCGCGCCACCGCGGTGGCGACCTGCGCGATGTTGCGGACCTGGGCGGTGAGGTTGCCGGCCATGCCGTTCACCGAGTCGGTCAGATCGCGCCACACGCCCGCCACGCCGGGCACCTGCGCCTGGCCACCGAGCCGGCCGTCCGTGCCCACCTCGCGGGCGACCCGGGTCACCTGCTCCGCGAACGCGGAGAGCTGGTCGACCATCGTGTTGATGGTGTTCTTCAGCTCCAGGATCTCGCCCCGCGCGTCCACGTCGATCTTCTGCGACAGGTCGCCCCGCGCCACCGCCGTCGTCACCTGGGCGATCTGGCGGACCTGGTCGGTGAGGTTGCCCGCCATGAAGTTGACGGAGTCGGTGAGCTCCTTCCACGTACCGGAGACACCGTCGACGCGGGCCTGACCACCGAGGCGCCCCTCGGTGCCCACGTCGCGCGCCATCCGGGTCACCTGGTCGGCGAACGAGGAGAGCTGCGCCACCATCGTGTTGACGGTGTTCTTCAGCTCCAGCATCTCGCCGGCCACGTCCACGGTGACCTTCTGCGACAGGTCGCCGTTGGCCACCGCCGTCGTCACCTGGGCGATGTCCCGCACCTGGCCGGTGAGGTTACGGAAAGCGGTGTTGACCGAATCGGTCAGGTCCTTCCACGTGCCGGCGGCACCGGGCACCTCGGCCTGACCGCCCAGCCGGCCCTCCACGCCGACCTCCCGCGCGACCCGGGTCACCTCCGAACCGAAGGACTGGAGCTGGTCCACCATCGTGTTGACGGTGTTCTTCAGCTCCAGCATCTCGCCGGCCACGTCGACCGTGACCTTCTGCGTCATGTCACCGCTGGCCACCGCCGTCGTCACCTGGGCGATGTCCCGCACCTGAGTCGTCAGGTTGCGGAAGACGGTGTTGACCGAATCGGTCAGGTCCTTCCACGTGCCGGCGGCACCGGGCACCTGGGCCTGGCCACCGAGCAGCCCCTCGCCGCCGACCTCGCTGGCGACCCGGGTCACCTCGTCCGCGAAGGTACGCAGCGTCTCCGTCATCTGGTTGATCGTCTCGGCGAGCTGCGCGACCTCGCCGCGCGCGCTCACGGTGACCTTCTGCGACAGGTCGCCGTTGGCCACCGCCGTCGTCACCTCGGCGATGCCACGCACCTGGCTGGTGAGGTTTCCCGCCATGGTGTTGACGGAGTCGGTGAGGTCCTTCCACACACCGGCGACACCCGGCACCGTGGCCTGGCCGCCGAGCTCGCCCTCCGTGCCGACCTCGCGGGCGACCCGGGTGACCTCGGACGAGAACGAGGAGAGCTGCTCCACCATCGTGTTGACGGTGTTCTTCAGCTGGAGCATCTCCCCGGACACATGGACGGTGACCTTCCGCGACAGGTCGCCCTTGGCCACCGCCGTCGTCACCAGCGCGATGTCCCGCACCTGGGCGGTGAGCCGGTACGCCATCGTGTTGACGGAGTCCGTGAGGTCCTTCCAGGAACCGGACATGCCACGCACCTGCGCCTGGCCGCCCAGCTTGCCCTCCGTGCCCACCTCGACGGCGACCCGCGTCACCTGTTCGGTGAAGGCCGACAGCTGGTCGACCAGGTTGTTGACCGTACGGGCGACCTTCAGGAACTCCCCGCGCAGCGGGCGTACCGTCTCGTCCGCCGTGTGGGAGCGCAGCTCCATCCGCTGGTCGAGGTCGCCGTCGGCCACCGCGGACAGCACCCGGCCGACCTCGGACACGGGTCGCGCGAGGTCGTCGACCAGTTCGTTGGACGCGTCGATCGCGGCGGCCCAGGCACCTTCGCAGGCACCGGTCTCCAGCCGCTCGGTGAGCTTCCCCTCCCGGCCGACCACCCGGCGGACGCGGGCGAGTTCTCCCGTGAGGTGGAGGTTGCGGTCGGCCACCTCGTTGAAGACGGCGGAGATCTCCGTCAGGGGCCCGTCCCCGGAGACCGTGAGCCGCCGGCGGAAGTTGCCGTCACGCATCGCGAGCAGGGCCGAGAGCAGTCTGTTCAGAGCTGCCGCGTCCACCTCGACAGTTCCTTGACGCTGATTTTTCACGGGCTGTCCGCCTCTTGTACGCGTGCCTGAACCCCGCGCCGCCACGTCAGACTCCACCGTGTCCCTCCCGCAGGGTTGACCGTTTCGCTCGGGTGATTCCGGGAGCTTTCCCAGTTCCGAGGTACCTCACCGCCACAGCCACCGTCGACGGGTGCCCATGGAAACGTCAAATCCTTGAAACGTACCAGGCCGGAACCCGACCGCGGGTATCGATGGGAATCGTCACCCCGACGACACCCCCACCCGCACCGGCCGCACCCGGCGGGAGAGCCGCCCCCACACGCTCGCGTACGCCCATTCCCCCCGTCCGGGGTGAAGTCCGGCCTCGTGTACCCGGCGGCCCCGGCGAGCGTCTAGCCTGGCGGAGGGCCGTCCGGTGGTTCGTCGCGCATCCGCCAGGACCACGGGCAGCTCCCGGGCGGAACGAGTTGGACCAGGCCGGGGCGGGCGAGCCCGGCATGATCCCAACGAAAGGCCCAGGACACGGGCACAGGACTCGGGGAAGCGACGCGACACCATATGGGGAGTGCAGTGATCACCGCGCGTGCGGCCGCCACCTTCGAACCGGCCGGTCGCTCCGTAGCGACAGCCCGCGCCTTCGTCCGGGACACGCTCCAGGGATGGGGCTACACCGACGTCATCGACGACGCGGTCGTCCTCACCAGCGAGCTGGTGACCAACGCGGTCGTGCACGCGGGCACCGCCGCGGACGTCCTCTGCCTGCGCGCGGAGGACGGGGTACGCGTCGAGGTCGCCGACCACTATCCGGAGCGCGAGGTCCCGCTCCAGAGCACGGCGGTGGACTTCGGCAGCCCCGACCGGGAAGGCGGCCGGGGCCTCCTGCTCTGCGCCGCGCTGGCGTCCCGCTGGGGCGTGGAGTACGCCCCCACCCGCAAACACGTCTGGTTCCAGCTGGACCTGCCCGACCGGCCCGTGGGCATCCGCTCCGCCGGCCCGCTGCTCCCCGTCGAGAGCCTGCCGGTCGCCGACCGGCGCATCCGGGTCGCCGTGGTCCAGATCGACATGGCCGGCGCGGTCGCCTCCTGGAACGAGGACGCCTCGTACCTCTTCGGGTACGCCCCCGAGCAGGTCGTGGGCAAGCAGCTCACCGAGTTCGCCGCCTGGCCGCAGACCCCGGGCACCAGCACCGGCATCGCCGCCGCGCTCCAGCTGTCGCGCTGGGAGGGCAGTTACGGCTTCCGGTGCGCGGACGGCCGGGTCATCCCCGTCTACGCCTCCCACCTGCGTGTCCGGGACACGGCGGGTTCCCCGTCCACGGTCTGTCTGATGGTCCGCGACGACGAGCGAGCGGTGCTGCAGAGCCCGGTGCGGGCCCCGGTCACCGATACCGGCGAGAGCCGCTCGGCCGACCCCTTCGAGGTGTTCATCGGCTCCCCCGCACCCGACGACCTGGACGGCCTGCTCCAGCGGACCGTCGAGCGGGCGCGCGACATGCTCGACGCGGACGCCGCCTTCCTGCTCCTGGCCACGGACGACGAGACCGAACTCGAGGTCCGTGCCACCACCGGCCTGCCCTCCGCCCGCCAGCGCTTCGCCCGGGTCCCCGTCGAGGCGAGTGCCGGCCGATACGGCTCCGCCCGGATGCCCGCCGTCCACGAGGACCTGATGGCCGTGGAGGGCGCCGTCCCGCTGCTGGGCGGCACGGGGATGCGCTCGGTGGTGACGGTCCCGCTGAAGGTGGAAGGCCGGCTCACCGGATCGCTGGGCGTCGCGGCCGAGGCCGCGGGGCGGTACACCAACGAGGAGGCCCTGCGCCTCCAGTTCGCCGCCGACCGCATCGCGCTCGCCGTCGAGTCGGCCCGCCTCGGGGAGCTCGAACGCCTCCGCAGGGGCTCCCTCTCCTTCCTCGTCGAGGCGTCCGACCTGCTGGCCGGGACACTCGACCGGGACCAGACCCTGGCCCTCATGGCCCAGATGACCGTCCCCAAGCTCGCCACCTGGTGCGCCGTCTACACCATCGCCGATCCGGCCTCGGAACCGTTCCTCTCCTTCGTCCTGCACGAGGACGAGGATCTGATCGACGGGCTCAAGGCCCTGCTCTCCCGCATCGACCCGCCCGAGCCCGTGCCCTCCCCCGGCGCCCGGGTGTGGGGCGCGCCGAGCAAGGCCGCCCACGAGGCCGCACTGCGCACGTCGATGCGGAGCCTGAGCAGCGACGCCCCGCTGAGCATGGCCAACTCCACCCGTACGACGCTGGCCACGGCCGCTGCCGTGGGCGGCGAGACGGTCGTACTCCCCCTCGTCGCCCGCAACCGTGTCATCGGCATGCTGACGCTCGGCAAGCCGTCGGACGACCACTTCCGCCAGGAGATCCTGGAACTCGCGGAGGACCTGTCCCGGCGGGCCGCCCTCGCGCTGGACAACGCCCGGCTCTACTCCGAGCGCACGGCCATCAGCCAGGCCCTCCAGCGCAGCCTGCTGCCTCCGAGCCAGCCGGTGGTACCGAACGTCGAGATCGAGGTCATCTACCGCGCCGCGGGTGAGGGCAACGAGGTCGGCGGCGACTTCTACGACGTCTTCCCGATCCGCGACGGCGTCTACGGATTCGCCATCGGCGACGTGTGCGGTACGGGCCCCGAGGCCGCGGCCGTCACGGGTCTCGCCCGGCACGCCCTGCGCCTGCTGGCCCGCGAGGGCTTCGGCGGTCCGGCGGTGCTGGAACGCCTCAACGCGGCCATCCTCGACGAGGGTGCCCGCAGCCGCTTCCTCACGCTCCTGTACGGCGAGCTCCGTCCCCAGGAGGACGGCAGCGCCCTCCTGAAGGTCGTCTGCGCCGGCCACCCCCTGCCGCTCCGTCTCCGTCAGGACGGCACGGTGGAGCCCGCCGCCGAGCCCCAGCCGCTGCTCGGCGTCATCGAGGACCTGGAGCTGTACGAGGAGGAGATCACGCTCGCCCCCGGCGATGTCCTGCTCTGTGTCACGGACGGCATCACCGAGCGGCGCGAGGGGACCCGCATGCTCGGGGACGACGGCCTGGCGGAGGTGCTGGCCAACTGCACGGGGCTGACGGCCGGAGCGGTGGCCGCACGCGTCCTGCGGGCCGTCGAGCGATTCGCAGCCGAGCCGGCCTCGGACGACATGGCCATCCTCGCCATGCGAGTCCCCGAGCCGCAGACGATCTGATCCGGACCGTTTTCCCGGGCCGCTGCCGACGGCCCGGGAAAACGGAAACGGTCCGGAAAGCAGGAAGACCCCCACCGAATGGTGGGGGTCTTCCTCGTGCTGAGCCCCAATGCGGAATCGAACCGCAGACCTTCTCCTTACCATGGAGACGCTCTACCGACTGAGCTATTGGGGCCTTGCTGCGCTGTGCAACGAGATAAGCATACCCCAGTTCCGGGGTAGCCAGAACCATCTGCCACGCGGAATCCCGCGCGGATTCCCGCACTCATGAAAATCGGTCACGGGCCGGCGTTGTCCCGCGCGTTCGCCCGGAAGTCATCACTCCGCAACCGCGACCGCGACTGCCGGCCCTGGACGGCCCCAACCGCACCGGGCCCCGGCCGACGAACCCGGCCCCGGCCCGTTCACGGCTCTCAGCGCACGTACCCTTCAAACGCAGAAAACCCCCGTGCCCAAAGGCACGGGGGTCTCCCGGAAAAATTGTTCGGCGGCGTCCTACTCTCCCACAGGGTCCCCCCTGCAGTACCATCGGCGCTGAAAGGCTTAGCTTCCGGGTTCGGAATGTAACCGGGCGTTTCCCTAACGCAATGACCACCGAAACACTATGAAATTTAACCAACCGGAAAAACACAGCCAATTGTTATTTCAGAACAACACAGTGGACGCGAGCAACTGAGGACAAGCCCTCGGCCTATTAGTACCAGTCAGCTCCACCCGTTACCGGGCTTCCACATCTGGCCTAT